>CAZDSS010000041.1:0-3577 GCA_964508185.1 uncultured Sphingomonadales bacterium
CTTCCTCCGCTCCACCACGTCGCTCATCCAGACCATCGGCCGCGCGGCGCGCAATGTCGACGGCAAGGTGGTGCTTTACGCCGACAGGATGACCGACAGCCTCAAGGCGGCGCTGGAAGAGACCGAGCGCCGCCGCGCCAAGCAGCTCGCCTACAACGCCGAGCACGGCATCACGCCGGAAAGCGTCAAGAAGGCCATCGGCGACATTCTGGGCAGCCTCGCCGAGCGCGACCATTACACGGTGGATACCGGCGACGACGCCACCCCCCATCTCGTGGGCCACAATCTCAAGACCCATATCGCCGCGCTCGAGAAACAGATGCGGGAAGCGGCCGCCAATCTGGAGTTCGAGGAAGCGGCGCGGCTTCGCGACGAGATCCGGCGGCTCGAGGAACGCGAGCTCGGCATCCCCACGTCGCTCCCGCCCCTTGCCGCCGCCGGGATCAAGGCGCGGCCCAAGGGCCGGTCCGCCGCGGGTCGCGCGGGCACGCGGGTCAAGAAGGGCAAGACCGTGCCCTATTGAGGGTCCGGCCCTTGCGAAAACGGGCCGCAGCCGCCATGCTCGGCGCGCTTGCAAGTCTTTGAGGGGGTCTCGATTTGTCGCAGAGAGATCAGGAAATGCGGGGCGCGGCGCTTGTCACCGGCGCCGCGCGGCGGGTCGGCCGGGCCATCGCCCGGGATCTCGCCGACCATGGATATGCGGTCGCCATCCATTGCAACCGTTCGGCCGATGAGGGCCACAGGCTTGCGGAGGAAATCCGCCGCTCGGGCGGCCGCGCCGCGGTGGTGATGGCCGAGCTTGGCGACGAGGCGGCGGTCGCCGGTCTGGTGCGGCAGGCAGCGGACGCCGTGGGGCCGCTCGACGTTCTCGTCAACAATGCGTCCGTCTTCGAGGATGACCGGTTCGAGACCGTGACCCGGGAAAGCTGGGATCTGCACCTCAATGTCAATCTGCGCGCGCCTTTCCTGCTGGCGCAGACCTTCGCCGCGGCGCTCGCTCCGGGGAAGCCCGGGAACATCGTCAACATCATCGACCAGCGGGTGTGGCGGCTCACGCCCAAATTCTTCTCCTACACGCTGTCCAAGGCCGGGCTCTGGGCGCTGACCCAGACCATGGCCCAGGCCCTCGCCCCGCGCATCCGGGTCAACGCCATCGGGCCTGGCCCGGTGCTGCCGAGCTACCGCCAGTCGGAGGAAGGCTTCGCCGCCCAGGTCGCCGCCGTGCCGCTCAAGCGGCAGGCGCAGCTGTCGGAAATCTGCGCCGCCGTGCGCTTTATTCTTGAATCCCCGTCCATGACGGGCCAAATGATTGCACTGGATGGAGGCCAGCATCTTGCCTGGCAAACCCCGGACGCGCTCGTCGACGAATGAGCCCGCCGCAGAGACCGAAGCAGCCCATGGACATCAGCAACGTGCAACCCCTGAAGATCGCCGACGCCCGGCGTTCGATCCGTCATGTCTTCGTGCGTGACCTGACGCTGCCCGCGTCCATCGGCGTCTATGACGAGGAAAAGGGCCGCCAGCAGAAGATCCGCATCAATGTGGACCTGTCGGTGGACGAATCCCTCTCGGTCGTGGACGGCGACCTCAGCACGGTGGTGTGCTACGACCAGGTGGTGCGCAAGATCCGCACCCTCGTCCAGTCGGGCCATATCCATCTGGTGGAGACGCTCGCCGAACGCATCGCCGACATGCTCCTGCAGGACCGGCGCATCAGGGGCGCCCGCATCCGGGTCGAGAAGCTCGAGGCGGTGGCGGACACGGCCAGTGTCGGGGTTGAGATCGAAAGGCTGCCAAACTAGCTTCGGATCCGTCCGGTAAGCTGTTGATTCAGGCGTCGATTACGGCAGTTTCGCGACCCGAGTTGTGCACAGCAGCGAAAATCGCGCGCATACCCCCTTCGGCATAGCCATTATTGCCGATGGGAATTTTGCTTTCGTCGCCTTGACTTTCATATTTTTCTTTTTTTTCAAAGGCTTGAAAAAGTTGCCTATTTTTTGGGCAAGTCGCTAGAATTCCAATGTTCCCGAGGCAAACTTGCGTCTCAGTGCTCCTTACCCACAAAGTTATCCACAGGATTCGTGGATAGATTTCCCGCGAATCTCGCGGCATGATCCGACGGCGATCGGAACCGAGGCAAACCGCGGCGCTTGCTGCCGCTGAAGGTGACATGGAAGAGCTCGACCACAACATGGACCAGGCGACGGAGCAGGAGGAACAGGCGGAGCTGCGCCCCCTTGCCCGCGGCATCGCCGTCATCAAGGAACAGCTCCGCACCATGCCGACCATGCCCGGCGTCTATCGCATGCTGGATGAGCGCGGGAACGTCCTTTATGTCGGCAAGGCCAAGAACCTCAAGGCGCGGCTCACCTCCTACACCATTCCGGGCAATCTTTCGCAGCGCATCCTGCGCATGGTGTCGAACACCCGGTCCCTCGTGGTGGTGACGACCCATACGGAGGTGGAGGCGCTTCTTTTGGAAGCGAACCTCATCAAGCGCTTCCGCCCGCACTACAACATCCTCCTGAAGGACGACAAGGCCTTCCCCTATGTGCGGCTGGACACCTCCCACCCCTTCCCGCAGATCATGAAGCATCGCGGGGCGCGGACGGATGACGCCGAATATTTCGGCCCCTTCGCCTCCGCCGGGGCGGTGAACAAGACCCTCAACATCCTGCAGCGTGCCTTCCTCCTTCGCACCTGCAGCGACAGCGTGTTCGCGAGCCGCAGCCGGCCCTGCCTCCTTTTCCAGATCAAGCGCTGCTCGGCCCCCTGCGTCGAGCGCATCTCGGCGGCGGATTACGCGGCCCTCGTCGGCCAGGCGCGGGATTTCCTCGCCGGCCGCAGCCAGGGCGTCAAGGACATGCTGTCAAAACGGATGCTGGAGGCGAGCGACGCCCTCGATTTCGAGACCGCGGCCATCTATCGCGACCGCCTGCAGGCCCTGAGCCTGGTGCAATCGACCCAGGAAATCAGCAGCAGCCGCCTTGGCGACATGGACGCGATCGCGGCCTATCAGGCGGCGGGGCAGACCTGCGTTCAGGTCTTCTTCTTCCGAAACGGCCAGAACTGGGGCGACCGCGCCTTCTTCCCGCGTCATGACAAGGCGGAAGGGCTCGACGAGATCCTCGCCGCCTTCATCGGCCAGTTCTATGACGACAAGACGCCGCCGCGGGAAATCCTGGTCAACCACACGGTCGCCGAGCAGGCGCTTCTGGAGGAAGCCCTGTCCCTCAAGACCGGGCGGCGGATCCGCATCGTCCAGCCCAAGCGCAGCGAGCGCCGCGGCCTGCTCAGAACCGCCGAGCGCAACGCCCAGGTGGCTCTGGAGCGGAAGCTTGCGGAATCCTCGACCCAGGCGGCGCTTCTCGAAAAACTCGCCGAGCTGTTCGGGCTCGATGCCCCGCCGCGGCGGATCGAGGTCTATGACAACAGCCACATCTCGGGCACCCGGGCGCTCGGCGCCATGATCGTCGCCGGGCCCGAGGGCTTCGAGAAGAACCAGTACCGCAAGTTCAACATCCGCTCGGAAGAGATCACGCCCGGCGACGACTACGGCATGATGCGTGAGGTGATG
>CAZDSS010000041.1:3602-21882 GCA_964508185.1 uncultured Sphingomonadales bacterium
CTGATCGACGGCGGCCTCGGCCAGTTGAACGCGGTGCGCGAGGTGATGGCGCAGCTTGGCGTCGGCGACATTCCCATCGCGGCCATCGCCAAGGGGCCGGACCGGAATGCGGGGCGGGAGGATTTCTATCTCCCCGGCCGCGCGCCCTTCAAGCTGCCGCCGGGAAGCCCCGTCCTTTATTACGTGCAGCGGCTGCGCGACGAGGCCCACCGCTTTGCGATCGGCGGCCACCGGGCGCGCCGGGCGAAGGATACGCGCCGCTCCATCCTCGACGACGTGCCGGGCATCGGGCCGCGGCGGAAACGCGCGCTGCTCCTCCATTTCGGCTCGGCTCAGGCGGTCGCTTCCGCGGCCATCGCCGATCTCGAGGAAGTTCCGGGGATCAACCGCGCCACCGCCCGGGTGATCTACAACCACTTCCACGAAAGCCATTGACACGGGGCTTGACCCCGCACCGGCGACGGACCAATCTTGGCTGGGAGAGCCCTTGAGTCACAAATGGTTGCGATTATTCGCTCATGACCTTTCATCTCCCCAACATTCTGACGCTTTCGCGCATCGTGGTGATCCCGGTCTTCATCGGCGCGTTCTATATCGACCCGCCCATCGGGAACTGGATTGCGCTGGGGCTCTTCGTCGCGGCGGGGATCACCGATTTCTTCGACGGCTATGTGGCGCGAAGCCAGAATCTGGTCTCCGCCATGGGCCGCTTTCTTGACCCCATCGCCGACAAGCTGCTGGTTGCGACCGCCATCGTCATGCTGGTGGCGACCCGGCGGATCGAGGGGCTCGCGATCCTCGCCGCCGTCGTCATCCTGTGCCGGGAGATCCTGGTCTCGGGCCTCCGCGAATTTCTGGCGGAGCTGCAGGTGAGCGTGCCGGTGACCCGCCTCTCCAAATGGAAGACGACGGCGCAGATCTTCGCCCTCTCCTTCCTCATCCTGCACAAGGCCGCGCCCTGGGGCCTGCCGGCGGCGGAGATCGGCACGGCCCTTCTGTGGATCGCCGCGATCCTCACCATCTATACGGGCTATGACCATATGCGCGTCGGCATGCGGCACATGACATGGTGACCGTCCTCTATTTCGCCTGGCTCAGGGAGCGCATCGGCCGCGGCGAGGAGGAGATCCCCCTGCCCCAACCCGCGACGGTCGAGGGGCTCCTCGACACCCTGCGCAGCCGCGGCGGAGTCTATGACGAGACCTTCGCCGATACGGACAAGCTGCGCGCCGCCGTCAATCAGGTCCATGTGGATTTGCGCCATCCCGTGGCCGACGGCGACGAGGTCGCCTTCTTCCCGCCGGTGACCGGCGGGCGCGCGTGAGGCATGGCGCGCCATGATCGTCCGCATCACCCCTGACGCCTTCGATCCCGCCGCCGAATTCGCCGCGTTCGAGGCGGCGCAGGGAACGGGCGCAGGCGCTGTCGTCACCTTCCTCGGCCGGGTGCGCGCGCCCGGGGATGCGGACCGCTACACGCTCACCCTCGAACATTATCCCGGCATGGCGGAGCGGGAGATCGGCGCGATCCTGGAGGAGGCCCGGTCGCGCTGGAAGCTTCTGGATGCGCTCGTCATCCACCGCCATGGTCGCCTTGCGCCCGGAGAACCCATCGTGCTGGTGGCGACCGCCGCCGCCCACCGGGGCGAGGCGTTCGCGGCAGCGAGCTTCATCATGGATTTCCTGAAGACCCGCGCACCCTTCTGGAAGAAGGAGGCCGCGGGGGATTCCGCCCGCTGGGTGGAGGCGCGGGCGAGCGACGATGAAGCCGCCCGGCGCTGGACGACATAGCGCGACGCCCGAAGGGCATCGCCATACCGGTTTTCGGCCCCGATCTTTGGAGGAGGAGGATTGCCATGGCCCATGACCGCATCAGCCCGCCCGACCTGTTCGACAGCCGCCCCTACGGCTTTTCCCAGGTGGTGTCCGCCACGGGACAGCGCCTGATCTTCTGCGCCGGCCAGACGGCCTGGGACAAGGATTGCGGCATCCAGGGGCCGGGCGACTTCCGCACCCAGATGACGGCAACGCTTGCCAATGTGGAGCGGGCCCTGAAGGCCGCGGGCGCGGGGCTTGCGGACGTCACGCGGCTGACGATCTTCGTCCCCAACTACAACACCGATTATCTGCCGATCATCGGCGAATGCCTGACGGCCTGCTTCGGCGAAAATCTCCCGGCCAATTCGGTGATCGGGGTCGCGGCTCTCGCGCTTCCCGAATTCATGGTGGAGATCGAGGCGACGGCGGTGGTCCCGGCCTGATCCCGCCGCCGCAACAAAAAACCCGGATGCCCCGCGCGGAGCATCCGGGTTTATCCTGTGGGTCTGCCGATCAGACCTGACGATTGTTCACAAGGTCGTCGTAGTCCTTCATCAGGGTCTGTGCGATGGCGCCCACTTCGAAGCGATAGGGGCCGATCTCGGACAGCGGCGTCACCTCGGCGGCGGTGCCGGTGAGGAAGGCCTGTTCGAAGCCCTCCATCTCTTCCGGCATGATCGCCCGCTCGATGACCTCGAAGCCGCGCTTGCGGGCAAGGTCGATCACCGTGCGGCGGGTGATGCCGTCGAGGAAGCAGTCGGGCTTCGGCGTGTGGATCGCCCCGTCCTTCACGAAGAAGATGTTGGCGCCGGTCGCTTCCGCCACCTGGCCGCGATAGTCGAGCATCAGGGCGTCGTCATAGCCCTTGCGCTCGGCCGCATGCTTCGAAAGCGTGCAGATCATGTAGAGGCCCGCGGCCTTGCTGCGGGTCGGGGCGCAATCGGGCGCCGGACGCTTCCACTGGGAGATGTCGAGCCGCAGCCCCTTGAGCTTGGCTTCGGGCGAGAAATAGGCCGGCCAGGCCCAGGTGGCGACGGCCACGTGAACCTTGGTCGCCTGGGCCGCAACGCCCATCTGCTCCGGGCCGCGCCAGGCAACGGGGCGGAGATAGGCGTCCACCAGATTGTTGGCCTTGAGCACTTCCTGCGCCGCCTTGTTGATCTCGTCCTGGCTGTAGGGAATCTCGAAGTCGAGAATGCGCGCCGACTCGAACAGGCGCTCCGTATGCTCGGCGAGCTTGAAGACCTTGCCGCCATAGGCGCGCTGGCCTTCGAACACGCAGCTTGCATAATGCAGGGCGTGGGTCAGCACATGCACCTTCGCCTCGCGCCAGGGTACCAGTTTGCCGTCAAACCAGATGAAGCCATCGCGATCATCAAAGGGCAGGATGCTCATAATTGTCCTCTCGGGTTCTACGAAGTGATGAAATCAGGCATCTTAGCGGAACCATCACCCCCCGGCATCAACTGGCGGGAGCCCATTCGCTGCTGCCAAATCAGTGCTGGAAGAATGCGACGCGTTTCGCATTATTGGGTTGAGATGGGTACCATTATAGCGTAGATAAGTCAATATGGCTGACCTAAAAACTTTTGCGCCGGCGCAGTTTCTGCGAGACGAGGAACTCCGCAAGGGCATCGAGCTTCTGTATTTCGCCTATCGCGACCTGGTGTCCGACCCGGACGAGGTGCTGGCGGAATACGGCTTCGGGCGCGCCCACCACCGGGTGATCCATTTCGTGGGGCGTCGGCCCGGCATGGCGGTGGCCGACCTTCTGCAGATCCTCAGCATCACCAAGCAGAGCCTGTCCCGCGTGCTCGGCACGCTGGTGGCCGAAGGCTATATCCGCCAGGAAAAGGGGACGGAGGACCGCCGCCAGCGCCTCCTCTACCTCACCGACAAGGGGCGGGAGCTGGAGAACAAGCTCGCGAGCCTGCAGCGCGAGCGCATGGCCCGCGCCTACAGGGAATCGGGGGCGGAGGCGGTTGCCGGCTTCTGGCGCGTGCTCCTCGGCCTCATCGACGAGGATCACCGGGCGACCATACAGGAATTCGTCACCAGCTGACGCCCGCCGTCATTTGCCCGGGTTCTGCTGCCCGGCGGGACCGGTCCTGCCGCCCTGTTGCTTGCCGTGAGCACCAGGGCTTTCCTTTTGCCCCTGCTGAGCAGGCGGGCGCTCGGCACCGGACCGCGCCTCCTCCCCGCCCGAGCGTCCGACTCCGCCCGCGGGCTTGCTGCCGCCTGCAGACACGGCGCCGCCCACGCCGCTCGTGCCCTGCTCCTCGGCGCCCGGATCCTTGCGCTTGATGGCCATGCTGCTTCTCCTTGCAAGTTACCTGCGACCGATGGGAATGCGGCGGGACCTGTCGCTCGTCTCCCCGCGCTTCGGGAGCACCACATGGAGGACGCCGTTCTCGAAGCTCGCCTTGCAGGCGTCGGGCTGCACATTGTCCGGCACGCGGAAGGACCGCTCGAAGCGGCCGTAGCGCCGTTCGGAGAAATGGATGTTGCCGCCCTCCCCTTCCTTCCGCTCCTGCCGCTTCTCGCCGCTTATGGTAAGGATGCCGTCGCGCAACGTGAGCTCGATATCCTCCTCGCGCATGCCCGGCAGCTCGGCCGTGATCTCCACGGCGTCGTCGCGCTCGGTCACGTCCACCTGGGGCATCATGAAGCCCGACCCGAACGCGCCGAAGGCCGGCCGGGAGAAAGCCGAAAACGGCGTCATGGAGCCGAGGAAGCTCTCGAACATGCGCTCCATCTCGGAGCGGAAGCCGCCCCATGGATCAAGCGGACTCACCGACGACATGCGGGACGGCGTCGCGCCCTCGCTGCCGCTCCGCCCGACGCCCATATGGGCCTTCTCACCCACATCGGGCTGCATGCGGCTTTCGTCTCCGGCGGCGGAGGCATGCTTCGCTTCCTGCTGTCCCGTCTTCATCCGGCCGCCGCGCTCGCCCATCTGGCCCTGGGTTGCGAATTCTTCCTTGCGATCTTCCACCATCATGTCACCTCTTCGTGATGAGATTGGCGCCTCAGGATGCTCGTCCCCCAGCCCGCTGGTCTGTTATGCGCATATGCGGGCCGCCGCGCCCTGTCTCGGGTCCTGTCATTGCGCGGCAAAGCGGCATAGACTGTCCCTCGGCCGGACGGCCCTCAAAAGGTTAACAACGTCGGCGCAGCTTCGATGGTTTTGATCGAAATCCTCATTATTCTGTTGTTGCTGGTGCTCAATGGCCTCTTCGCCATGTCGGAGCTCGCGATCGTCTCGTCGCGCCGGGCGCGGCTGCAGGAAATCGCGTCCCGCGGCAGCCGGGGCGCGACCACGGCGCTGAAGCTCATCGCGGACCCGAGCCGCTTTCTCGCCAGCGTCCAGATCGGCATCACCCTGATCGGGATCCTGGCCGGCGCATCGAGCGGCGCGCGGCTCGCCGATCGCCTGGGCGCCATCCTCAACCGCATCGACTGGATCGCGCCCAACGGCCCGGCGGTGGGGGTCGCCATCGTCGTGCTGCTCATCACCTTCGCCTCCGTCATCATCGGCGAGCTGGTGCCCAAGCGGATCGCCCTCAACAATCCCGAACGCATCGCCGCCCTCGTCGCCCGGCCCATGCAGCTCCTTGCCCGCGCGGCGTCGCCCCTCGTCTGGCTGCTCAAGGCGGCGACCGAGGCGCTTCTTGCCCTTCTCCGCCTCGATCAGGCGCGCGGCGATGTGGTGAGCGAGGACGAGGTGCGCTCCATGATCGCCGAAGGCACCCGCGCGGGCGTCTTCGCGCCGCAGGAGCGGGAGATGATCGACGGCGTCCTGCGCATGGCCGACCGCAAGGTGCGCGCCATCATGACCCCGCGGCGGGAGATCGTCTGGATCGACCGCAACGACACGCGCGACGGCTTGCGCGAGCGGCTCGACAGCTTGCGCTTCTCCCAGTATCCCGTCTGCGACGGCAGCATCGACAATGTGGTCGGGGTCATCCATACGCGCGACCTGTGGAAGGCGCATCTGGGCTCCCGCCCGCTCCTTGTGGAGGAGATCATGGAGCCGCCGCTCGCGATCCACGACAATCTGCCGGTCCTGCGCCTGCTCGACCTGTTCCGCACGGGCGGCACCCAGGTCGCCATCGTGGTGGACGAGTTCGGGGGCACCGAAGGGCTCGTGACCCTCACCGACGTGCTGGAGGCCATTGCGGGCGAATTCCCCGGGGCCGACGAGCCGGACGAGGAAAGGCTGATGATGCGGGAGGACGGATCCTGGCTCGTGGACGGCACCTATCCCGTGGACGAGTTCGAGGACCGGACGGGGGCGCGCGACCTGCGCCAGGACGGCGACTTCACCACCATGGCGGGGCTGGTGCTGCACCGCTTCGGCCATCTGCCGCGGGTGGGCGAGCGTCAGGCCTTCCCGGACGTGACCCTTGAAGTGGTGGACATGGACGGCCGCCGCATCGATCGCATCCTGGTGACGCTTCCGCGCAAGGAGACGCCGGACGACGCCGAAGCGTGACGGACAGGCTCAGCGCGACAGTTCGCGGGAACGCTTGGCGGCGGCGGCGACCGCCTTGCGCATGAGGGCCGAAAGCCCCTTCTCGCTCATCAGCACGTCGAGGGCGGCGGCGGTGGTCCCGGCAGGGCTGGTGACCGCCTCGCGGAGCTCGTCCGGGGCGCGGTCGCCTTCGGCAAGCAGGGCGCCTGCGCCCACCACCGTATGAAGGGCGAGCGTGTGGCTCAGTTCCGGCGGCAGGCCGGCGGCCGCCCCGGCGCTCGCGAGGCATTCGGTGAGGTAGAACACATAGGCGGGGCCGCTGCCCGAGACGGCGGTCACCGCATCCATGTGCTTCTCCTCGTCGAGCCAGACGAAGGCGCCGACGGTGCCGAGCAGCAGCTCGCCGAGCTGCCGCGTCGCGTCATCCGTTTGGGCATTGGCGACGGCGGCGGTGATGCCCTTGCCGATGGCCGCGGGCGTGTTGGGCATGGCGCGGATGACGGGCGTTTCCGCTCCGAAGGCGCCCTTGAAATATGCGAGGCTCTTGCCCGCGGCGATGGAGAGCACGGCGGCGCCGCGATCGGTGAAGGGCTTGAGACCTGCGACCGCGTCGTCCATCACCTGGGGCTTCACGGCAAGGACAATCATGCGCGGGGCGAGATCGGGGGCGAGCCTTGCGACCGCATCCACCACCCTGACGCCCTGGGGCGCGGCACTGCCGTCGGCCGCCGCGGGATCCACCACCAGCACGGCTGCGGGATTGATCCCCGCCCCGATCCAGCCCTTCAGCAACGCGCCGCCCATGCGGCCGCAGCCCACCAGGAGAAGGGGCCGCTCGGTCGTGAAGGCGGCCAGACTGGTCAAGCGATCCTCACCGGACATGTTTCCTTTGCCCCGTTCTTGTCTGCGGTCCCCTTCAGCCGACCGTTCCCGGCGGCCGGGAGACTCTGGATTGTATCTGATGGCGGGCCGCGTCACGCGGCCCCGAAGACCTGTGCGTCGGACCCCCGGGCGTCGCGCCTCAGGCCTCGCCCATGGTGTCCAGCATGGCGGCTTCCACCGCTTCCTCGGGCGACTTGTCGGCCCACAGGACGAAATGGAAGACCGGGTAGAAGCGTTCGCATTCCTTGATGGCCGCCTGGGTCACCGCCTCGCAGAGCACCGCGGTCTGCAGGTCGTTGTCGGTGAGCAGCAGGGCATGGCGGAACATCAGCGCGCCCTCGTCCGACCACAGCTCGAAATGGCCGATCCACAGCCGCTCGTTCATGAGGGCGAGGGTTTCATAGATCTTGGCCCGCTTGGCCTGGGGCACCCGCGCCTCGAACACGGCGGCCACCTGCAGGAGCCCCGCGTCCTCGCGCCAGAGATACCGCAGATGCAGCTCGCCCCACGAGCTCGGCACCATCGCCGTCAGTTCCTCGTCACCATAACGTTCGAACGTCCATTCCTGCTCGGCGACGAATTCTTCGACGATATCGAGCGGCGAAGGCGTGTTCAGATCGTCTTCATCTAGAAAAAGCGTGGTCATGAGGTTTCAGGACTCTGATGAGTAAAGGCCAGCTGCCATTGGCGCCCCAAATATGGGCGAATTGCGGCATGTTCAACACCATATCTAGGTTGGCATGCAGCCGCCCGAGAAACAAGGGCAAATAAGGGTCAAGCCGGCTCCGGCGGCGTTCCGCCCGCATCCGTGGCCGCCGCCTGAATGTCGGTTCCGGCGCCGTCTTCGCCGCCCAGTTTCAGTTCCAAAGCGTCCAGCCGGGCGCGAAGTTCCTCGTTCTCCTTGCGGGCGGCGACGGCCATGGCGCGCACCGCCTCGAATTCCTCGCGGCTTACGAGGTCGAGCTCGGCGGCCCAGCGTTCGGCCCACTGCCGGAACGTGGCCTCGACCTCCGAGCGGACGCCGTGAAGCGTGCCCGCGGCCCCGGCCGCGAGTTTCGCCAGATCGTCGAAGAACTTGCTTTGTGTCTGCACCATCGATCTTCCTCGGGTTTGCGGCATTTCGCGCGTGGATGACGCTGCGATCGATCCCGTCCCCTTCAGGCGCACTATGCGCTTTCGTGTTGCTTTTGCCAAGGGCGGAGCGGCCCGGATACGGCCATTTTCCGCACTGCAGCAGGGGCAGGTATGCACGGCGCGGGACGGAAAGACAAGCGGCCTTCCGCTTTTACGGTCAAAAGCATGGCGCGATATGCTATCAAGACCGGCAGGATCCGGTGCAGGATCGGCTCACACAGAACAACAGACGAAGGCGGGAACGGAAATGTTTGAGACAGCCCTGGCAGGCGCCCTGCCCTTCCCGGACATAGACCCGGTGCTCGTGGAGATCGGGCCGCTCGCCATACGCTGGTATTCCCTTGCCTATATCGGCGGCCTCATCCTCGGCTGGGCCTACATGGCGCGGCTCATCCGCGAGCCCAATCCGCCCTGCCGGCGGGAGGATCTCGATGACTTCGTGCTCTGGGCCATGCTCGGCGTGGTGGGGGGCGGCCGCCTCGGCTACGTCCTGTTCTACAATCTCGATTTCTACATCGCCAATCCCGCCGCGGCCCTGCGGCTGTGGGACGGCGGCATGTCCTTCCATGGCGGCCTTCTCGGCATGATTCTGGTGATGCTGTGGTTCTGCCGCCGCCGGGGCATCTCCTTCCTGCGCTTCACCGACCGCATCGCCTGCGTCGCCCCCATCGGCCTCTTCCTCGGCCGCATCGCCAATTTCATCAACGGGGAGCTTTATGGCCGCCCGACGGACGCGCCCTGGGGCATCGTTTTCCCGGGCGGCGGGCCGCTGCCCCGTCATCCCAGTCAGCTATACGAAGCGGCGATGGAGGGCCTGCTGCTGTTCGTGGTGCTCAATCTCCTGTTCCACTTCACGAACGCGCGGCGGCGGCCCGGCCTTCTTGGCGGCCTGTTCCTGCTCGGCTACGGCCTGAGCCGCATCCTGGTCGAGACACTCCGCGAGCCGGACGCCCATATCGGCTTCATATACGGCAGCCTGACCATGGGCCAGATCCTGTCCCTGCCCGCCTTCCTTGCCGGCGGCTTCCTGGTGTGGCGGGCGTTCGCCCGGCCGCCGCTGCCGCAGCATGTGCCCGGAAAGCCCCATGCCGAACGCCCTTGAAGGCGAGATCCGCCGCATGATCGCGGCCGACGGCCCCATGCCCGTCGCCCGCTACATGGCCTTGTGCCTCGGGCATGAGCGCCACGGCTATTACATGACGCGGGATCCCTTCGGCGGCCCGGGCGACTTCATCACCGCGCCCGAGATCAGCCAGATGTTCGGGGAGATGATCGGGCTCTGGGTCGCCCAGACCTGGGCGGACATGGGCGCGCCGCAAGCCTTCGCCCTGATCGAGCCCGGGCCCGGCCGCGGCACCCTGATGGCCGACATGCTGGCGGCGATGAAGGTGCTGCCCGGCTGCGTTGAGGCCGCCCGCATTCATCTGGTGGAAATCAGCCCCGCCCTGCGCAGCCTGCAGCGCAAGGCCCTGGGCGAGGGCGTGACATGGCACGCGACCATGGGCGACGCCCTTGATGCCGCGCAGGGCATGCCGGCGATCGTGGTCGCCAACGAATTCTTCGACGCCCTCCCCGTCCATCAGCTGGTCTGCGTCGCGGGCGAATGGCGCGAACGGCTGGTGGGGCTGGATGACGCGGGCAAGCTCGCCTTCGTCGCCGATCCCCGGCCAAGCCCCCTGGCGACCCTCATCCCGGAAGCGCTGCGAATGGCGGAGGACGGCGCGATCTTCGAGATCTCGCCCGCGTCCCTTGCGGCAATCGCCGAGGTCGCGGGGCATGTTGCGGCCCACGGCGGCGCGGGCCTGTTCATCGATTACGGGCATGTACAGCCGGGCCACGGGGATACCTTTCAGGCGGTGCGGCAGCACAAATATGCGGATCCCCTGGCGGATCCCGGCATGGCGGATCTTACGGCGCACGTGGATTTCGCGGCGCTCGCCGCCGCAGCAGCGGACCGCGGCGCGGCCATCGACGGGCCCACGACCCAGGGCCGTTTCCTGAGCCAGCTCGGGATCGGGGTTCGCGCCGGGCTTCTTGCGCGGAACGCGCCGCAGAAGGCGGACGACATCCGGGCGGCGCTCGCCCGCCTGACGGATGCCGGGCAGATGGGCGAATTGTTCAAGGTGCTCGGGATCCGCCATCCCGAGCTTCCACCAAGACCGGGATTTTCCTGATGACCGCAACATTTCTCACAAGCCCCGTTCTCGATGCGGCTTCCATCGCCCACGGCTTCTTCACCCGCGAGGGCGGGGTGTCGGAGGGACTTTACAAGGGCCTCAATTGCGGCCCCGGATCGGGCGACGATCCTTCGCACGTCGCCGAAAACCGTCGTCGCGCCGTGCGGGCGCTTGCAGGGCAAGACCTTCCCCTCTGCACCCTCTATCAGGTCCATGGCCGCGAGGTGGCGACGGTGACCGGGCCCTGGACGGACGACGCCCGGCCCCATGCGGATGCGCTGGTCACCGACCGGCCGGGGGTCGTCCTCGGAATCCTCACCGCCGATTGCGGGCCGGTGCTGTTCGCGGATCCGGAGGCGCGCGTCATCGGCGCGGCCCATGCGGGCTGGAAGGGCGCGTTTTCCGGCGTCCTTGAGGCAACGGTCGCGGCCATGGAGGCTCTGGGCGCGCGCCGCAACCGCATCCGCGCCGCCCTGGGCCCCACGATCGCGGCCGAGTCCTACGAGGTGGACTCCGCCTTCCGCGACCGCTTCCTCGAGGCCGCCGCAGATTACGACCGTTTCTTCCGCCCGGGCGAGCGGAAGGATCATTTCATGTTCGACCTCCCCGGCTTCATCGAGGCGCGGCTTCAGGCGCTGAAACTCGGCGCGATCGGCATCCTCGGGCAGGATACCTATGCGGCGCCCGACCGCTTCTTCAGCTATCGCCGCGCGACGCATAGGGGCGAGAAGGATTACGGCCGCCAGCTCTCCCTGATCGCTTTGCGATGAGGCGGCCCCGAACCCCGGGGACGGTCCAAGGCGGTTTACAGCCCCGGCGACCGCTGATAAATTCCGCCGCGTTTCAGGGGCGTGTCTGACTGAAAGCACGAAAAGGTTTCTTCCATGAAAATTCTGGCTGGGAACAGCAATCGGCCCTTGGCCGAGGCCATTGCGGCCTATCTGAATCTTCCCCTGGTCAAGGCCGATATCCGCCGCTTCTCCGACAACGAGATCTTCGTCGAGATCTTCGAGAACGTGCGCGGCGAGGACGTGTTCGTGATCCAGTCCACGTCCTATCCGGCCAACGACCATGTGATGGAGCTCCTCATCACCATCGACGCGCTGAAGCGGGCCTCCGCCCGGCGCATCACCGCGGTCATTCCCTATTTCGGCTATGCCCGCCAGGACCGGAAGCCCGGCCCGCGCACGCCGATCTCGGCCAAGCTCGTGGCCAATCTCATTACCGTCGCCGGGGCCGACCGCGTGCTCACCATGGATCTCCATGCGGGCCAGATCCAGGGCTTCTTCGACATCCCGACGGACAATCTCTTCGCCGCCCCGGTCCTCGTGAAGGACATCAAGGAGCGCTTCGACCCCGACAAGCTGATGATCGTGTCGCCCGACGGCGGCGGCGTGGTGCGCGCCCGGGCGCATGCGAAACGCATCGGCGAGGTGGGCGTGCACCTTGCGATCATCGACAAGCGCCGCGAGCGCCCCGGCGAATCCGAAGTGATGAACATCATCGGCGAGGTCGAGGGCAAGACCTGCCTGCTCGTCGACGACATCGTGGATACCGCCGGCACCCTCTGCAATGCGGCGGACGCCCTCATCAAGGCGGGCGCGACCTCGGTCAGCGCCTATGTGGCGCATGGGGTCCTGTCCGGCAAGGCGCTGGAGCGGATCGAGAATTCCTCCCTCGACAGCCTCGTCATCACCGACAGCATCAAGGCCACCGATTCGATCCGCGCCTGCAAGAAGATCCGCTATATCACCGTCGCCCCGCTCCTCGGCGAGGCCATGCGGCGGATCAGCGAGGAAAGCTCGGTCTCCGTCCTCTTCCACTGAGCCATATGGCGCGGTTTTCGGTTGAAAATCAGGGCCGCAGGGGATAAGACCTCTCCTGCGGCCCGGAAGTGCCGCATTTCACGGGACGCCCCACCCCTGGAGGGGGCGTCTTTCTTTGTTTCCGAGGAGATCATTCATGTCCGATATCGCGACACTGAAGGCCGAACCTCGCGAACGGGTCGGTAAGGGGTCCGCCCGTGCCGCCCGCCGCGAGGGCCGCGTGCCTGCCGTCATTTACGGCAACAAGCAGGAACCCATCTCGATCACCGTCGCGCACAACGAGCTGATGCGCCTCATCAATCGCGGCGGCTTCCTGTCAAGCGCCCTCGACATCGAGATCAAGGGCAAGAAGGAACGGGTGCTGCCCCGCGACGTGCAGCTGCATCCCGTGACCGACTGGCCGATCCATGTGGACTTCCTGCGCCTGTCGCGCGATGCGACCGTCAACATCTTCGTGCCGGTCCATGTGGTGAATCAGGAAGCCTCCCCCGGCATCAAGCGCGGCGGCGTGCTTAACCTGGTCCGTCACGAGGTCGAGCTCACCTGCCCGGCCGACGCCATTCCGGAGCATATCGTCATCGACGTCACCGGCCTTGAAGTGGGCGATTCCGTCCATATCAGCGCCGTGAAGCTGCCCGAAGGCGTGACCCCGGTCATTCAGGACCGCGACTTCACCATCGCCACCATCCAGGCCCCGAGCGGCCTGAAGAGCGAGGAAGCTGAAGAAGCGGCGGCCGAGGGCGAGGACAAGGAATAACCCCGGCGCGCTTCGGGATTGGATAACGGCGCGCATCCCGCGCCGCATGGGGAGCATGCCATGTTCATTTTCGTGGGCCTCGGCAATCCCGGAAGCAGATACGCCAACAACCGGCACAACGTCGGCTTCATGGCGGTGGACGAGATCGTCCGCCGCCATGGCTTTTCTCCCTGGCGGGAGAAGTTTTCGGGCCTTGCCGCCGAAGGTCGCCTCGGCGACCACAAGGTCGTCGCCCTCAAGCCCCAGACCTTCATGAACCGGTCGGGCCAGTCCGTGGGCGAGGCCCTGCGCTTCTACAAGCTGGATGTGCGGCGGCTCGTGGTGTTCTACGACGAGCTCGACCTCGCCCCCGGCAAGCTCCGCGTCAAGCGCGGCGGCGGCGCGGGCGGGCATAACGGCATCCGCGACATCGACCAGCATGTGGGCAACGACTATCTCAGGGTCAGGCTCGGCATCGGCCATCCCGGCGCCAAGGAGCTGGTGACGCCCTACGTGCTCGGCGATTTCTTCAAGGCCGAGCTCGAATGGCGCGACGCCCTGCTTGCCGCCGTCGCCGAGGAAGCGCCGAAGCTTCTGGAGGACGACACGGGCGCCCGCTTCACCAGCGCCGTCGCCCTGCGCTACCGGCCGCCCGCGGCGCCGGAAAAGGGCGCACCGCAAACGCCGCAATGACGCGCGGCACGCATTTTGATCGGCTAATGGTCTGGTCCGCTTGATATTTTCGTCGGGGAGGACCATCTACAGGGCCAGCACGGAAGAGAGACGGGTCATGGGTTTCAAATGTGGTATCGTCGGTCTGCCCAATGTGGGCAAATCGACCCTTTTCAACGCGCTGACGTCCACCGCCGCGGCGGCCGCGGCCAATTATCCCTTCTGCACCATCGAGCCCAATGTGGGCCAGGTGCCGGTGCCCGATCCCCGTCTCGAGAAGCTCGCGGCGATCGCGGGATCGAAGCAGATCCTGCCGACCCAGCTCGCCTTCGTCGACATCGCCGGCCTCGTCCGCGGCGCCAGCAAGGGCGAAGGGCTCGGCAACCAGTTCCTCGCCAATATCCGCGAGGTGGACGCCATCATCCATGTGCTGCGCTGCTTCGAGGATGACGACATCACCCATGTGGAAGGCCGGGTTGATCCCATCGCCGACGCCGAGACGGTGGAGACCGAGCTCATGCTCGCCGACCTCGAGAGCCTCGAGCGGCGTCACGCCAACATCACCAAGAAGGCGCGCGGCGGCGACAAGGACGCCAAGGCCCAGCTCGCGGTGATCGAGCGCGCGCTCGAGGTCCTGCGCAACGGCCAGCCCGCCCGGGTCGCGACCCCGGATGATCCCGAAGAGCGCAAGATCTTCCGCGAGCTGCAGCTCCTGACGTCCAAGCCCGTCCTTTACGTCTGCAATGTGGAGGAAGCGTCGGCCGCGACCGGCAATGCGCTGTCCGCCCGGGTCGAGGAAAAGGCGGCGGCCGAAGGGGCGCGCGCCGTGGTGATCTCCGCCGCCATCGAGGCCGAGGTCGCCGTGCTCGATTCAGACGAGGAGAAGCGGGAATTCCTCGCCGCCGTGGGGCTCGAGGATACCGGCCTCAACCGCGTCATCCGCGCGGGCTACGACCTTCTCGATCTCATCACCTATTTCACCGTCGGCCCCAAGGAGGCGCGCGCCTGGACCATCGTCAAGGGCACCAAGGCGCCGGCCGCCGCGGGCGTCATCCATTCCGACTTCGAGGCCGGCTTCATCCGCGCCGAGACCATCGCCTATGAGGACTACATCGCCTGCAACGGCGAACAGGGGGCGAAGGACGCCGGCAAGATGCGCCTCGAAGGCAAGGAATATGTTGTTGCCGACGGCGACGTGATGCATTTTCGCTTCAATACCTAAGATCAAGAACCTCCCGGGCGGGCCGGGATCAACTGCTGAGGGGATCGACCATGACGCAAGCCTATGCCTTCGAAGACGTCCATGTGGGCCAGCATTTCGACTGCGGCGAATATCACGTGACGCGCGAAGAGATCCTGGAATTTGCGCGCAAGTACGATCCCCAGCCCTTCCATGTGGACGAGGAAGCGGCGTCCCGCACCATGTATGGCGGCATCATCGCCAGCGGCTGGCATACCTGCGCCATGGCCATGCGGCGGCTGTGCGAGGGCTTCCTCAATCACGCCCAGGGCGTGGGCTCGCCCGGCATCGACGAGATCCGCTTCCTGCGCCCCGTGCGGCCCGGCGACGTGCTCCGCGTCGAGGTTGAGATCGTGGACGTGAAGCCCTCGCGCTCCAAGCCCGATCGCGGCTCCATCACCCAGAAGATCCTCGTCCTCAACCAGAAGGACGAGGTGGTGCTGACCATGCAGGCGATCACCATGATGCGCCGGCGCAACCCGGCCTGAATTGGCGCCGGACGTCAGGCGACGTCCGTTTCGGCGAAGGCGCATAGGGTCTGCACCCGGCAGCCCATGCGCCGCAGCCGCTCCTCTCCCCCAAGGTCCGGCAGGCTGACGATGAAGGCGCAGCCGACGATCTCCGCCCCCGCCTGCCGCACCAGTTCCACCGCCGCGGCCGCCGTGCCGCCGGTGGCGACGAGATCGTCCACCACCAGCACGCGGTCACCGGGCGTCAGCGCGTCGCGGTGGATCTCCAGCCGGTCGCTGCCGTATTCCAGTTCGTAATCCATGCCGTAGACGGCGGCGGGAAGCTTCCCCTTCTTGCGCACGGGCACGAAGCCGATGCTGAGCTGATGCGCGATGGCGCCGCCCAGGATGAAGCCGCGGGATTCGATTCCGGCGATCCTGGTCACCCCCGTCCCTGCATAGGGCTGCACCAGCTCGTCCACCGCCTTGCGGAAGCCTTGCGCGTCCTTGAGCAGGGTGGTGATGTCGCGAAACAGGATCCCGGGCTTGGGGTGGTCCGGAATGGTGCGAATCCTGCTCCTGATCCAGTCGTTCATCGATCAAGCCTTCCCGGTTTCAGATTCACGGAAGAGAACGCGGCCCGCGACCGCATCAAGCCGGGCGCAGAACGCCGGGTCGCGGAATTCTGGCGCGGTGACGATGGCACCATCCAGCGCGCGGTCGCAGCCCGAAGCGCAAGGCGCGGGCCGGTTGCGGGCCAGAAGCTCCGCCACCCGGGCGACCAGCGCCCGGCCGTTGGCGGCGTTCTGCGCCACCACGCGCAAGATCGCGGGCACATCCACCGCCGCATGGGTTTCATGCCAGCAATCATAGTCCGTCACCATGGCGACGGTGGCGTAGCAGATCTCCGCCTCCCGCGCGAGCTTGGCTTCGGGCATGTTGGTCATGCCGATGACGTCGGCGCCCCACTGGCGGTAGAGGGCGGATTCCGCCTTCGTCGAAAACTGCGGCCCCTCGATCGCGAGATAGGTCCCGCCCCGCCGCCACGGCACGCTCAAGCCGTCGAGCGCCGCCGCGACTGTGTCGCCCAGGCGATTGCACACGGGCTCCGCCATGGACACATGGGCGACGCAGCCCGCGCCGAAAAAGCTCTTCTCGCGGGCGAAGGTGCGGTCGATGAACTGGTCCACCAGCACGAAGGCGCCGGGGACAAGATCCTCGCGCAGCGATCCGCAGGCGCTGAGAGAGATGATGTCGGTCACCCCTTCCCTCTTGAGCGCGTCGATATTGGCGCGGTAATTGATGGCGCCGGGCGTCAGGCGATGACCGCGGCCGTGGCGCGGCAGAAAGACGATATCAAGATCGCCGAGACGGCCGCGGAGCAGCCTGTCCGACGGCGCGCCGAAGGGCGTCGTCACCTCCCGCCATTCGAGATCCCGCAAGCCCGGCAGGTCGTAAAGCCCGCTGCCGCCGATGACGCCAAGCACCGCCATCCTCATGGCCTCCCCTTGTTTGCCACGCTTTGAAATTCGCACCCTTTGAAAGCAGAAAGGCCATCCCCGAGGGGGATGGCCTTGTCCGTTACTGCTGCCGTTGCGGCATGGAGCTTACACCTGCTCGCCCCGCTTCACCGGAGCCCAGACCTTGCGGTTCACGAAATAGAGGAGAACCGACAGGATCACGAGGAAGATCATCACCCGGAAGCCGAGGCTGGTGCGATCCTCGAGCTTGGGCTCCGCCGCCCACATGAGGAAGGCGGTCACGTCATGGGCCATCTGCTCGACCGTTGCCGGGGTGCCGTCGGCATAGGTGACGATGTCGTCCGACAGCGGCGGGGCCATGGCGATCTGGCCACCCGGGAAATACGGGTTGTAGTTCATGCCCGAGGCGAGCTGGACATGAGCCGGAGCCTCCTCATAGCCCGTGAGCAGCGAGAAGATGTAGTCGGCGCCGCCCATGCGCGCCTTGGCCATCAGCGACAGGTCCGGCGGAGCCGCGCCGTTGTTGGCGAGCCGCGCTTCCTGGATGTTGGCGAAGGGGCTGGGGAAGCGGTCCGACGGACGGGCGGGACGCATGTACATCTCGCCGTCGTCGTTGGGGCCGTCCTCGACCTCGTAGCCGGCCGCAATCGCCTTCACTTCGGCTTCCGAGAAGCCGAGATCGGCGAGGTTGCGGAAGGCGACGAGACGCAGCGAATGGCAGGACGCGCAGACTTCCTTGTAGATCTGGAAGCCGCGCTGCAGCTCCGCCTTGTCGTAGCGGCCGAACGGGCCGCTGAAGGACCAGTCCACCTTCTTCGGGGCCCGGGCATCCTCCGCCGCTCCGGCCGCGCCGCCCGCAAGGGCGGCGAAACCGACGACGATCGCAAGGGCGGTGTTCTTGATCATGTTTTTCATGGCGATCGCACTCCTTACTCGGCGGCGGCGGGCTTCACGCCCGACTTGCTGAGCACGTACTCGTTGATGCTCTTCGGCAAGGGCAGGCACTTTTCCTTGCGGCTCACGACCGGCACCACCACCAGGAAGAACAGGAAGTAGAACGCCGTCGCGATCTGGCCGAGGGTCAGGAAGGTGACGTCGATGCCCGCAAGGCTCACCACGTCGTCGGGCGACTTGGAGCCGATATAGCCGAGGAAGACCACGTCCACCAGGAACAGCCACAGGAAGATGCGGTAGACCGGGCGGAACCGGCAGGACCGCGCCTTGGAGCCGTCGAGCCAGGGCATGGCGAACAGGATCATGATGGCGCCGAACATGGCGATCACGCCGCCGAGCTTGGAGGTGATGAAGAGGATGTCGAAGGTGATGGCGCGCAGGATCGCGTAGAAGGGCAGGAAGTACCATTCGGGCACGATATGCGCGGGCGTCACCAGC
>CAZDSS010000042.1:0-21558 GCA_964508185.1 uncultured Sphingomonadales bacterium
TGACATCGTGGCGCCCTATCCTGAGGCCGAGAGCGTCGACGTGACGCCGGAACTGAAGGCCCAGGGCTATGACGCGGTCAGGATGGCGCGCATGGGCGAGGCCTTCTTCTCGTCCCTCGGCTTCGAGCCGCTGCCCGAGACCTTCTGGGAGCGGTCCATGCTGGTGAAGCCCGAGGACCGCGAGGTGGTGTGCCATGCCAGCGCCTGGAGCCTCGATTTCGAGAACGACCTGCGCATCAAGATGTGCACGCGCATCAATCAGGAAGACCTCATCACCATCCATCACGAGCTGGGGCACAACTACTATCAGCGCGCCTACAACCAGCAGCCGGTGCTGTTCCAGGGCGGGGCGAACGATGGCTTCCACGAGGCGATCGGCGATGCGATCGCCCTGTCGGTGACACCGCAATATCTGCAGAAGATGGGCCTTCTCAAGGAGGTGGGCACGAGCCGGGAAGCCCTTATCAACGAGCAGATGAGCATGGCCCTCGACAAGATCGCCTTCCTGCCCTTCGGCCGCCTGATGGACGAATGGCGCTGGCAGGTGTTCTCGGGCGAGACCGGTCCTGAGGACTACAACAAGGCCTGGTGGGAGCTTCGCGAGAAGTATCAGGGTGTGGCTGCGCCCGTCGCGCGGACGGAAGAAGATTTCGACCCCGGGGCCAAGTACCACATCCCGGCCGGGGTCCCCTATCTCCGCTATTTCCTGTCCTTCATCACCCAGTTCCAGTTCCACAAGGGGCTCTGCGAGGCGGCGGGCCACAAGGGGCCGCTCCATACCTGCTCCATCTACAACAACAAGGAAGCGGGCAAGCGCTTCGCCGCCATGATGGCCATGGGGGCGAGCCGCCCCTGGCCCGAGGCGCTCGAGGTGGTGACCGGCAGCCGCAAGATGGACGGCTCCGCCCTCATCGAATATTTCGAGCCGCTCCGCGGCTGGCTCAAGGAGGCCAACAAGGGGCGCCAGTGCGGCTGGAAGACGGGCGGCTGACGGGTCTCAACCCGGAGAGGGCTCGAGAACTATTGGTTTGAGCAGTATTTGCGCCGCAGGAATTGCGGCAAAATCCCACACGTGCGCAACAAGCAGAAGAGGCAAGGGGAATGGATAAGGCGGGGCGTATTGATGTCTATTTCGTCTGCGGCGGCAAGTATCACGACATGGATTTCGCGCGGGTCGAGATCCTGAAGCTGCTGCAGGAGGACGAGCGGTTCCGCGTCCGGGTGGGCGAGGACTACCGCGACATCGAAGGGATCAATGCCGCCGATTTTCTCATCACCTATACCTGCGACGTGCTGCCGACGGACGAGCAGCTTGCGGGCCTTGAGCGCTTCCTCGGCTCGGGCAAGCGCTGGTTCGCCCTCCATGGCACCAATTCCATCCTCAAGTTCCTGTCCGACGGCCGCATCGACTGCCCGGATGATGCGCCCGAATTCATGAAGATGCTGGGCTCCCAGTTCATGGCCCATCCGCCCATCGGGAAATACATGGTGCGGGTGACCGACGGCGATCATCCCCTGACCCGGGGGATCGAGGACTTCGAGACCGAGGACGAGCTCTATCTCTCCCGCAGCACTTCGGACTATCACCTGCTGCTGGAGACCCGCTTCGCCGGCAACACGGCGCCCTTCGTCGCCGAGGAATGGACCGAGGACCAGGTGCAGCCCGTCCTCTACATCAACAGGTATGGCGGTGGCGAGGTGCTTTATTTCACCCTCGGCCATTGCCGCGGCAAATACGACCTGCAGTCCCTGGGCATCCCGGTCTATTCGCCCATCGAGCGCTGCTCGTGGCAGTATCCCATCTATTACGAGCTCCTGCGCCGGGGCATCCGCTGGGCCGCCCGCGATTTCTGAGTACCGAAAGCCCGATCCATGGACCTCAATTTCACCGACGAGGAACGCGCCTTCCAGGCGGAGGTGCGCGCCTTTCTGGCCGAGAACCTGACCGACGACATCAGGGACGCCGCCGCCCGCACCACCACCGTGTTCGTGGAGCGCGACATCGCCCTCAAATGGCAGGGAATCCTGCATAAAAAGGGCTGGCTCGCCTATTTCTGGCCAAAGGAATACGGCGGCACCGGCTGGGGCCCGGTCTATCGCTACATCTTCGAGGCGGAATGCGCCCGCGCCGGGGCGCCGGGGCTCATTCCCCTCGGCCTCAAATATGTCGGTCCGGTGATCTTCACCTTCGGGTCAGACGAACAGAAGAAGCGCTTCCTGCCGCGCATCCTTTCGGGCGAGGATTACTGGTGCCAGGGCTATTCGGAGCCGGGCGCGGGGTCGGACCTCGCCGCCGTCCAGTGCCGGGCGGTGCGCGACGGCGACCATTACGTGGTGAACGGCACCAAGATCTGGACCACCCACGCCCATTTCGCCAACTGGATGTTCACTCTGGTGCGCACCTCCACGGGCAGCCGCCCGCAGGAGGGGATCAGCTTCCTTCTGATCCCCTTCGATCTCCCGGGGATCAAGGTCGACCCCATCATCACCATCGGGCGCGACCATGAGGTGAACCAGGTCTTCCTCGACGACGTGCGGGTGCCTGCCGAATATCTCGTGGGCGAGGAAGGCAAGGGCTGGCAATATGCCAAGTTCCTCCTCGAATTCGAGCGGGGCGGTGGCATGGCGTCCGGCAAGCTCCGTCACGAGCTCGAGCGTGTCCGCATTGTCGCGGCGCGGGAGGCGGCGGACGGCGGCGGCAGCATGGCGGACGACCCCCTGTTCGCCGCGGAGCTCGCCGACATCGAGATGGAGATCATGGCCCTCGAGATGACCGAGCTTCGCGTCATGTCGGCGGTCAATGCGGGGGAGAATCCCGGCGCCCAGGCCAGCATGCTGAAGACCCTCGCGACCGAGATCGAGCAGCGCATCAGCGAGGCGGCGATCCGTGCCCTCGGCCCCCGGGCGCTGCCCTTTGCGGAAGCACGGCCGCTATACGGCCCCCGCCCCGACGGCCATCTCATCGAGCCCGATGCGGAGCCCCTGATGGCGCAATATCTCAACAAGCGCGCGGCCTCCATCTATGGCGGCACCAACGAGATCCAGCGCGACATCATCGCCAGGATGGTGCTCGGTCTGCGCTGAGGCGGAGTCAATCGGGCCGCCCGGCCGCTCCTCCAAGATGGCCCCGCGACCGGCGCCGGTCCGGGGCTATTCTCGTTAAAGATGTATCTGTCCTCGCCGGGCCTTTGCAATTTTCTATCGCCTTCCCGGCGACGACGAAATTATCTTCGCCGCCGCCGCCGACCTTCCCAATTACATTCAGCCTTGTCCCGCGTAGAGTTTTATGGCGAAAGCGGTGTTCCCGCGTGGCGGATCACCGGATCAAAAACATAAAATGCGGAGGCAAGGAAATGATGGCCTGGCGAAAGGGGATCTTTTCCGGTACGGCATTGGCTCTCGCCATGGTAGGAAACACCGCTGCGGCGGATCAGGCGTCCTCGTCCTTTTCCGGCATGCAGCTGGAGGAAATCACCGTCACCGCGCGCCAACGGCGTGAAAGCCTGATGGACGTGCCGGTGGCGGTCAACGTGTTCACCGCCCGCACCATCGAGGAGGCGGGGATCGAGCGCGCCGAGAACTACATGGGGATGATCCCCAACGTGCATTTCGTGCATGCCCAGGATGCGGGCACCCATTTCATCACCATCCGCGGCCTGACCCAGGTGCGCAATTCGGAGTCACCCGTCGCCGTGGTGGTGGACGGCGTGCTGCAGATGCACCCCATCCAGTTCACCCAGGAACTGTTCGACATCGAGCAGATCGAAGTGCTGAAGGGGCCCCAGGGCGCGCTCTATGGCCGCAACGCCATCGGCGGCGCCATCACGGTGACCACACGGCAGCCCACCAATGATTTCGAGGGCTGGCTCAGGCTCGGCGGCGGCAATGGCGAGCGCATCAAGGCTCAGGGCTCGGTGAGCGGGCCCATCGTCGAGGACAAGCTGCTGTTCCGCGTCGCCGTGTCCCATCTTGAATATGACGGCTATCTCGAGAACGTCTTCCTGCAGGAGCCGGCGGACTTCTATCAGGACCGCACCGGGCGCCTGCTGCTCAAATGGGTGGCGAGCGAGAACTTCACCGCCGACCTGCGGGTGAGCGCGTCGAAGAGCGAGGGTGGCGCCCTCTATTACGTCATCAATTCCGACATCTTCACGGGCGGCCCGGACTTCGTCGGCGATCCGAACGACACCAGCGTTCCCATCAGCAGCAACATCCGCGGCATCGACGAGCGCGAACTTTATGACGCCTCGCTCAAGCTCGACTGGACCACGCCCGTCGGCACCATCACCTCCATCACCGCCTGGAGCAAGACCAAGGAACGCTCCGGCGGCGACAATGCGCCCTATCTTCCGAGCACAGAAGAAGGCACCCAGGACGGCACGGTGGACGTGGACGGCATCAGCCAGGAGCTGCGGCTCACCTCGCCCGGCGACCAGCGTCTGCGCTACATCGTCGGTGGCTACGTGCTGAAGACCGATCGCAACCAGATCCTGACCTCGGGACTCGATCTCGGTCCGGGCGTCCTGAAGCCCGGAATCAATCCGCCGGATGATCCGGTCAACCCCACGGTCTACGCCTTCTGGGACGATACCGACGGCACGGCCTTCGCCTTCTTCGGGCAGCTCAATTTCGACATCACCGATCAGCTCGAGATCTCGGGCGCCATCCGCTACGACCGCGACGAGCGCGAGCAGGAGGACCTCTCGCCCTTCACCGGCACCGCCGGCCTCGTCCGGAAGGAGGAATTCTCCAAATGGCAGCCCAAGGTGAGCCTGAGCTACCGGCCGACTGATAACTTCACCCTGTTCGCCAACTATGCGGAAGGCTTCCGCTCCGGCGGCTTCAACCAGCCGGGCGTCGCGGCGGTGGCGGAGGCGCAGAACCTTCTTGGCGTGCGCGACATCTACAACAAGGAAACCTCGCGCGGCTTCGAGGTGGGTCTCAAGAGCCAGCTCCTGAACAACCGCCTGTCCTTCAACGCCGCGGCCTTCATGACCGAGGTGAAGGGGCAGCATTACTTCTCCTACATCCCGCAGATCGGGGCGCAGATCATCACCAGCATCGACAAGGTGGATCTCTGGGGCTTCGAGCTTGAAGGCACGGTCCATGTGGCGGACGGCCTGCAGCTCTTCTCCGCCTTCGGCTATACCGACAGCGAGATCAAGGAATATGCCCTCGATCCGACGGCGGAGGGCAACATGGCGCCCTATGTGCCGAAATACACCTTCCAGGCGGGCTTCCAGTACCGGCGGGAGGTGGTGGGCGACATCGGGCTCCTGGCCCGTCTCGAATACCAGCGGCGCGGCAAGCTGCACTGGGAGCCCAACAACCTGACCCGCACCGACGCCGTCGATCTGGTGCGCGCCCGTCTCGGCATCGAGAACGAGAAGCATGGCTGGTCGCTGGTCGCCTGGTCGGAGAACCTGTTCGACGAAAAATACAACGCGGACTTCGTTCTCGGCGGCTTCGCCTTCCGCGCCCAGCCGCGAACCTACGGGCTGGACTTCACCAAGCGATTCTGATCGGAGGCAGCCTCCTCACGACATCCCGAACCGTAGGCGCCAACTGCCACCGGAAGTTCCTTCCGGTGGCTTTTTTTATGCGTCCTTTCGGCCATCGTCTTGCCGGCCGAATGAGGTCCCCCAACGGCCAGTATGACTCACGCAGTCCATCACGTTTGAATTCCCGGTCCGTCATCCAAGTGGTGTTTCCATCACTTGAATTTCAGCAAAGGACCATGAGTCATGCCGAGAATTCCCGAATGTGTGCAGCTCTTCATGAAGCTGGTAAAGGAGCAAGGCATCAAGACCTTGCAGGAGGCCGAAGGAAAAAAGGTCGATGGGCGCGATGTGGTCGCGGAAATCAATAAGCATTCCGACCGCAACGACATCGAAAACATCATAGATAATGTAAACAAGTATTTTAGAGGATGGAGTTACCCCGATTTCCTGAAATTCCTGGAGGACAGATTCAACAAATACTACCCGGACCAGGAACCCCCGATACTGGGGGATATCAAACAGAGCTTGCAGCAGGCCGTGGACCTCCCGTCGTGGGAAGAATTGCTGGCCGAGAAGACGCTGACAGCTTCCGACCGGGTGTTTATTGAAAATGTCCGCAGGGCTTATGAGGAAGCAGTTGAGGCTTGCGGCACGGACCTCATTCAGATCCGACGAGTCTTTGGTGATCAACTGAAACAGATGTTCCCGAGGCAGGACCGGTCCTTCGCGGCGCCGGTCGACGAAATCATGAAACGGACATGGAATTTTGCCGTCGCGGCGCTTGCCCGCAGCGAATTCACCAGGTTCGATCCGGTGATTGGCGACGAGGCCTGTGAAGCCAGGCCGCCGTTCATCATTGATGCCTGGGAAGTACTGGAAAAGTCGTTCAATCTGCCGATGGTCAGGAGGCTCGCGGATGCCTATGTCGCGCGGCACGAGAAGCGCTACACCACATATGATCTCAAGGGACCCGGTACCGAAGAAAGCGCCTGGACTCAGAAGTTTGTCGACGTAGCGGCCAGGTTCAGGAAGGAGCTCATGGCGCATTGGCCGGGTGCTGATGAGTATCTCGCGCTCTGCTATGCCAATACGGCTGCTTCCTACATGGCGGTCGACGAGATCCAGATGGCGTCATTCGACCGCGAGCGCAATCCTTTCGGCGGGACACCCGACGAGATCAGAAACAAGCGGGTCAAGATCCAGTCCGAACTCAGTATTTGCAGCGTGGCATATCTCAAGAAACTTGCCGAAGATCTCGCATGCGGCAGCAACAAGATGCTCGCAGAAATCGCGGCGTTCCTGCGGAATCTGAATTTTGCCCGTAAAGACAAGGGACTGCCGATCTATTGCCTCCCCATATACGAGACGATGCGGACGGTTCTGGCTCACGAGGCGCGCAAGAAGCGTTCCATCATCCTCTCCTTGTATCAGATCGATTGTAATCCGCAGGCTGCGGACAGGGAGATCGCCAAAGGAAAAATCATACCAGGGGGCGCAGAGTACACGGCAAGGGTAAAGACCCTCTTCTTCACGCCTGACGGAAATGGCGTCTACCGCGTGGCCGAAGCGCCAAAAGAAGAAGATGGAGATCGCCCCTGTCTCGCAATTCAGGCCTACCAACTGCGCAATATGAAGACGAAAATGATGGCGGCCGGCGATGGTGTGACGGGCTTCGATGCGGCGGGTGAGGAATACTTCAAGCTCATCGAGCGGTGTGATTTGGCGCTCCTGGTCCAGGCTTATGCTGCAGCCCACCCTGTCCTTCCGAGGGCGGTGCCTGATCAAGGCGAGGAGCTTTTCCAGAAACTTTATCCAACCGTCGGGGAGACGCCTGAATCGGTGACGCGTCTCTCGGAATTGCAGCTGCTCACGCGGGAACAGGACCGTGCCCTCGAACATGCTGTTATGAAGCAACTCGCCGAAAGCTGCGACATGGGCGGGAAACAATACATCGAACGCCTCATAGGCGACAACTGGGCGCATCTTGGCCTGGATGCCGAGTCCTATTGCATTCGTTCCGCGACCCCTTGTTCCTTTTCGGTTCACCACATGAATGTGAATACCTGGAACACTGTTCGCGCGCGAGACGCGCAAGCCAATAGCGTCACCGAGAAAATATCGCTTCCCCGCTTCCATGCCTTCAATGATGGGTCGTCGTTCGAAGACATCGAACGCACACCCGGAATGATTGAACGCGAGAAAAAGGAACGCGAACGCCGGGAGGCGGCGCAAAAGAAGAAACGGGAAGAGGAAGAAAGAAAAAGGCAACAGGAGGAAAGGAAAAGAGCAAAGGAGCAGGAGCAGCAAGAAAAATGGAGGAAGAGAAGGGAAGAACGGGAAAAAGAAGAGAAAGGCGAAAAGAAAAAGGAAAAGGGGCAGTCGGACGGATAAATACTCGGAAGCTCATGAGGCCCGGGGAAATTTCCCCGGGCCTTTTTCATGCCCTTCCTCAGAGCTTGGAGGCATAGCAGGAGAGGGGGAGCTCGTAGCCCTTCAGGTGCTTGGGGTTGCGCGGGAAGGGGTAGGCGATCTTGCTGGTGGAAAGGCCGCTCAGCACGATGCCGATCATGGTGTTGATGGCGAGGGGCAGGGGGTCGATCACCGGAACGGGGCTGAGGCCGCGCTTGGCGCCCGAGTCCGACAGGAGCTTGGCGAACCGCTCGCCGAACGCCTTGCGGATGGCGACGTCGCAGCCGAGGAACGCACCGCAGCCGAGGATGATGACGTCCGCGTGATCCTCCACCACCGCAGCGACCGCTTCCTCCACCAGCTTGTTGATGGTGCCTTCCTTGTCCTTCTCGATGTCGAGCACCGGCACGTTGATGGCCCGGAAGCAGCCGAAGCGGGAGGCGAGGCCGTAGCGCGCCACCTGGTCCAGCACCATGCCGCGGGAGCTGTCCAGCACGTCGATGAAGCCGAAACGGTGCCCGAGGATCGCCGCCGTATGCATGGCGATCTCCGCCGTGCCGCTTACCGGGATGGTCACCGCCTCGCGCACCGCATGCACGCCGGGATCGCACATGCAGTTGATGACGATGCCGTCAAAGCCCTCGGCCTCCGCCTGGATCGCCTTGACGAGGGTGCCGGGCGTCACCAGCGCGTCGTCGACATAGTTTTCGATGGAGCCCGTGCCTGTGTCGATGAAGCTGTGATGGACCGACACCAGCCCCTTGCGGCCGAAGCGCGCCACCTCCTTGGGGAAGAAGGCGAATTCTTCCGATTCCAGAGCCGGGGTGATGACGAGGATCTTCTTTTCGTTTTCCGAGTCGAGCATGGGAATTCATTCCTTCCAGTGAGTTTTCGGATCACACATGACGGCTCGATCCGCGGTTGGTGAACCTCGTCCCTCACCCTGCCTAGCCCATTCGGCGTCAAATTTGCTGCGGCGATCACGGCGCAGAAGTGCATTTCATTCGCGACGCCGCGTGCGAGACTGCAAGCGGATCATCGATCGGGGAGCCAGGCCATTGCAGCAGATCGAGGAACTCGTCACCGACCATTTTCGCGTGCCCGTCCCGGCGGAGCGTCGCGTCGGCGCATTCGCCATCGGCCTCGTGGTCTTCGGGATAGGGATAACCCTGCCCATATTCTATCTGGGGGCGGAGCTCGGTCAATCGCTCGGCCTTCGCGATGCGGCCCTCGTCTTCTTCGGCGGCTGCATGCTGCTGGGGATTCTCTGCGCCATCACGTCGCTCGTCGGCGCGCTCACCGGCCTTTCATCCTACATGATCATCCAGTTCCCCTTCGGCCGGGACGGGGCCAAGATCGTCAATCTGCTGATGGCGATCGCGCTCCTCGGCTATTTCGGCGCGACGGCGGACATCTTCGGCCAGGCGCTGCGGGATGCCGTGCAGTCCATCTATGGCGTCGCCGGGCCGCTCTGGGCCTGGAAGCTCGCGGGCTGCGCCCTGATGACCTTCACCGCCGTCTTCGGCTTCCGCGCCATCGAGAAACTGTCGTTCTTTTCGGTGCCGCTCATGGCGCTGTTCATGTTCTACGCGGTGTGGCTGTCCCTCGGCGAAGGGGGGCTTGACAAGGCGCTCGCATATCCCGGCAAGGGCGACATGGGGTTGGGCCTCGCGCTGTCCACCGTCCTCGGCTCCTCCATCCAGTCGGCGGTGCTGGCGCCGGACGTCACCCGTTTCGCCCGCAGCGGCTGGGCCGGAATCCTGTCCATCTGGGGGCTGGCCATCGGCTTTCCGCTGGTGTTCCTCGCCGCCGCGATCCCCAGCATCATCACCGGCGAGATCAGCATCATGCTCATCATGGTCGGGCTCGGCATCGTGATCCCGGCGCTGTTCACCCTGATCTTCGCCACCTGGACCACGAACACGGTCAATCTCTATTCCACCTCCATGGTGCTGGCGACCGTCTTCACCCGCGTCAAGGAATGGAAGATCACGCTCGCCGCCGCCGCCTTCGGCACGACGCTCGCGCTCCTCGGCATCATGGAGCATTTCCTGGATTTTCTCCTGACGCTCGGCATCACCACGCCGCCCATCGCGGGGATCTATCTCGTGGATTTCTTCTTCCTGCGCCGCCGCCGGTATGACATCGCCGAGCTTGCGACCGCGCCCGGGATCGGCTGGGCGGCGCTTCTCACCTGGATTGCGGCCTCCGCCGTCGGCTTCGCGGCCATGGCGGATGTGATCCGCCTCACCGGCGTTCCGGCGGTGGACAGCCTGTTCGCCGCCGCCGTGATCTATTTCGTGGCGGGCAAGCTCAGTCCGGCTCGTAACCGTAGTCGCGCCGCGCCTGTTCAGGGGTGATGTAGCCGTCCACCAGATCCTCGGCGACATGCCGTGGATCGCGGCTCCGCGGATCGCCCCAGCCGCCGCCATGGCCGGTGACGAGGCGCACCAGATCATTGCGCCGCAGGGGCAGGCGGCCCACTTTCGCGAAGCTTTCGGTGCGGCTGCCGTCGGCGCGGATCACATAGGCGTGATTGCAGGATCCGGGCTTGCCGCCCTCCACCGGCCATGGCGGCGTCTTGCCGCGGGCGAACATGGTGGAAAGCCAGGCCTTGTCCGACAGGATGCGATAATCCAGCACCACGCCCCGCCCGCCGCGGAAGCGTCCGGCGCCGCCGTCGCCATTGTGGAAGGCGTATTGCTCCACCCGCACGCCATAGCGCGTCTCGGTGATCTCCACCGGGATGTTGGCGGTCTCGCCGTTGCCGACGCAGAACTGGCCGTTCTCGCCGTCCTTGTCATGACCTGCGCCCCAGCCCCCGACGAGGGGCTCGACCAGCAGGAAGGGCTCGCCCGTCTCGGGGTCGGTGCCGTCGATCACCGTCGAGCAGATGGAGCCGAACTGCCCCGCCGGCAGCCGGTCCGGGAGCGCCGGGGCAAGGGCCTTCCACACGATGTCGGTCGCCGTGATCATGGCTTCGTAATAGGACGAGACGGGGGCCGGCCGCCGCGCGCGCAGGATGGTGCCCTCGGGGCAGATGATGCGGATGCGGCGGAAGCAGCCCTCGGTCGCCTGCACGCCGGGATTGGTGATGCTCATGAACACCTGGCGCACGGCGGAGACGAGCCCGCACCAGGTATTGTTCACGGGGCCCGGCGCCTGGGGGGCGGAGCCGGTGTAATCCACGATGAATTCGTCGTCGGTGATCGTGACCTTCACCACCACCCGGAACGGGCCATTGCCAAGGCCGTCGTCGTCGATCCAGTCCTCGGCCTCGAACACGCCGCGGGGAAGCTCCGTGAAGCTTCGCGTCACCATGGCCGCACCATGGTCCAGCAGGCTGTCGATGGCGCGGGTGACGGCGCGGCGGCCGTATTTGTCGATGAGCTGCAGGATGCGCCGCTCGCCCACCTGCAGCGCCGCAACGCCTGCCCAGATGTCGCCGATGGTCATGCGCGGCAGGCGCACATTGGCCTCGATCATGTCGAACAGGCTCTGGTTGCGCCGCCCCTTCTCGAAGATCTTGACGCAGGGGAACTGCAGCCCCTCCTGGAAGACGTCGATGGAATCCGGGCTGAAGCTTCCGGGATCCTTGCCGCCGATCTCGGTCCAGTGGGCCTTGTTGGCGGTCCAGGCGACGATCTCGCCCTGATGGAAGACGGGCTTCACCAGCGTCACGTCGGACAGATGGGTGCCGCCGCCGCCATAGGGATCGTTGGTGACGAAGATGTCGCCGGAATGGATTTCGCCGGCGTCGCCATATTTCTCGAGCACCGACTGCACGGCGGAATCGAGCGTGCCGATGAAGCCCGGAATGCCGTTTCCTTGCGCGATGAGCCGCCCGCGCCCGTCGGTGATGCCCACGCCGTAATCGAGGCTTTCATAGATGATGGGGCTCATGGAGGTGCGGCGCTGGGTGAGGAACATCTCGTCCCCGATGGCCGAAAGCCCGCTCTTGATGATCTCGAGGGTGAAGATGTCGATTTCCTTGATGTCGTCCATCGCCGTCATCCTTCAAGCAACAGATGTAGGCCGCCATGGGCGTCAACGCTTACCCGGCTGCCGGCAGGGGCGAGCGTCACGGTCGCCTTTTCCTCGATGATCGCGGGGCCCGTGATCACCATGCCGGGGCGAAGCGCCGCGCGGTCATAGATCGCCGTCTGCTGGATCCCCGCAGCGCCGTAATCCACGGCCCGGTCGCCGCGCCGGGCAGGGCCGGGATCCGCGTCCCCCTCCGGCAAGGCGGAAAGCTGAGGCTTGTCCATCAGGCCATAGGCGACGAGATGGAAATTCACCGCCTCCACCGGGTCTGGCAGGCGGAAGGTGTATTCCTGCTCATGCGCTTCATGGAAACGCCGGACCATGGCTTCGGGATCGCAGGATCCAAGCGCGATCTTCACAGTATGCTCCTGCCCGCGATAGCGGGCGTCCACGAAATGCTCGAACACGATGCGGTCGGGGGCGACGCCGTCGCGCGCATAGGCGTCCCGCGCCTCCGCCTCGAGCGCGGTGAAGATGGCGCCAATCTCGCCCGCGTGGCCTTCATCCAGCGGCAGGATGCGCGTGCGGATGAGATCGCGCCGGAGATCGATCATCAGCATGCCCCAGGCGGAAAAGACCGCCGCATGGGGCGGGATCACCACATGGCGCATGCCGAGCTCGGCGGCAAGCGCCGCCGCATGCATGGCGCCGCCGCCGCCGAAGGCCATCAGCGTGAAGTCGCGCGGGTCATAGCCGCGATTTACGGAGACGAGCTTCAGCGCATTGACCATGTTGGCGTTGGCGATCTGAATGACGCCATGGGCCACTTCCTCCGCGCTGCAGCCGAGCCGCTCGCCGAGCCGTGCGAAGGCGGCATGGACCGCCTCCATGTCCGGCCGGATGGCGCCGCCCACGAAATTGTCGACGCCGATGCGCCCGGTAAGAAGATTGGCGTCGGTCGTGGTGGGCGCCGTGCCGCCCCGGCCGTAGGCCACGGGGCCGGGTGTGGAGCCCGCGCTTTCCGGGCCCACATGGAGGCTTCCCGCGGCGTCGATCCAGGCGATGGAGCCGCCGCCGTTGCCGATCTCCACGATGTCGATCACCGGCGTCTTGATGGGATAGCCGGGGCTCGTCGGCGTGCGCTCCAGCACATATTCGGTGGTGATCCGCGTCTGACCGCGATGGATGAGGGAGCATTTGGCCGTGGTGCCGCCGATATCGAGGACGATCAGATCATCGATTCCGATGAGGCGGCCATAGGCGACGGCGCCCAGTATGCCGCTCACGGGGCCGGATTCGATCAGGGTGATGGGATTGGCCCGAACGCTCGACGCCGTGGCGATACCGCCGTTCGACTGCATGATGAAGGGCGGCCGGTCGAGCCCCGCGGATCGAAGCCCCGTCTCCAGCCGGTCGAGATAGCGGCTCGCCGCAGGCAGCACATAGGCCGACATGACGGTGGTGTTGGTGCGTTCGTATTCCCGCCATTCGCGGGTGATCTCGTGGGATGCGATCACCGCCGCCTCCGGCCAGTATGCGCGCGCGATCTCCGCCGCCCGCGCCTCGTGCGCCGGGTTCGCATAGGCGTGAAGGAAGCAGATGGCGACCGCCTCCACTCCTTCCGCGCGGAAGAAATCGAGGATCGGCGGGATCTCCTCTTCGACAAGCGGGGTCACCACGCGGCCGCGATGATCCACGCGCTCCGTCACTTCGCAGCGAAGCTGGCGGCGCACGAAGGGCTTGGGCTTGCGGTAATAGATGTTGAAAAGGTCCGGCGTGTTGCCGCGTCCGATCTCCAGGACGTCGCGGAAGCCGCGGGTGGTAATGAGACCGGTGCGCGCGCCCTTGCGCTCGGTCAGGGCGTTGATGACGACCGTCGAGCCATGGGCGAAATAGGCGACGTCCTCCGCCGCAAGCCCCGTGCGGGCGAGCGCGTTCAACACGCCCTGTTCGAAATTCGGCGGGGTCGTGTCCACCTTGAGGGCTTCGATGCGGTTGCCTTCGATATAGACGAGGTCGGTGAAGGTGCCCCCCACATCCGTTGCGACGCGGATCGTCATCTTGTCTTCTGCTCCCATACGCTGCCCGGCCAGACCGGATCCATGGCCAGATGAAGATAGCAACGGGCATCACGCAGAGTTTTTCGATTGCTTGGCCGGGGGGCGCATTTTGTTTCGCCTGCGGCGGGCAGGCACCGGAATATTTTGCGACCTGGATTTGTCGCCGCTTCGGCGGGCGCGGGGCTTTTCCTGAGACGAGCTTTGTACTACCGTAGGCCGAGATCAGGGGACGTCAATTCGGCAGGGGAGAGAATGATCCGGTGAAGCGCCCCGTAAAGCTCGACCGCATCAACCGCAAGATCCTGACGATCCTTCAGCAGAACGCGCGGATCAGCAATATTGAACTGGCGGACCGCGTGGGGCTCTCGCCCAGCGCCTGCCTGCAGCGCACCAAGGCGCTGGAGGAAGCGGGCTACATCCTGCAATACGTCATGGCGGTGGATCTCGACAAGATCTGCAACAACGTCATGGTCTATGTGGAATTCACGCTGGAGAAGCACCGCCTGCAGGATCTCGAACGCTTCGAGCGGGCGATGCGCGCGATCCCCGAAATCGTCGACTGCCTCAGGGTCAGCGGGCGGTTCGACTACATCTCCTTCGTGGTCTGCAACTCGATCGCCGACTTCAACAAGCTCTGCGACGATCTGTTGAGCCGGGATCTCGCCATATCCAGCATCCGCAGCAATGTGGTGCTGGACAAGCCCAAATGGTTCGGCGGGTATCCTCTCGAACATCTCGAGTGGAAGGACGGCGGCGATGGCGCGCGCAACCGCTGAGGGCCGCGGCATCGCCGCGCTTTTCTGCATCGGCCTTCTTGGCGCCTGCGCGTCCGATGCGGCGCGGATCGCGCCGCAGCTTGCGGTCGATGCGGCGGATCTTGGCGGCGGCAGGGCGGTCTATCTCCAAGTGCGGGACGACCGCCGGGACCGGCCGGCGCCGGGCGCGCCGCTCTTCAGCCTCGGCCCCGTGATCCGGCAACAACTGACAGCGGCGTACGAGGCGCAGGATTTCCGGGTGTTGCGGCGCGTGACGGGGGATCCCTGTGAGCTCACCGTCGATATCCTCGCCCTCGACCATGGGGCGGGGGAGGCGCGGGCGGCGCTTCGCGCCGTCGCCCGCAAGGGGCGCGAAAGTTACGGCAGGGACTATGCGGCCACGGCGACCGCCGGGAACGCCGCAGCAGGTCTCGAGGCGGCGCTCGTTTCCGCCATGGCAGATCTCGCCCGCGATCCGGCGCTCCTCCAGTTCCTCGGCGCTGTCTGCAATCCCTTGCCCGAACGCGCGGTGGAGCAGGCGGCGCGGGACTAGGCGGCGTCCGAAAGCTCCCGGAAGCGGCGATTGTGCCAGTGGACGTCGCCGAACAGCGACTGGATCATCAGAAGCCGCTTGTGGTAGTGGCCCACATTCAGTTCCTCGGTCATGCCGATGCCGCCGTGGAACTGGATCGCCTCATGGCCCACATGGCGCGACAGGCGGCCGATGAGGCCCATGGCCGCGCTGACGTTGCGGAGCCATTCCCGGCGCTCCCGGTCGGCGGTCAGAACGGCCAGCAGCATGATGCTGCGCGCCTGCTCGACGGCCATGAACACGTCGGCCATGCGGTGCTGGATCACCTGGAAGGATCCGAGATGGCGGCCGAACTGCTTGCGGGTGCGGAGATATTCAAGCGTCACGTCCTGCAGCGCCGCCATGATGCCGACCGCTTCGGCGGCAAGCGCCGTATTGGCCTCGGCCAGAACCGTCTCGATGATTCCGAATCCTGCGTCCGCCTCCCCGATCAGGGCGTCGGGGGAGACCGCCACCTCGCGGAAGCGGATGTCGGCCGCATGCCGCCCGTCCACCGTGCGGTAGCGGCGCATCTCGATCCCGGGCGCGTCCGCGGGCACAAGGAACAGGCTGATGCCGTGCTGATCCCCCGGCGCGCCGCCGGTCCGGGCCGAGACCACGAGGCTGTGGGCGAAGGGCGCATCCACCACCACGATCTTCTCGCCGGACAGACGCCAGCCGCCGCCGTCGGGGGCGGCGGTCAACCGGATCCCGCGCGGGTCATGGCGCATGGTGCGTTCCTGGTGGGCGAAGGCCAGGCGATGTTCGCCCGCGATCACGTCCGGGATGACGCGGGCGCGAAGATCGTCGCCCGCCCGGCGGATGAACCCGCCGCCGAGGGCGACGGTCGTGAAGAAGGGCTCCAGGACGAGGCCGCGGCCCATGGCCTCCATCATGATCATCATTTCGGGCAGGCCGAAGTTGAGGCCGCCGTCCTCCTCGGCGAAGGGGATCGCGAGCCAGCCCTGCTCGGCGAACAGCGCCCAGTTTTCGTCGCTCCAGCCCTGGGGGCTTTCGGCGAGCTTCATGCGCCGGGTGAATTCGTAACGATCGGCGATGAAACGCTCGACGCTGTTCCTGAGCAGCGTCTGTTCTTCGGACAGGGAGAAATCCATGGGGTTACGTCGTCCGCCAAAATGAAACCGGGCTCAATGCCGCCAGTGTGGATCGCGGGGGCACGTCCCGCAATCGCCCGCAGTGATAGTTTTCGCAGGTGCCGCCGGCCTCAGTCCGCCCCGCGCCCGCCGTCGATCACCAGGCTCGCGCCCGTCACGTAGCGCGCGGCGTCGGACGCGAGATAGACGACGCCGTTCGCGATATCGACCGGGGTGCCGAGGCGCTTCAGGGGCGTATCCTCGATCATGTAGTTCTTGATGTCCTCCACCTCGCCGAACTCATGGACCAGCATCTCGGTCCAGATGACGCCGGGATGGATGACATTGACCCTGACATGGGGCCGGCTGGCCGCCCCGTCCGCCGCCGCCGCGCGGGTGAAATGGGTGACCGCCCCCTTGGCGGCGCAATAGGCGGTGGCGTTCTCGAACCCGACGAGGCCCATGAGCGACGACATGTTGACGATGGAGCCCCCTTCCGGGTTCCGCCTCATCGCCTGCATGGCGAGCTTGGTGCCGAGGAAGGTGCCGTCCACATTGGTCTTCCACATGAAGTCCCAGTCGGATTCCGTGGTCTCGCCGATGGGCTTGACCATGAAGGTCCCCGCATTGTTGACGAGCACGTCGAGCCGGCCGAACCGGTCGATGGTTTCGGAGATCACCGCGTTCCAGCTCTCTTCCGAGGTGACGTCGTGGCGGAGGAACAGGCCCTTGCTCCCCGCCTCGGTGATGAGGGATTCCGTCTTCCGGCCCTGCTCCTCGTTGCGTCCGGTGGCGATGACGATGGCGCCTTCCTCGGCGCAGCGCACGGCGGTCGCCCGCCCGATGCCGGAGGTCGCGCCGGTGACGATGGTGACCTTGTTCGCAAGCCGCTTGCTCATGTCGCTCATCCCCCTCAGATCGCCGTCCAGCCGCCGTCCACGTTCAGCTCGGCGCCGGTCATGAATTCCGCCTCGTCCGACGCGAGATGGAGGACCGCTTCCGCCACGTCCTCGGGCGACCCGGCGCGCCCCAGCAATATGGGCGCGTAGAGGGGATCGCCTTCATGATCCCAGACCTCCGTGCCGAACATCTCTTCCGTCATGGGCGTGCGGATGAGGCCGGGATGGACGGTGTTCACCCGGATGAATTCCCGCGCGATGCCGATTTCGAGAGCGAGCGCCTTGGACATGAGCCGGACGGCCCCCTTGGACGCGCTGTAGGCGGTGGCGTCGGCCCCGCCCACCTGGCCGAGGACCGAAGACATGTTGATGATCGACCCCGTGCCGCCGCTCTTCCGCATGGCGGCGACGCCGTATTTGCAGCCGAGGAACGTGCCCCAGGCATTGACTCGGTTGATGTGCTGGAATTCCTCGAGGCTGAGGTCGCTGATGGATTTGAGCAGCGCGATCCCCGCATTGTTGACGAGGATGTCGAGCCGGCCGTGGCTCGCCATGACGTCGTCCACCAGCGTCCGCCATGCATTCTCCCGGGTCACGTCCAGTTCGCGGAATTCGGCCTGCCCGCCGCGCTCCCGGATGGCGGCCGCCGCCGCCTCGCCCTCTTTCCGGTCGATATCGGTGAGAACGACGACCGCGCCTTCCCGCGCCAGGCATTCCGAGATCGCCCGGCCCAGGCCCTTGGCCGCGCCGGTGACGATGGCGATCTTCCCCTTCACCCGGTCTCCCATGTTCTGCTCCGCTCTGTTGCTCTTGCCAGAAGCCCGTCGGCTGCCATTATCCTTCTAAATCTAACAACGGCGTCTGCCTGTCGCCTAGCGCAATTGATAGAAACCCCGCGCGCCCGCTTGCGGGCGGCGGCGGCGGCGCATCATCCTGAACATTGTTCCGCCAGATGCTGAAGCGAGGGTGCGAAAGATGACGCAAGAAACGAACCGGCAATGGCTGCTGGCCGCCCGCCCGGTGGGCATGGTCAAGGAATCGGATTTCGAGTTCCGCGAGCGCGAAATTCCCGCGGTTGGCGAGGGCGAGATCCTCGTCCGCTCGGAATTCGCAGGCATCGAGCCCGCCATGCGCGGCTGGATGGAGGACCGCGCGAGCTATGTGGAGCCCGTGGCCCTCGGCGCGGTCATGCGCAGCTTCAATGTGGGCCATGTGGTGGAATCCCGGGATCCCGCCTTTCAGCCGGGCGACGCCGTCTGGGGCAGCTTCGGCTGGCAGGACTATGCCGCGGGCAAGCCCCGGGATCTGGTCGCTCGAAAGATCCGGCGGCCCGACCTTCTGACCCATTATCTCGGCGTGCTCGGCATCCCGGGGCTCACCGCCTATTTCGGCCTCTTCGACATCGGTGAATGCAAGGGCGGCGAGACGGTGGTGGTATCGGGCGCCGCCGGCGCCGTGGGCTCCACCGCCGGGCAGCTCGCCAGGATCAAGGGCTGCCGCGTCATCGGGATCGCCGGCGGCCCCGAGAAATGCCGCTGGGTCACCGAGGATCTCGGGTTCGATGCCTGCATCGACTACAAATCGGAAAAGGTCGGGCGGCGTCTTTCCGAACTCTGCCCCGACGGCATCGACATCTTCGTGGACAATGTGGGGGGCGACGCTCTCGATGCAGCGCTCGCCCGCATCCGGCGCAAGGGGCGCGTCGTCCTCGTCGGCGGCATCTCCCGCTACAACGAGACCAGGCCCTCGCCCGGTCCTTCCAACTACATGGCGCTGGTGATCCGCAGCGCCCGCATGGAAGGCTTCATCCTGTTCGACTTCTGGCAGCGCTTCGACGAGGCGGAAGCGGCCATGCTGCCCTGGATCGACAGCGGGCAGCTGAAATACCGCGAGACCGTCACCGAGGGCTTCGACAAGCTCCCCCGCGCCCTCATCGGCATCTTCGCCGGCGAGAATATCGGCAAGCAAATGGTGCGTCTCTCCTGAACCTCTCGGCCGCTCCGGCGTTGAAGCCAGGCCGGGGCGGCGTTTTCTCCCCTGCCTTTACCTGATCTTCACGGATCCCGCGTCATCCTCGTCCTACGGGCGATGGCGCGCAATGGTTTACATTGCCGCTCCCAAATTAACCTTTATTAAGGATTTGCCGCCTATAGTCCGGTAACGAACCTGGGCGGACCACAGGGTGACGCGGCATGAGCATGCAGGGACTTTCCATCACGGAGCGGCTGGCCCGTATCAAGGCCCGTCTCGAATCCGACCAGAAGCCGGCGCTTCCGCTGCATGATCCTTCGGATCCGGAGCAGACGCTCGAGATCAACGGGCGCGGCCGGGGCAAGAACGCGGAACGGGGCCTGCCCGACGGGGCGGGGCCGGAGCCCCACGCCCTTCCCCAGCCCCAGGACCCGCGCGCGGGCTGGCATCTCGAGAACATCAAGGTGCGCGACGCCTGGGTCGATTACAGCGGGCAGGGGGTGACGGTCTCCGTCATCGACGACGGCTTCAACTACCGCCACGCCGATCTCGCCGCCAACTACAACACGGAAATCGACCGCGACATCCGCGACAACGACGCCGATCCCCTGAGCGGCTCCGGCGACGGCCACGGCACCCGCGTCGCCGGGGTGATCGCCGCCGCGGCCAACGACATCGGCGGCGTCGGCATCGCCCATGGCGCGGCGGTGACGGGCTTCCGCATCGGCTTCGGCAGCGCGGGCAGCATCACCAAGACCGCGGAGGCGCTGGACGCCGCCTGGCGGGTGAGCGATGTCGTGAATTCCAGCTGGAGCTACACCACCGCCTTCCAGGACAATTTCCTGCGCTTCGGCTATTCCTCGGCCGGGCAGGCCATGAAGGCGGGTGTCACTGACGGGCGCGACGGGCTCGGCACCGTCTTCGTCTTCTCGGCGGGGAACACGCGGTCGTCGGGCGACAACGTCAACTACCACAACTTCCAGAACAGCCCCTATGCCATCGCCGTCGCCGGCACCACGTCCAGCGACACCTACGGCAGCTGGTCCAATCCGGGCGCGGCGCTCCTGATCTCCGCCCCCGGCGCCAATATCGTGACCACCGCCGACGGCGGCGGCTACACGACGGTCTCCGGCACCTCCTTCGCGGCGCCCATCGTCTCGGGCGTCGTCGCCCTGATGCTGGAGGCGAACGGCGCGCTCGGCTATCGCGACGTGCAGGAGATCCTTGCCTATTCCGCCAAGTGGAACCACAAGGCCCAGGCGGACTGGCAATGGAACGGCGCCGACAACTGGAACGGCGGCGGCCTCCATTTCAACCATAACTACGGCTTCGGCCTGGTGGATGCCCGGGCGGCGGTGCGGCTTGCCGAAACCTGGACCATCCAGCGCACCGCCCATAACGAGCTCGTGGAAGAACGCTCGGCGACGCCCGGCCTCGCCATCCCCGACAATCAGGCGGCGGGGGTTGTCAGCACCATCCGCGTCAACAAGGCCATGGATCTCGATTCCGTCGAGGTGCGCATCGCCATCGATCACGCGCGCCTCGCGGACCTCCAGATCATCCTCGAGTCGCCGAGCGGCACCCGCGCCGTCCTCGCCGACCGGCCCAACGCCACGGGCAATCTGGATTTCACCTTCACCGCCAAGACCTTCTGGGGCGAGGATCCGACCGGCGACTGGAAGCTCATCGTCATCGACCGGGCGAGCGGCAGCACGGGCACGCTCAAGAACTGGAAGCTCATCCTCCATGGCGATGCCGCGGGGAAGGACGACACTTACTTCTTCAGCGACGATTACGGCCAGATTGCCGATCCCGCCCGGCAGGTGCTGAGCGATGCGGACGGCGGGATCAATGCCATCAACGCCGCCATGGTGACCGGTGACGTGTTCCTCGACCTCCGCGCCGGCATGACGAGCACGCTCGCCGGCCAGCCGCTCACCATCGCCGCGGGCACGGTGATCCAGAACGCCTGGCTCGGCGACGGCAACGATCGGGTCATCGGGAACGACGCCGACAACGTCATCCTCGGCGGCCGCGGCGACGACATTCTCGACGGCGGCGCGGGCGTGGACACCGCCCGGTATTTCGGCAGCCTCGACCAGTTCGACGTGATGATCGTGGACGCGCGCACCATCCGCGTCACCTTCACGGCCAATACAGGAATCGATGAGGGCTCGGACCTTCTCACCAATTTCGAGCGCTTTGATTTCGGCGGCGTCATCTATACCTTCGAATATCTCGTGGAAACCTTCGGCGCTCCGGCGGAGCCCGCGAACAACGCCCCCGTGCTGGCCGCCCCCATCGCCGACCAGGC
>CAZDSS010000043.1:0-20654 GCA_964508185.1 uncultured Sphingomonadales bacterium
TTGCCAAGGTTGGGGTCGTGAGTTCGAATCTCATCGCCCGCTCCAGATTTCACTTCCTTTGACGATTTCCACTGAGCGGCGAAAGCGCGCGCGGTTGTGACATGCGGCTGCGTTTGTGGTCGCGGATGCGCATGCTGGCGGCATTGCGCGGGCGGTCGCCCGCCGCGCAGGTGACGCAATCCTCCGACCGGTCCTGCTCGGCTTCTTTGCCGCGGCGGACGCGCGCCCCCGTCACGCAAGCTTCAGGATGAGCTTGCCGTCGTGGCGGCCGTCGAAGAGGCGCATGAGGGCGTCGTAGGCGTTGTCGATCCCTTCCACGATATGTTCGTCGTGGCGGAGCTTGCCTTCCCTGGCCCAGGCCGCCATCACCTTCGCGCCCTCGGCGAAGCGGGGGATGAAATCGGTGAGGATGAAGCCCTGGATGGTCGCCGCATGGACGATGAGCTGCCACAGCTGGCGCGTCCCGTAGCGCTCGCCCGCGTGATTGTATTCGCTGATGAGGCCGCAGAGCACGACGCGGCCGTGGGGCGCGATGTTGAGAAGGCCGGCGTCCAGGATGGGACCGCCCACATTCTCGAAGATGAAGTTGACGCCGCCCGGCGCCGCTTCGCGGATTTCGGCCGCAAGCGCGCTCACATCCTTGCCCCTGTAGTCGATCGCCGCGTCATAGCCATAGTCACGCACGAGCCGCGCGCATTTCTCGGGCCCCCCGGCGATGCCGATGGTGCGGCAGCCATGGAGCTTCGCGATCTGGCCGACGAGGGAGCCGACGGCCCCGGCGGCGCCCGTCACCAGCACCGTCTCGCCCGCCTTCGGCTTGCCTACCTCGACGGTCGCGAAATAGGCGGTAAGCCCCACCGCGCCGATGAGATAGAGGTAATCGGTAACGTTGCCCGTCACCGTTTCGTCGATCACCTGGGTGAAGGGATTGGGGGCGAGGCAGGCATAGTCCTCGATCGCCGTCATGGACAGCACCCACTGCCCTTCCCTGAAATCGGGATGGCGGGAGCGGTGGACGCGGCCGATGGTGGTGGCGCGCATGGGGGCCCCCAGCGGCACCGGCGGAAGATAGGACGGCTCGTCGTCCATCCAGCCGCGCATGGCGGGATCGATGGACGCATAATGGTTGCGCAGCACGATCTCGCCCTCGCCCGGCTCGGGGATCGCGGTTTCGTCGATGCGGAAATCCGATTCCTTCGGCACGCCCTGCGGACGGCGGACGAGAATGAAACGCCGGTTGCCCATCCCGTTCTCCCCTGTTTTGGTTCAACCCCTGGATCAAGAATGTAACCGATCCCGCGGGGCTTTAAGCTGCCCAAAAGGAGAGAACTGGGAAAGCAGGTTCAGGAGATCAGCCGCGCGCTTCGCTCATGGGTGAAATAGCGCCAGACCCATTGCAGGCTGACCAGCAGCCGGTTGCCGAAGCCCACCAGCAGATAGACATGGATGAGCGCCCAGAGGAGCCAGGCGAGCCGTCCCTTGAACAGCCGGCCGCCGAAATCGAAGACGGCGGCGTTGCGCCCGATCACCGCCGTATTGCCCCGGTTGCGGAAGCGGAACGGGGGCATGGGCGCGCCGCGGACGAGGTTCCGCCGCAGGGCGCGGCCCAGATGCTCCCCCTGCTGTTTCGCGACCTGGGCGAGGCCCGGGAGCGGAAGGCCGTCGTCGCCGATGGCCAGGGCGAGATCGCCGATCACGAAGATGTTCGCATGCCCCGGCACCGACAGGTCCGGGTTCACCGGGATGCGGCCGCCACGGTCGGTCTCCACCCCGAGCCATCGGGCGGCGGGCGACGCCTTGACCCCGGCGCCCCAGACGATGGTGGCGGCGGGAATGAATTCGCCCGCAATCCGCACACCTTCGGCCGTCACCTCCTCCACCGGCGAATCGGTCATGATCGTGACGCCATGGTCGGCGAGCGCCCGTTCGGCGAAGCGGCCGAGGGGTTCCGGAAAGCCCGGCAGGATGCGCGGGCCCGCCTCGGCAAGGATGATGCGGCTTTGCTTCGGATCGATGTGGCGGAACTCGCCCGCAAGGGTCCAGCGGACCAGTTCGGCGATGGCGCCTGCCATCTCGACGCCGGTGGGGCCGCCGCCCACCACCACGCTGGTCATGAGCGCGGCCTGGCGCGCGGGATCGCGGATCGCCTCCGCCTCCTCATAGGCCGCAAGAAGGCGGCGGCGGATGGCCCGCGCCTCGTCCAGGGACTTGAGCCCAGGCGCATGGGCGGCCCAGTCGTCGTGGCCGAAATGGTGGTATTCGGAGCCGGTGGCGACGACGAGGCGGTCAAAGCCGATCTGACGGCCGTTGGCGAGGGACACCTCCTGCCGCTCCAGATCGACGCCCGCGACCTCGCCCATCACGACGCGAACATTGCCGTGGCGGCGCAGCACCTCGCGGATGGGGACGGCGATGTTCGCGGGGGACAGGGCGGCGGTCGCCACCTGATAGAGCAGCGGCTGGAAGAGATGATAATTGCGCCGGTCGATGACAGTCACGAAGACAGGGGCCCCGCCGAGCGCTTTGGCGCAGGCGAGGCCGCCGAAGCCCGCCCCGACGATCACCACATGGGGCGGGCGTTTCGGCTTCGGCTTGTCCCCGTCCGCCGCGCTCAACCCGACATCCGCTCGGCCGTCATGGTCGGCATTTCGCCGCCTTCCATCATCTGCTTGAGACGGCGGAGGTCGCTTCGCGCCTGAACGCCCGGCTCCTCGCCGAAGAGCTTGGCGGCAAGGCGGCCGAGCTTGCCGCCCGGCGGTTCATAGGCGATGACGGCGGTCACCTCCGTCCCCTGGCCCGCAGGGGCGTCGCGGAACTCAACCCATCCGGCGTTCCGGATGTCGGCGTCGTCATCGGACTGCCAGGCGATATATTCGTTGGGCCGGTCCTCGGTGACGGTCGCATCCCATTCCACATGGCGGCCGAGGGGCGCCTTCACCACCCAGTGGGAATGGCGGTCGTCCCGCCGCTCCACCCGCTCCACATGCTTCATGAAGCGGGGCAGATTCTCGAAATTGCGCCAGAGCGCATAGATCTCCGTCCGCGGCTTGTCGATGGTGATGCTCTGCCGGGTGACGGCCGCGCTGTTCCAGCCGTATTTCTCCGCGGTCTCCTTCTCGAACGGCGTCAATTCCACCGCCTTCTTCGCCAGCGAAAAGCCCGTCGCGCCCCGCAGGATGAGCGCCGCGCCCGCAGCGATGCCGAGCGCGCCCATGCCGTCGCGGCGGCGCAGGCCCCAGCCCGCGAGCGCCGCGCCGCAGATGGCCGAGATCGCCCGCTCCATGTCGCCCATATTGACGCCGCCGGGCTTCATCTCCCGGCGATGCCTGCGGGCATGCCCATGCTGCCGGTCGTGGACCGACCGGTCTTCCGAAATTCCATATGCCATGATGTCCTCCTGATCTGATGGCAACGGAACGCGGCATCCCGGTGGAGGTTCCGTCTGCGCGGGGGAACAAAAGGGCGGCGGCGCTCCTTTCATCTGCCGGTCCCCTTGTCCGCCAGATGGGAGATGCCGCCGTGTCCAAGCGTGAAGGGCTGTCCCTGGTCCTGCCTGCGGCGCTCGCCGCGACGGCCGCCCTCGCCGTGGGCGTCCGCATCTGGGCGCGACGGATCGAAGCCCGCCACCCGCCCCAGGGTCGCATGATCGACGTCGACGGCATTCCCGTTCATGTGACGGAGCGCGGCGCGGGGCCCGCCATCCTCCTGCTTCACGGCAACGGCGCGACCCTCGAGGACATGCTGCTGAGCGGCCTGCCGGCGCGCCTTGGCCGCAATCATCGGGTCATCGCTTTCGACCGCCCCGGATTCGGGCACAGCCCGCGCTCCAGTGATCGCCGGTGGAATGCCGAGACCCAGGCGGAGCTGTTCTGGGCGGCCCTCGACAGCCTCGGAGTGGACGATGCGATCATCGTCGGCCAGTCCTGGGGGGCGCTTGCCGCCGTCGCCATGGGTCTCGCCCGGCCGGAGCGCACCGCGGGCCTCGTTCTCGTCTCGGGCTATTACTATCCGCGGGACCGCTTGCGGATCGGGCCTTGCGCGCTGTTCGCCCTGCCCATTCTTGGCCCGCTCATGCGGCATACCGTCGCGCCAGTCATCAGCGCGATCCTCTCCCCGGCCGTGGTGCGCCAGATCTTCGCGCCCGCCGAGGTGCCCGAGCATTTCCGGGAATTTCCCCTCGAACTCGCGTTCCGGCCGTCGCAGTTGCGCGCCTCGGCGGAGGACTGCGCCAACATGACGAAGGACGCCCGGCGGATGCAGCGTCATTACGGGCAGCTTCGCATGCCCGTCGCCATCCTGTTCGACCGCGAGGATGCGATCATCGACCAGACGCGGCAATCGATCCTGCTCCACGAAGACATCCCGGGAAGCCGCCTTTACGAGGTGCAGCGCGGCGGACACATGCTGCACCACATCCTGCCCGAGCAGGTGGTGCGGGCGGTGGCGGAGATCCGTGCGGCGGCGGCGCCCGTGGCCGGGGCGGCGAAAATCGCGGAGATCCGCCCCGCCTGAGGCCGGGGGCGGCGGCAAATGGCGTCTTTCCGACTTGCCTTCGCGCGGCTGAACTTTTAACAGTCACCCATTGTGACAGTGACATGACGCTCGGGGCGAATCCTGGGCGGGGGATCGGGCATTGGCGAAGCACAAGCTCCACAAGGATCTGAAACGGCTTTCTCGTATCGAGCAGGCGGCACGGCTCGCCACCCGCTCCCGTCTCAACCTCGGTGTGGCTACCCTGTTCCTTGCGGCGGTATTCATTGCCTCCCTCACCTTCGCGGGCGTCGGCGAGGGCCGCGCCTTCATCGTCGCCGCGGGCGTCATCGGCGCCTACATGGCCATGAACATCGGCGCCAACGATGTCGCCAACAATATCGGCCCGGCCGTCGGCTCGCGCGCCATCAGCCTGGGCGGGGCGCTGCTGATCGCCGCCACCTTCGAGGCGGCGGGGGCGATCCTCGCGGGCGGCGACGTGGTGCAGACCATCGCCAAGGACATCATCGACAACAGCCTGCTGAGCGACCGCGAATTCGTCTATGCCATGCTGTCGGCGCTGTTTGCCGCGGCGCTCTGGCTCAATCTCGCGACCGCCATCGGCGCGCCCGTGTCCACCACCCATTCGGTTGTGGGCGCGGTGATCGGCGCCGGCATCGTCTCCGCCGGCTTTTCGGCCATCAACTGGCCGGTGATGGGCGCCATCGTCGCAAGCTGGGTGGTGTCGCCGGTGATGGGTGGCGTGCTCGCCGCGGCCTTCCTGCTCATCGCCCGCTCCCTCATCTTCGAACAGGCCGATCGCGTCGCCGCCGCGCGACGCTGGGTTCCCGTGCTGGTGGCGGTGATGGCCACCGCCTTCGCCGCCTATCTTCTGGTCAAGGGCCTGCGCAATCTGTGGAAGCCCGATGCGCTGACGGTGACGGCGATCGCCGTCCTCACCGGCGTGGGGCTATACCTTCTCGCCCGGCCCATGGTGTTCCGCGCCTCCGTTGACATGGAGAATCGGCGCAAGGCGGTGAGCGGGCTGTTCGGCCTGCCGCTCATTGGCGCCGCGACCCTCCTGTCCTTCGCCCATGGGGCCAATGACGTGGCGAACGCCGTAGGCCCTCTTGCCGCCATCGCCAATGTGGTCCAGCAGGGGGACATCGCCGCGGAGGTGACGGTGCCGCGCTGGGTGATGCTGATCGGCGCGCTCGGCATCTCCATCGGCCTTCTGACCTTCGGGCCGCGGGTCATCCGCATGGTGGGTCAGGAGATCACCCGCCTCGACCAGACACGCGCTTTCTGCGCCGCCATGTCGGCGGCGATCACCGTGCTGGTGGCGTCCTGGCTCGGCCTGCCGGTGAGCTCCACCCATATCGCCGTGGGCGGGGTGTTCGGCGTCGGCTTCCTGCGCGAATATCTCGCCAACCGCAACGGCAACGGCAGTTCCCGCACGAGCGAACCGCCGGACCAGGCGGAAATGCGCAAGATGGAAAAGCGCCGCCTGGTGCGCCGCCGCCATGTCTACACGATCGCGGCGGCCTGGGTCATCACCGTCCCCCTGTCCGCCCTCCTCGCCATGCTGCTTTATCTGGCGCTCACCTTCGTCTTTCCGGTGAACGGCTGATCCATCAGTAGTCCTTCTTCCAGCGCACGCCGACGCCGCTCGTCTGGCCGCCCACATCGCTCTGAAGCTGCAGGTTGCGGGTGACGTCGAAGCGCACCGTCGCCTTGCTCTCGCCCGTTTCGGTATCCGTGCTGACCTCGAGATAGACGTTTTTGGTCAGGTACTTCCCGCCCGTCACCATGTTGTTCTCGCCGTTCTCGCCGAGGCCCACGCTCAGGCGGTCGAGGCCGAGCAGCCCGCGCGCCTTGCCGAAGACGTCGAAGCCGCCGCCGCCTGACGACAGCGACGATATGGCGCCGCCGAGTTGCACCGCCTCGAGCGCCGACAATTGATGGACGGAGGACCCGAACAGGATGCGCGCCAGGATCTCGTCCTGGGGCAGGGCCGGGTTGGAGGTGAGCTCGATCTCGGGCTTCGAGACCGGTCCGCTGATGGCGATCACCGCCGTGAGATTGTTGGCCGAATATTCCGCCCGGAGATTGATGAGCGGGTTGATCTCCTGCCCGCCGGTGAAGCGCAGCACCCCCTGGGTCAGGGTGAAGTCGCGCCCGGCGAATTCGAAGGTGCCGCGAAGGAGGGTGAGATTGCCGACGAGCGACGGGGAATTGGCGAGGCCCCGCACCGCGAGATCCCCCTGCCATTCGGAATCGAGCCCGCGCCCCCGCACCCAGACCCGGCGCGGCGCGGTGAGCTTGATGTCGATCAGGGTGATGGGGGCGATTTCCGGCGCCCCTTCCTCGACCGGGTCGTCGCCGCCGGGGCGGTTCACTTCGCGCACCTCGAGGGTGGTGATTTCCGGCGGCAGCTGATCCACGAGCCGCACTTCCACCGGATCGAGCGTGAGGTCCCCGGCGATGCGCGAAGCGGCGGCGCGGCTGCGGTAGGACGCCGTGCCGCCCACCTCCGCGGTCACCATGGCGGTGCGCGCGACCCGGGCGCTGTTCAGGGTGACTTCAATGGCGCCCACCGGCCGCCAGTCGTCGGCGAGGGTGAATTCGCCCGCGCCCTCGAGACGGCCGTCGCTGCCGTCGGTGGCGGTGAGGGACCGCAGGGTGATGGTGCGGCCGTCGAGGGCGACATCCGCCGCGATCCGCTCGAACACCGTGCCGAAGATCACATGCTCATAGCGCCCGTCCGCAAGGCGCAGATTGCCACGGAAGACCGGGTCGTTGACGCTGCCCGAAAGGGCGAGATCGGCATCGAGACGTCCGCCCACCACGTGATCCATGGGCGGGAGCGCCGCCGTGATGAGGGAGATGGGCCCGTCCCAGTGGAAATCGACGGCAAGCGGCCGCTCGAAGTCGAGCGCCGGCATATCCGCGCCTGCTACCGCAAACGGCAGATGGGCATCAAGCCTGCCGTTGAGATCGCCGCCGGACGCCGCCCCTCTCAATGTGAGATAATGCCCCGCCTTGCCCTCGGGGGCGAGATCCCCGTCGATCCGCACGGTGACCGGCCCATCCTCCGCCCCGTCCTCGGTCCCGCGCATGGCGGCGGACAGCGCGAGCCGCCCTTCCGCCTTGCCGCCCGCAACCTTCAGGGCGACATCGCCGCTCGCGCTGCCGTCGAAGGGCGGAAGGTCGAGAAGGAAGGGGACGATCGAGAGATCAAGGTCGTTCGCCTGGACGTCGAGCTCCAGCCCGTCGGCATTGGCCGCATAGCGGGCCGTCATGCCGCCCGCGCCATAGGCAAGGTCGAACCTGTCGAGGACGATCTCCGGCCCGTGGATCGTGACCGTCGCCGGGGCGCGGAGCGACAGCGCCCGCTCGCGAATGGTGCCGTCGAGGCGGGTGAGGGATACGGCCAGCCGTTCCTCGGCGAAGCTCAGATTGCCGCGGCCGGCGAGCGCCACATCGCCGAAATAGCTGCCCTGCAGGTCGAGCCGCCACGGGATGTCGTAAGCTGAGCCCTGGGCGGCGGGCGTCCCGTTGGGGGCGGCGGGGGCATCGGCCCCGAAGCCGAAGGACAGGCGGTCAAGGAGCAGGGTGGACGACTGGAAGCCGGTGAGCACCGCCGCGCCGTCCGCCTTGCGGAGGAGCTCGGGCGACATGAGACCGCCGTCGGTCGCTAGCGCCGCGGTGATCTCGAGGGCACGGGCGGTCACCGCCTCGCGGTCGGCAAGCACCAGGGACATGTCCTGGCCCTGGACGACGAGGCTCACTTCCTGACGCAGGGCGCCGCCCGCATCATCCGCCGTGGCGTCAAGCCGCAGGGAGAACGCTCCCTGGGCCTCCACATCGAGCCCGCGCTGCAGGACGGCGAGATCGCCGCTGATTCCGTCCAGATGGCCGACGAGCCGTCCTTCGTCCGGATTGGCGGTGAATTCGCCGGTGAAGGTGGCGAGCGCCGTATCGATGAGGATGTCGCGGAGCTCGATGCGATCCTCCGACGGCCGGTTGAGGCGCATCAGCCCGCTCATCGGGCCAAGAACGCCGTCGCCCGAGAAGCGCAGGCTGCCGCGCGCCGCGCCGTTCAAGTCGCGAAGGCGCGCCCAGGCGCGGAAATTGCGTAACGCCGTCGCGCCGCGGCCGAGTTCCGGAATGCGGATGCCGACGCGGATGTCGGGGGATGCCGCACGGCCGGTGATCCCGGCCCGCAGCTCCGCCCCCTCCGCCAGGCGGCGGCCGATGAGGGTGGCGATCGCCTGCTGATCGCCCGGGGTCGCCTGCAGCTGCACGTTGATGGTCCCGTCTTCCAGCAGGCCGTCCGCCGTGATGGAGAAGGCGGGGCTTTGGACGGCGACATCACCACTGCCGCCGCCCTTTCCGTAGCGGACGCGTCCCTCGAGGCGCACGGGATTGACCGCCGCAAGGTTTGGCGAATCGGGATGCCGCAGCCCGTCGGCGGTGCCGGTGATCGCAACTTCAAGCCCGTCACGCGTGCGCGCCTTCAGGGAAAGGTCCGCCCGGCCGTGAACCGCGCCGTTGGTGACGGCGGCAAGGTCGGCGATTTCAAGCCGCGCCTCGCCCGCCCCCGTGGGGCTGCCGGGGGTCAGGACGAAATCCCCCCTGGCGCTCGCCGCAAGCGTCCCGCCCACAAGGACGAAGTCGTTGATCTTCAGCTGCTCGGCGCCGTCGAAGCTTCCCGCGAGCCGCCACTGCAGCTCCCGCGGCAGGGCGAAGTCCTGATGGGCGACGGTCATGAGGTCGCTGACGCTGCCCTTGCCCGATAGGGTGATGCCCTCATCGCTCCGGACGAGGTCGATCCGCGCCGTCCCCGCGGGCAGGGCGAAGCCGTCGCCGATGAGGTTTTCGACCGCAAGCTCCAGATCGGCGCGGACGGCGCCTGCAGGCTCCAGCGTCACGGCGCCTTGGGCCGCCAAAAGATCGAAGGTCATGCCCTCCACGACCGGTGTCGTGGGCTGCGCCCGCAAGGCGACCTTCCAGTCGGTCCAGGGCTTGCCCCCCGTGGCCTGAAAGGCGAATTCCTCCCGCGGCGTGCTCATGGCGAAGCGGGCGGTCACGGGTTCGGCCTCGGCGATCACCACGTTCCCGGCAAAGGACAGGGGCTCGCCCGCAAGGATCCGGATGTCGGGCGGAAGATCGAGGCCGTCCAGCATGGGGCCCGCGAGTTCGAGCCGCCCTTCGGCGCCCAGACGGAACCTGCCGTCCGCTTCCCGGCTGGAGATGCGGGCGCGGAGACCTGCCGCCTGATCGAGATCGAGGCTTGCAAGCCCGTTCCAGTCCTCGGGCGTGCCCTTGCCGCCGATCACCAGATCGACCCCGCCGGGCCCGACGGGGAGACCCGCATTGCCGATCCATCGGCTGACGAAGCCGCTCATGCCTGAGCGCAGACTGACCCGAACGGCGATTTCCCGCTTGCTTTCGTCGATGTCCGCCCGGGCGGTGAGGCGATCGGGCTGGCCGTCGATGCGCGCGAGATCGGCGGCGGCGGCAAGGCCGCCGTCGAACAGGGCGAAGGTTCCGCCAAGCCGCGCCCGGACCACCTCCGCCTCCCGTCCGTCTTCCGGCGGAAGGGGCAGAACGAGTTCGCCGACCGCAAGATCGTCGAGGAGGACGGTCACGGGCGTGCGCGGCCAGTCGAGGGGCTGCGGCGCGTCATCGGATGGCTCGCCCGCGGGAATGCGCGTGACTGCAAGGCGGGGCACCTTCACCGCGCGGATATGGGCGGTGCGCTGCAGAAGCTCCCGCGGCCGCCAGCGGATCTCGATCTCGGGCGCCTCGGCCCAGACCCCCTGGCGGTCGTGGAGGGCGACGTCGCGGAGGATGATGCGGCTCAGGCCGTCGATCCGCACCGTCCCGACCTTGAGCCGGGTCGGCGGGCTCGCGAGCGCGGCTTCAAGGGCGGTGCGGAGCACTTCTGGCCCATGCCGAAAAGCGTACCAGGCCGCCCCGCCCGCAAGCCCTCCGAGCAGCAGAAGGAGCGCAGCCAATACCCACGGCCAGCGCCGCCGCCGGCGTGGTCCGCCGCGTCCTGTCGCCTGATCCCCGCCGTTGTCGCTCGCCTCGCTCATGCCGCGCGCCATTGATCCCCGTCAGAAGCTTTGCCCAAGGCTGATATAGATCTGGTAGGCATTGTCCTCCCGCCGCTTGTTGAGCGGTATGGCCACATCGAGCCGGATGGGCGCAAAGCTCGTGTAATAGCGAAGGCCGAGGCCCGCCCCCCAGAAGACGTCGCCGTCGAAATCGGGAAGCGCGCCCGAGCTCACCTTGCCCGCCTCGAGAAAGGGCACCACGCCGATGGTCTCCGTCACCTTCACGCGGAGCTCAACCCCCGCCTCCATGAGGGAGCGGCCGCCGATGGGCGTTCCTTCGGGATCGAGCGGTCCCGCCGACTGGTAGCGATAGCCGCGGATCGACGCCCCGCCACCCGCATAGAAGCGCTTGTCCGCGGGCAGGCGCAGCAATCCCGCCCCCGTGATGCTGCCGAGGCGGAGCCGCGCCGCCGCCACATAGCGGGACCTGTCGTCCAGCGACCAGTAGGCCGAGGCGGTCGCATCGTTGATGAGGAACTGCAGGATGCCGTTCTGTTCCCCGATATAGGGGCGGAGCGTATAGAGAAGGCGCGTGCCGCGGGTGGGGTCGAACAGATTGTCGGTGGTATCGCGCCGGAAGCCGGCAACGCCGCCCACGAGATAATAGTTCCGCTCTCCCCGCACGTCCCGGATGTTGGCGTATTCGAGGGAGACGCCCGCCTGCACCGTCCAGACCGAGCTGATCTCCCGCTCCACGATGGCCGAGGTATCGGCCCCCCAGCGGGTGAAGGCGTCCGGCTGCTCGTGGGCGAGCCGGGTATCGAGGATGAGCCGCTGGTCGGGGCGGAGGAAGGCCGGAACCTCCAGCCGGTTGATGAGCGCCTGTTCGATCTCCGCCACCCGGCCCTCCACATAGAAGCGCTCGCCGCCATGGAAGAAGTTGCGATGCTCCCATGACGCAAACACGCCGAAGCCCTCGTCGGACGCATAATTGGCGCCGAAGCCGTAGGTGCGGTGCAGGCTCTGGGTGAGCTGCACCTCGACGGGGGCGGTGCCGTCCACGTCGTCGTCCGCGACCGTCGTTTCGATGGAGGTGAAAAGACTGGTCTCGGCGAGCTTGCGGCGCAGCTCCTCCACCTTGCGGCTGTCATAGAGCTCCCCTTCATCCCACGGCGCGAGCTTGGCAAGGAAGCTTTCACGCACGTCGTCGGCGCCCGAGAAGCGCGGCGGGCCGAAGAGGCGCCGCGGCCCCGCCCGGATCCTCAGATCGACTTGCATCGCCGCCGATTCATGATCGACCACGATGTCCCGCTTGCGGAGCCGCACGCCAGGATGGCCGATTTCCGGAAGGCGCGTGAGGATCGCCCGTTCCGCCGCCACCACCCGGTCGGCGACGGCGGGAGTGCCGGGCTTGAGGAGCAGGGGCTTGACCGCCTCATGGAGCTCCGCCTCGTCCTCGGGCGCGTCCAGATAGGTGACGGTGAAGCTTTCGATCCTGAACTGCGGCCCCTGGGTCACCAGCAGGCGGAGTTCGAAGGGGCGGCGACTGCGGTCGAGCTGGTAGCTCACCCGCGCGCCGTAATAGCCGAAGGAGCGCAGGATCTCGGTGAGGGTATCGACGTCCCGGCGGATCGCGTAGCGCAGCTCGCTGAAGCTTTCGCTGCGGTCGCTCTTCTTGAGGAGCGACAGCTCGTCGAAAAGGGCGGTGGCCGACTTGTCCGCCAGTCCCGAGATCTGCAGGCGATAGGTCGGCCGCTCGGCCGCGACGGCGGCCCCCGCCATGAGGATCATGCCAAGGGCCGCGACCAGCGCGGCGGCCAGCGCCCTTCGCACGATGCCGCGGACCGTCCGCCCGTACTCAATCAGTGCCACCCGATCCCCGCGTCAAACTGGTGCCTGTCCCTGCTCCGAGGCCGCCGCCCATGCGCCGCCTGCACAGTCTGCCATGCGCCGGGCCGAGCGTCACTCGGCCGGCGCCCGCTCCAGCATACGCTCAAGTTGGGCAGCAACGTGGCCGGGCGACCTGGTATTGCGCGCGAGCAGGCGATAGAAGACCGGGATGACGTAAATGGTGAACAGGGTGGCGAAGGCCACGCCGAAGAACACCACGATGCCGATGGTCACCCGGCTTTCCGCCCCCGCGCCGGTCGCAAGGATCAGCGGCAGGGCGCCGAACAGGGTCGAGATGGAGGTCATCAGGATCGGCCGCAGGCGAATCCGCGCCGCCTCCACGATGGCATCATCAAAGCTCCGCCCCGCGTCGCGCAGCTGGTTGGTGAATTCCACGATCAGGATGCCGTTCTTGGCGGCGATCCCGATCAGCATGATGATGCCGATCTGGCTGTAGACGTTGAGCGTTCCGTCGCAGAGATAGAGTCCCACCAGCGCCCCGGCGAGCGCCAGGGGCACGGTCATCATGATGACCATGGGATGGATGAAGCTTTCGAACTGGGCGGCGAGCACCAGATAGACGACGAGAAGCGCAAGGCCGAACACGAAATAGAGGGCGCTGGTCGCGTCCTTGAACTCCCGCGATTCGCCCTTGTAATCGATCTGGGCGCGCTCCGGCAGCTGGGTCGCCGCAGTCTGTTCGAGGAAGGTCAGCACCTCGCCGAGTGTGTAGCCGGGCGAGACGTTGGCGGTGATCGTCACCGCGCGCATGCGGTTGTAGCGGTTGAGCGCCGTCGCCGTGCCCCCCTCCTCGAAGCGGACGAGGCTGGACAGGGGCACCAGCGTTCCCGAGGGATTGGCCCGCACATAGATGTTGTTGAGGTCCTGGGGCGAGCGGCGATTATCGTCGAGCCCCTGGAGCATCACGTCATATTCCTCGCCGCGTTCGAGGAAGGTGGTGATGCGGCGGCCGTTGAACATGGTCTCGAGCGTGATGCCGATGTCGCGGACCGAGACCCCGAGATCCGCCGCCCGGTTCTGGTCGATGGTGACGAGGAGCTGCGGCTTGGTCTCGCGCAGGTCCGCCTCGACCGAATTGAGGCCCGGATAGCTTGACGCCTGTTCGAGAATGATGTCCCGCCACTGGGCCAGCTCCTCGAAATTGTCGCCGCCGATCACGAACTGCACCGGCCGGCCGCGTCCGCCGCCCACCGACCGCAGGCCCCCGTTCTGGGCGGAAAAGGCCGTAACCCCGGGCACGGCAAGCGCCCGGCCGTAGAGTTCGGCGATCACTTCCTGGGTCGAGCGCGGACGCTCCGCCCAGTCGCGCATGTTGACGATGAGCAGCCCGGTATTGACCGCGTCACCCCCGCCCCAGCCCGGCACGCGCGCGAGCACGCTGTAGGCTTCGCCGTTCTTCACGTAGTCCATGGCGAGCTCTTCGAGCTCGAGGGTGCGGGCGAGGGTATATTCATAACTCGCCCCCTCGGGCGCGGTGATGTTGACGAAGAACTTGCCGCGGTCCTCGTCCGGCGCGAATTCCTGGGGCACCAGCTGCAGCATGCCGTAGATGACGGCGAGGACCGCCGCCATGGCACCTACCGTCAGCCAGGGCCAATCGAACAGCTTGCGCAGGATGTCCCCGTAGCTGCGGCTCGCCCGCTCGAAGACGCGGTCCACGGCGCGGGTGAGCGCCGAGGGCGTCGTGTTCGGCCGCAGCAGCTTGGAGCACATCATGGGCGAGAGGCTGAGGGCGACGAGCATGGAGATGAGCACCGCGCCGCTCATGGCGACGGAAAGCTCCGTAAACACGCGGCCCACATTGCCGCTCAGGAAGGCAACAGGCGTGAAGACCGCGATCAGCACCAGGGTCGTCGCAAGGACCGGCATGGCCACCTGGCGCGTGCCGCGGAAGGCGGCGACGAGCGGCGGCTCGCCCGACTCCATCCGGCGATAGATGTTCTCGAGCACCACGATGCTGTCGTCGACCACGAGGCCGATGGCGAGCACCAGGGCGAGCAGGGTCACGAGATTGACGGAATAGCCGAAGGCGGCAAGCGCGATGAAGGACGCGATGATGCTCACCGGCACCGTCGCCGCCGGCACCAGCATGGCGCGGAAGCTGCCGAGGAAGACATAGATCACCGCGATCACCAGCGCCATGGCGATGGCCAGGGTGCGATAGACCTCGCGGATCGATTCCTCGATGAAGACGGAGTCATCCGAGCTGTTGATGAGCTGGATGCCCGCCGGCAGGCTGCGCCGCACCTGGTCCGCCTTCTCGTGCACGCGGCGCGCCATCTCGAGGGTATTGGCCTTGGACTGCTTGATGATGCCGAGGCCGATCATCGGGCGGCCGTTGCTGCGGAATTCCCGGCGATGCTCCACCGGGGCGATCTCCACCTTCGCCACCTCGCCGAGGCGCACGAGATAGCCGTCGGCCCCCCGCTTGAGCACGAGGGCGGCGAAATCCTCGGGCGTGAGGTAGGTGCGCGCGACGCGGACGTTGAGCTCGCGGGTGTCGGATTCGAGCTTGCCCGCGGGAAGCTCGATATTCTCCCGGCGCAGCGCCTCCTCGATGTCGGCGACGGTGAGGCCGCGGGCCGCCAGCTTGTCGCGGTCGAGCCAGATGCGCATGGCCCGCTCGTGCTCGCCGTTGAGGCGCACCTGGGCTACGCCTTCCACCGAGCTGAACTGGTCGACGAGATAGCGCTGCGCGTAGTCCGTAAGGTCCATGCGGCTCAGGCGGCCGTCGCTCACCAGGTTGAACCAGATGATGGGGTAGCTGTCGACCTCGGTCTTGGAGACGACGGGCGGGTCCGCCTCGTCGGGCAGACGGCGCACCACGCGGGACACCCGGTCGCGCACGTCGTTGGCGGCGATGTCGATGTCGCGCTCCAGCACGAATTCGATATTGATGGTGGAGCGGCCGTCGTTGCTCGTCGAGCTGATGGCGCGGATCCCCTCGATCCCGGCGATCTCGTCCTCGATCACGCGGGTGATCTTGGATTCGATGATGTCCGCCGAGGCCCCGGGATAGGTGGTGCTCACCGAGACGATGGGGGAATCGATGTCCGGATATTCCCGCAGCGGCAGCTGGCGGAACGACAGGATGCCGAACGCCACCAGCAGAAGGCTGAGGACCGTGGCGAATACCGGTCGCTTGATGGAAATGTCTGACAGCTTCATCCTATGCCAATCCCGCAGTTGCGGCCCGGCCGCAGGCTCAGGGCCGCGGCGTTCCGCGCCTCATGTCAACGCGCGGCGTCCTCGGCGACGGCCTCACGTATGGGCCGGGTCTGACGCACCGTCACCGGCACGCCATCGCGAAGGCGAATGGTGCCCTCGACCACCACAGGATCGCCGAGCGCCAGCCCCTTGACGATTTCCACATAGCCGACCCGGCGGCGCCCGATCTCGACCTCCGTCTGGACGACCGCATCGTCCTTCACCACGAACACGTACTGGCGGTCCTGGATCGGCACCAGCGCCGCTTCCGGCACCGCCGGCAGCACGTCGCGGCTGCGGATGACGGAGACGGTGAGCAGCATGCCCGGGCGCAGGAGGCGATCGGAGTTCCGGATTTCGGCGCGCACCGAGACCGAGCGGGTCGAGGGATCGATCCGCGCCTCGACCGTCTTGATCTCGCCGACGAATTCGCGACCCGGATAGGCGATGCTTTCCGCCACCACCTGAAGCCCCGGGCGGATGGAGGCGAGATAGGCTTCGGGAATGGAGAAATCGAGCTTGATGATGTCGATGTCGTCGAGGGTCGCGATCTCCGTCCCGGGCATGACGAGCGTGCCGGGGCTCACCCGCCGGAAGCCCAGAACGCCCGAGAAGGGCGCGCGGATCAGGCGGTCGGCAAGCCGGGCTTCCAGCGCCTCCACCCGCGCCCGCGCCGCATTGCGAAGGCCCGTCACCTCGTCGAGCCGCGCGCGGGTCGCATTGCCGCGCTGCACCAGATCGGCCGTGCGCTGATACTGGAGCTCCGCTTCCGTGAGATTGGCCTGGGCTTCGGCCAGAAGGGCGGATTCCTCCGCATTGGTGAGCTCCACCAGGACGTCGCCCTTCTCCACCATCATGCCGTCCTCGAAATTCACCCGGCGGACGGTTTCCGTGACCTTGGCGGTGATCACGACGGATTCATTGGCCTTGGCGGTGCCGATGGCGCTGATGCTGTCGGTGAAGGGCACGCGGCTCACCGGCGAGACGACGACGGGCACGGCGCGCGCGCCCCGTTCGGGCCGCTCCTCACCCCCCATCATCTTGACGAGGACGAGGGCCAGAATCCCAAGGAGCGCCGCGGCGACGGCCAGCAGCACGGGGTGACGGCGGAAGAGGCCGGGTTGCGACGGAATGGAGCCTTCGTCCGCCCGGTGCGCCTGCGGATCCCCGCCTTCCTCGTGATCGCGGCCCCGCTCCCGGGCGTCGAACGGCAGCGCCTCGCCCTCCCGGCGGTCGCCCCTTGCCCGGTCGTGAGACCGGTTCCCCTGTGACTCTGCTCTCACCTTCGGAATGTTCCTGTCGCTTGTCTCGTACTACAACCCACTACAGTTACGCAGGATATGACCATTATCCTGCGCCCGCAGCCGGATTCGGCAAATTTACGCAAGCCTTGGGGCATGAATATTTAACCCCTTGTTAAATCAAGCCCTTTAGGATGCGCGCGTCCGGGTGGGGCCCTCGTCTGCAGATTGGTCGCGCCTTCGGGACGGAAAAAAGATCAAGAACATCCGCACGCGCGGCGAACAGACAGCAGGGCCATGGTCTGCGGGGGGAGCAATCAAACGGGAACCGCCGGATGTTGTCAAGGCGGTGATGCCGGACGCCGGGGGCTTGGGAAAGCCTTGCCCGCGGGCCGTAACGCGCCCCATGGACGGACGCCATGAATCCCGAGGATTTCAATCCCGAGATCGCCCGTCTGCAGCTGAGGCTGGCGGAGGTGCGGGCAAGCGCGCGGCGTGCCGGGCGCTCCCGCCAGGCGCTTTACGAGCTCCTGGCGGAGATCCTTGAAATCGCGACGGAGCTTCGCGCCAATCCCGCGGCTTATGACGGCATTTGCCGCCGCGCCGGCATCCGCGTTCAGTCGCGCGCGCCCTTCGCCCCCATCCTCAAGCTCGTCTTCGGTGAAGATTACGACCGCACGCGCATTGCCGAATACGGCACCGCCCTCGCCCACGCCGAGCGCCGCGGCTTCGGGCCCGAGCGCTTTCTCGAGGAGCTTCTGACCGCGCCCGGCGGCCTCAAGGGCGTGATCCAGACCGAGCGCCGCCTGCGCCAGCAGGCCCAGACGCAATCCGAAAGCGGAGGTCCGGACGAAGCCGACGCCGATTGCTGCCCCGATTGCCGGAAAACCGGCGGGCATGACGGCGAGCTCGTCCTGATGCTCGGAAGACGCATGGGGAACCAAAACCCCGGTTTCGAGCTTCTGGAAGTGTTGGAAGACTGCCCGGTCCGCATCCGCCAGATGATGCAGGGCATGGGGCGGCCGACGCGTCAAAGGTGATTTGAAACAGCATTTGCGGAACGCGGGGGGCGGCGCTATAGTCCCCTCACTCGCGATTTCGGAGAATTGTTTGCAATGTCATACAATTGCTGTATGCGTGCCGCCTCTGAACCATCCGGCCCCCGCCTGTTGCCGCCCGCCCTCTCGCGCCTTCGGGAGTAGCCCGTGAAGTCCTGGACCCTGCGCGACGCCCATATCGATCTCATCCTCAAGGAATGCCGCGCCCGCGCTGCGGGTGAGGAGCTCGCCGCCATGGAGGCCTTCATCCGCGCCTTCTACGGCCGCGCCGCGCCCGAGGACGTGATCGCCCGCCCGCCCGAGCTGCTGTGCGGCATCGCGTTTTCCATGTGGAGCTTCGCGGCGGAACGGAAGCCCGGCGCGCCGCGCCTTCGCGTCTTCAATCCGACGCTCGCCGAACATGGCTGGCAGAGCTCCCACACCGCTGTCCAGATGGTGAACGACGACATGCCGTTCCTGGTCGATTCCGTCACCAACCATCTGACGCGATCGGGGATCGAGGTCCATTTCGTGTGCCACCCCATCATGCGGGTGGAGCGGGACGCGGCAGGCCTCCGCCGCGGCGCCATGACGGCGGCCGAAAGCCGGGACGGCGGCGAGATCGCAGGAAAAGGCTTGCGGGAATCGCTCATCCACATGGAGATCGATCGCAAGACGGCGCCCGAGGTGCTCGACCGCATCGCGACGGAGCTTGACGCGGTGCTTGCCGACGTGCGCGCGGCGGTCGACGACTGGCAGCGCATGCTGGATGCGATCCGCACTGCGTCGGCGGAGCTTGACGGTCCCGGTGCGGCGAGGGCCGCAGGCCCCGACAGCCGGGAGGAGGCGCGGGTGCTCCTCGAATGGCTGGCGGACGGCCATTTCACCTTCCTCGGCTATCGCCGCTACAGCCACCGGCCGGAGGAAGGCCGGGCTGAAGAGGGCCTGGGGCTGCTCCGCGATCCGGCGCGGCAGGTCTTTCGCATGGGCGACGAGATGGTCGCGGTGTCGCCCGAGGTGCGCGATTTCATGGCGGGGCCCGAGCCGCTCATCGTCACCAAGGCCAACATGCGCTCCACCGTCCACCGCCCGGCCCATCTCGACTTTGTCGGCGTCAAGCGCTACGGGCCGGACGGCGCGGCCATCGGCGAACATCGCTTCGTGGGGCTTTTCACCTCCGTCGCCCTCAACCGCCGGGTCCAGAACATCCCCTTCCTGCGCCGCAAGGTGGAGCGGGTGATCGCGCTCGCCGATTTCGCGCCCATGAGCCATGATGGCCGCGCCCTTCTCCACATTCTCGAGACCTTCCCCCGGGACGAGCTCTTCCAGGTGGACGAAAGGCGTCTGTTCGAGACGGCGATCGGTGTCCTTTACCTGCGCGAGCGGCCCCATGTGCGCGCGTTTCTGAGGCCCGACAAGTTCGGCCGCTTCGTCTCGGCCCTCGTCTATGTGCCGCGCGACCTTTATGAAAGCACGCTCCGCACCCGGATCGAGGCCATCCTGTGCGAGGCCTACCGCGGCGAGATTTCCGCCCGCTACGCCCAGATGTCGGACGACGTGCTGGCGCGCTGGCATTTCATCGTGCGCACCCGGCCGGGCGAGACCCCGGCGGTCGATCCCGACGAGATCAATGCCCGGATCGCGCAAGTCGCCCGCGGCTGGCGCGATCATCTGAAGGAGATCGCCGTCGCCCGCTGGGGCGAGGAACAGGGGCTTGCGCTCCTCGACCGTTATGTGAACGGCTTTCCGCCCGCCTATCGCGACCTGTTCTCGCCCGAGATCGCCGCAGACGACATCGACAGTCTCGAGGCGGCGGGCGGGCGTCCCGGGGGGGTGGATCATCATTTCTATCGGCTTCCCGGGGATGCGGCGAACACCATCCGGCTCAAGATCTATCATCCGTCGCGGGTGATCCCCCTGAGCGACGTCATGCCCGTCCTCGAAAGCCTGGGGCTCAGGGTGATCGAGGAATTCGCCTACGAGATCCCCTATGGCGACCGCACCAGTCCGCCCGCCTGCATCCATGACTTTTTCCTTGCCGACCCGCGGGGGTCGGACATCGCCTTCGAGGAGGCGAAGCCCCGGCTCGAGGCCCTGCTCACCCGGCTCGCCGCCGGGGAGATCGAGAGCGACGGGCACAACGCCCTGGTGCTGCGCGCCGGGCTCAACTGGCGGCAGGTGGAGATCCTGCGCGCCTACGGCAAATATCTGCGCCAGCTCGGCCTGTCCTACAGCGAGGATTACCTGCGGGCGAGCCTTGCCGATCATCCCGAGATCGCGCGCCTCCTGATCCGCCTGTTCGAGACGCGCTTCGACCCCGCCTTCCCGGAAGGCGACCGGGCGCGGGTGATGTCCGGGATCCAGGGCGAGATCCAGAACGCGCTGACCGGGGTCGCGAGCCCCGACCAGGACGCGATCCTGCGCGCCTTCCGCAACGCGATCCTCGCAACCATCCGCACCAACGCCTATCAGCGGGACGAGGACGGGCGTTGCCGCCCCGCCCTCGCCTTCAAGATCCGCAGCCGCGAGCTCAAGGAGGCGCCGCTGCCACGGCCCTTTGCCGAGATCTTCGTCTATTCGCCGCGGGTCGAGGGCGTCCATCTCCGCTTCGGCCCCGTGGCGCGCGGCGGGCTGCGCTGGTCCGACCGGCGGGAGGATTTCCGCACCGAGGTTCTGGGCCTCGTCAAGGCGCAGCAGGTGAAGAACGCGGTGATCGTGCCCGA
>CAZDSS010000044.1:0-20551 GCA_964508185.1 uncultured Sphingomonadales bacterium
CGCCCCATCATTCTCGACTGCACCTGCGACCGCCTGACGGCGGATGAAGCGGCCCTGTTCCGCGCCCTCGATCCCTATGGCTTCATCCTGTTCGCGCGCCATGTGCGCGACCCCGAACAGGTGCGAAGGCTGATATCCGAGCTGCGCGAGTCCGTCGGACGCGAGGCCCCGGTGCTCATCGATCAGGAAGGGGGCCGGGTCGCCCGCCTGGGGCCGCCGCACTGGCGGAAGCCCCCGGCCGCCGGCCGCTTCGCCGAGCTCGCGACGCGGGACCGCGGCGCCGCCCGCCGCGCCGCCTGGCTCAATAGCCGCCTGATCGCGGGCGAGCTTGGCGAGCTTGGCATCACCGTGGATTGCCTGCCCGTCCTTGATCTGCGCCTGCCCGGCGCCCATCTCATCATCGGCGACCGCGCCTACGGCACGACGCCGGAGGAGGTGATCGATCTCGCCCGCGCCGCCGCCGAGGGCCTCATGGCGGGCGGCGTCCTGCCGGTCGCCAAGCATGTGCCGGGCCACGGCCGCGCCACCGCCGACAGCCATCTGGAGCTTCCCCGGGTGGATGCGAGCAGGGCCGAGCTGGAGGCCACCGATTTCGTCCCCTTCCGGGCGCTGAAGGACCTGCCCATCGCCATGACCGCCCATGTGACCTATACGGCCATCGACCCCGACCGCCCGGCGACCCTGTCGCCCACGGTGATCGGCGACGTGATCCGCGGGCATATGGGCTTCCGGGGCGCGCTCATCAGCGACGATCTCACCATGAAAGCCCTGAACGGGCCGCTCCCCGATCTCGCGCGGCAGGCGCTTGCCGCCGGATGCGACGCCCTGCTCCTGTGCAACGCCGCGTTCGACGACCGGCGGGCGGTGCTGGAATCGGTGGAGCCGTTGGATGACGCCGCCCTCGCCCATCTCGACCGGCATTTCACGCCCCCGCCGCGGCAGGAATACGACCTCGCGGCGGTCACGGCCGAGCTTGCGGCCCTGATGGGGACCGCGTTCGCGTAATGGCCGACATCATCCTGACCCTTTCCACCTGGGCCCTGCCCCTGCTCCTTGCCATCACCCTGCACGAGGCGGCCCACGGGTATGTGGCAAACATGCTGGGGGACGACACCGCCCGGGTCATGGGTCGGGTGAGCCTCAATCCCTTCCGCCATGTGGATCCCTTCGGCACCGTGATCCTGCCGCTCCTGCTGTTCGTGATGCGCGCGCCGTTCCTGTTCGGCTACGCCAAGCCGGTGCCGGTCAATGCCTTGCGTCTCCGCGATCCGCGCTACGGCATGGTCTGGGTGGCGCTGGCCGGGCCGGGCATCAATTTCGCCATGGCGATCGCCGCGGGCTTCCTGCTGCATCTCACGACCGTCCTTCCGGAATCGGCGCAGGAATGGTTCGCCCTCAACATGGTGCACGGGATCCAGATCAACCTCCTGCTCGCCCTTTTCAACATGCTGCCCATTCCGCCCCTCGACGGCGGAAGGGTCGCCGTCGGGCTCCTGCCCCGCAGCCTCGCCCTGCCGCTTGCCCGGCTGGAGCGGCACGGCATGCTGATCCTTCTCGGCCTCCTGTTCGTCCTGCCGCTCGTCGGCGGGCTCGTCGGCCAGGACTGGAGCATCTTCGGCTGGTTCATATTGCCGCCTCTCGAGTTCCTCTATAGCCTCATCATGAAATTCATCGTGGGCGTGGAGGCATGAGCGAGACCATCCCCGATCTGCCGCGGGACATTCCCGAGGCCGAGAAGCTGATCGTCGACGTGGACGGATTCGAAGGTCCGCTGGACGTTCTGCTGACCCTCGCCCGCACCCAGAAGGTGGACCTGCGGCAGATCTCGATCCTCGCCCTCGTCGAGCAGTATCTTGCCTTCATCGCCGAGGCCCGGCGGGCGCGGCTGGAACTGGCCGCCGACTATCTCGTCATGGCCGCCTGGCTCGCCTATCTCAAGTCCCGCCTGCTGCTGCCCGAGGAAGAGGAGGAAGAACCCTCGGCCGAACAGCTCGCGGCGGAGCTCGCCCACCGCCTCGCCCGGCTTGAGGCCATGCGCGACGCCGCGGCCCAGCTCATGGCCCGCGACCTCATGGGGCGCGACGTGTTCCGCCGCGGACGGCCCGAGGGCGTCCAGATCACCCAGAAGCCATTGTACGACCTCACCCTCTACGAGCTTCTCCGCGCCTATGCCGACCATGCGGTGCGCACCCGGGTGACCGAGATCAAGATCCCCCGGGTCAATGTCTATTCCCTGGAAGAGGCGCTGGAGCGGCTGAGCGACATGCTGGGCCGGAGCCTCGACTGGACGACCCTGGAGCGCTTCCTGCCGGGTTACGTGCCGGGCCCCCGGGGCCGCCGCTCGGCGACCGCCAGCATGTTCGTCGCGGCGCTGGAGCTTGCCCGCCAGGGCCGCGCCGAGATCCGTCAGGGCGAGCACTATGGGCCCCTCTATCTCCGCCCGCGCGTGCCGCCCGCCACCCCCGAACAGTAGGCTGATGCGGGACCAATTCACCGGATGATCTCATGAGCGACCAGACCCAGCGCGACCAGCACCAGCGCATGATCGAAGCGCTGCTTTTCGCCTCCGCCGAGCCCCTGAGCGAAGCCGATCTTCGCACCCATCTGCCGGAAGACGTGGATGTGCGGGCGATCATCGACCGGCTTGTGGCCGATTACGCGGAGCGCGGGGTCAATCTGATCGAGGTCGGGGGCAAATGGCTGTTCCGCACCGCGCCGGACCTCGCCTTCCTCCTGCGCAAGGAGCTGGAGGAGCCTCGGAAACTCTCCCGCGCCGCAGTCGAGACGCTGGCCATCATCGCCTATCACCAGCCCGTAACCCGGGCCGAGATCGAGGCGATCCGCGGCGTGTCCCTGAGCAAGGGGACCCTCGATGTTCTCATGGAAGCGGGCTGGGTCAAGCCCAGGGGACGCAAGCGCGTGCCCGGGCGGCCGCTCACCTTCGGCACCACGGAAGCCTTCCTCGTCCATTTCGGGCTGAAGGACATCCGGGATCTCCCGGGCCTCGACGAGCTCAAGGCCGCGGGGCTGCTGGAGCATGTGAACCTTGCGGTCATCGGCTTCGACGACCCCAATGCGGAAGCGGAGCTTCCGCTTGCCGACGATGAGGAGCTTGCGGCGAGCGTCGATGCCGAATTCGAGGAGCAGGCGGAGGCGGACGCCGCTTCCGACGACCGCTCCTGAGTCTCAGCCCCGCTCAGTGGGTGTGGGTCCCGGCGGGCGGCAGCTGGGCCAGCCGTTCCTGCATGTCGAACAGGGTGCGCATCTTGCGGATTTCCGGCGAGTCGCAGCCCGCGCTCGTGACCGCCTTCTGGGTCGAGGCCTCGAGATGGGCGAGCCGGAAGCCGATGACGAGGGCGAGCTCATCCCGGCTACGGTCCGGATTCATCTTCTGGAGTTCCGCGGTCACCGCATCCGCCACCTTGGCGAAATCGGCCCGGAAGCGGGTGAAGCCAGCCTGATCGTCGACGCCGCAGGAGCTTACCGCGACGATGGAAGTCGCCCCGCGATCGAAAAGGTCGAACACCGTCCGGCCGAGCTCGGCCCCCTTGTTTTCCGCCATGGCCCCGGCCGCGGCAAGCGCCACCCCGGCCCCGAGACCCAGTGCGAGAACCTTACGCAGACACATCATACGCGACCTCCCAAGAAGCGATCAGATCATCTGCGGGGACAAAGAGCAAGCCCCATGCCAACGGGATGTCCGTCAATGTTGCCGGGCATTTACCGGGCGTGAGGGCCGGGGGATCGGCGATCCTGTAAGGCGCGCCGACAGCGAGGCTCATTTCGGGACAGATTTCTCCTCGACCGTCAGGCCGATCTCCTGCCCGAAGGAGATTTCCAGCACATGGCCGTCGGGATCCCGCAGCATGGCCCAGTAGCCGACGGGTGGCCCGGAATCCTCGGGTGCGCGGGCGAGCACCCCTTCGGCCCGCGCCCTTTCCGCGAGGGCATCGACCGCGGCGCGGCTTTCGCAGCCGACCCCCAGATGGGCGATGGGGCCGAGGACCGTATCGACCTCCGCCGCCTCGATGAGGACGATGACGAAGGGTCGGGTGCCGTCCGAAAGCCACAGCACCTCGCGTCCGTCCTCGACCTCCCTCCGGTGCACCACCTGCATGTTGGCATAAGCGGCGTAGAACCGGGCGCTCCGTGCGGCGTCGCGACACAGCAGGGCAACATGGGTCAATCCGATATCCGTCATATTTTTTCGTCCCTCGGGATCTTTTCGCCTCGTCCGGCGTTCCAGCACATCAACAATGCCTACGGGAATAACGCCTGGATAGCCCGCGGCTATCCCATATCAGGTTCTGTACATGCTGAAACTGGAACTCTTTCCGACCTTGCGCCGGTTCGTTCCTTTTGCGCCGACCAGTGAAGACGACAGTTATCCCAGCCCCAACCTTCAGGCCATCGAAGATTACTGGAACGGCCTGCGGGGGGACCGCGCCATGCCCGCGCGCGCGGACATCGACCCCATGGACATCGTGCCGCACCTTCCCTTCGTGGGGCTCGTCGACGTGCTGGAAGGCGGCCATGACTTCCGCTTCCGGCTGCTCGGCACCGCGCTCGACTACGTCTTCGGCGATTATTACACGGGCTGGCGGCTGTCCGAGATCGAGCGCGAGGATCTGCGCCGAATCTTCACCGCAGCCTTCCTGCCGCCGACGCGGGAGGGGAAGCCCCACCGCCATAGCGGGCTTCTGACGGTCAGTCAGAACGAGCATCTGGAATACGAGCTTCTCGTCCTGCCACTGTCGCGGGACGGGGTGCGGCCCGACATGCTCTTCCTGTGCTGGAGCTTCACCCCTCTTTCGGCGGCGGGGCTTCCGTCGTAAGGGCGAAGGGCGTGAAATCGGTGTCGTAATCGAAGTGGTCGACCCCCTCGGCCTTCTTCAGGGCGCCCACCACCTTGTAGGTGATGGGGGTCAGCACGGCTTCCCAGCCGGTCTTCACCAGGAAGTTCGATATCATCACCGTGATCATCAGGTCCGTGCTCCACACGCCGTAGAAGGCGATGGGGTAGAACACCAGGCTGTCCGCCGCCTGCCCCACGATGGTGGAGCCGATGGTGCGGGTCCAGAGATAGCGCCCCTTCGTCCAGACCTTCATGCGGGCGAGCACATAGGCATTGATGAGCTCGCCGGTCAGGAAGGCGGTGAGCGAAGCCGCCACGATGCGCGGCGTCTGGCCGAGGACCGCCGCATAGGCCTCCTGATGGGGCCAGCCTTCGGCGGGCGGGAGCGACACGATGACGAAGGACATGAAGGCGGCGAAGGCAAGGGCCGCGAATCCCGCCCAGATCACCTTCCGTGCCCGGGCGTAGCCATAGACCTCGGTCAGCACGTCGCCGAAGACGTAGGATATGGGGAAGAACAGCACCCCGGCCCCGAAAGTGAAGCCCCAGAGGGTTGCGATCTTGGCCGGGCCGATGATGTTGGAACATAGCAGGACGGCGACGAACGCCGCCATCACCAGGTCGTAATAGCGGAAGGTCCGCTTTTCCATGGCCGCCCCCCTTGCTTATCGCCCTTGCGCAGCTTGAATGATGCCGCGGGGAAGAGCCGCGCCCCCCCTTCTCCCCAAGGACGGGCGCGGCCCTGATGCCGGTCAGATGTCGGCGTAGCTGCGCTTTTCCGCCTTGCCGCCCGGATGGGTCACCGCGCCCTTGCAGGCGGGGCCCACGAGCTGGGCGTACTTCCACAGGGTGCCGGAGCCGAAATGGGGCTCCCGCGGCTTCCATTCCTTGCGGCGCGCGGCCAGTTCCTCGTCGCTCAGCTCCACCTCGATGGTGCCGCGCTCGGCGTCGATCGAGATGATGTCGCCGTCACGGAGCAGGGCGATGGGGCCGCCCACCGCCGCTTCCGGGCCCACATGGCCGATGCAGAAGCCGCGCGTGCCGCCCGAGAAGCGACCATCGGTGATGAGCGCCACCTTCTCGCCCATGCCCTGGCCGTAGAGGGCGGCGGTCGTCGCCAACATCTCGCGCATGCCGGGGCCGCCCTTGGGGCCCTCGTAGCGGATCACCAGCACGTCCCCTTCCTTGTAGTCGCGGCGTTCGACGGCGGCGAAGCAATCTTCCTCGCAGTCGAAGACCCGCGCGGGACCGCGATGCTGCAGGCGCTTCATGCCGGCGATCTTCACGATGGCGCCTTCGGGGGCGAGATTGCCCTTGAGGCCGACGACGCCGCCCGTGGTGGAGATCGGGTTGTCGGCGCGGCGGATCACGTCCTGGTCGTCCCGCCACTGCACCTCGGCCAGGTTCTCGGCCATGGTCTTGCCGGTGACCGTCATGCAGTCGCCGTGGATGTAGCCGTTTTCATAAAGGGTCTTGAGGATGAGCTGCACGCCGCCCGCTTCGAAGAGGTCCTTCGCCACATATTTGCCGCCGGGCTTCAGGTCGGCGATATAGGGCGTCGAGCGGAAGATCTCGCAGACGTCGTGCATGTCGAAATCGATGCCGCATTCATGGGCGAGCGCGGGCAGGTGCAGCGCGCCGTTGGTGGAGCCGCCGGTCGCCGCGACCACGCGGGCCGCGTTCTCCAGCGACTTGCGGGTGACGATATCGCGCGGGCGGATGTTGCGGCGGATGAGCTCCATCACCGCCTTGCCCGAGGCATAGGCGTATTCGTCGCGGCTTTCGTAGGGCGCGGGCGCGCCGGCGGAGCCGGGAAGCGCGAGGCCGATCGCTTCCGACACGCAGGCCATGGTGTTGGCCGTGTACTGGCCGCCGCAGGCCCCGGCGCCCGGACAGGCGACGCATTCGAGCTCATGGAGATATTCGTCATCCACCGTGCCGGCCGCATGCTGGCCGACCGCCTCGAACACATCGATGATGGTGACGTCCCGGCCCTTGAAGCGGCCGGGCAGGATGGAGCCGCCATACATGAAGACGGACGGAACGTTGAGCCGCACCATGGCCATCATCATGCCGGGGAGCGACTTGTCGCAGCCCGCAAGGCAGACGAGGGCGTCGTAGCAATGGCCGCGCATGGTGAGCTCGACCGAGTCCGCGATCACCTCGCGCGACGCGAGGGAGGACTTCATCCCCTCATGCCCCATGGCGATGCCGTCGGTGACGGTGATGGTGGTGAATTCGCGGGGCGTGCCCTTGGCTTCCGCCACGCCGCGCTTCACCGACTGCGCCTGGCGGGCGAGCGCGATATTGCAGGGCGCGGCCTCGTTCCAGGCGGTCGCCACCCCCACCAGCGGCTGGTGGATCTGCTCTTCCGTCAGGCCCATGGCATAGAGATAGGACCGATGGGGGGCACGCTCGGGGCCCTCGGTGACATAACGGCTGGGCAGCTTGGACTTGTCGAAAGGCTTGTTCATGACCGGCGCTCCTTCCCACCAAAAGATGCTGTTGTTTAGCGCGCCGGGCTGGGCCGGTTCAAGTGCTAAGGCGCGGCGCCGGGATCAGGCCGGGCCTCGGGCCGGTCATTGCGGAGGGTCGGTGGGATTGACGCTCGGATAGCGCGGCACGCTGTCCTGGGGCCGCTGGGTGCAGCTCATGGCGCCCACATCCGGCAGGCGCACGCGGATCTCGGACCCGCGGTTCCACAATTCGGCGTCACTCGTCGCATAGCGCGCCTCGGCCGCCGCGGCATTCTCGGCCGGAACCTGCGGCAGGCGGTAGCTCATGCCCTGCCAGGCGAACTGGACGGCATCGTCAAGGTAATGGACCTCGAGCATGGCGCCCGGGCAGTCGTAAAGCAGGATCCGGCCGTCTCCGGTCGCAAGATCCTCCCCGCCCGCATTGCCGGGGTCCGCGGTCGGCCCCTCGTCGCAGGCGACGAGAAGGGCCGAAAGCAATGCCGCAAGCGCCAGTCTCGAGATCATCATTACCCACTACTCCCTGCAGGTGATTTCCAGGGTCTCGCGCCCGGTCAGCGGCAGCGGAAGGTGACCGAGTCCGGTCCCGCGTCGTTGGTCTCGACCACCGCCGACATGCCGCGCTTGCGGCAATAGTCCGCGGCCGTCTCCGCAAGCTGCCGGTCGACCGTCTGCTCGCGGATGATGATGTAGCGGGTATCGGGCTCCGAGCTCGCACAGGCGGCCATAATCAGCCCGATGGCGGGCACGAGGAGGAGAGAGGGCTTCATGAATGTGGTTCCTTTCCATGGCGGGCGGCCACCGCCTGTGGCGCTCACCCATCCCTGTCCAAACTCTTGAATCAGGGGGAAAGTTCCGGCGCGGCCCGTCCCCGCCCGAGGCTGCCGCGCCGCGCGGGCGCGAGCCGGAGGGCGAGGAGCGCGATGACGATCCCGAAATAGATCAGGGGTTCCGTCACGTCCGCCTTGACCGACATGGTGAAGTGGATCGCGGCGCCGACCCCCGCCCCGTAGACGAGCCGGTGCAGATTGCGCCAGCGCCGCCCGCCGAGGCGGCGGATCGCGCCGCTGGTGGAGGTCGCGGCGAGGACCAGAAGGATGACGAAGGTCGCCATGCCGATGATGACGAAGGGCCGCTTCGTAAGGTCCCTGGCGATCGTCTCCCAGAAGAAGAAATGGTCGAGGACGAAATAGATCGCCATGTGGAGCGCCGCATAGAAGAAGGCGAAAAGCCCGATCATGCGGCGGAAGCGCAGGACGCGCTTGATGCCCGACAAACGCATGAACGGCGTGACCGCCAGCGCCAGCACGAGAAATCGGATGGCCCAGATGCCGGTCGCATCGGTCGCCGCCTCGATGGGATTGGGGCCGAGCGCGCCCGTCGCCGCCCGCCACCCCAGATCGGCGAAGGGCAGGAGGCAGGCTGCGAACAGCGCCGCCTTCGCGGGATCCTTCGCAATGCGCGGGGATGCCATCAGAAATGCTTCCCAAGGTCCATGCCCGCATAGAGCTGGGCGACCGCATCCCCATATCCGTTGAACATCAGGGTCGGACGGCGGAAGAATTCGCCGATACGCCGCTCCCGCGCCTGGCTCCAGCGCGGATGATCCACCTCGGGGTTCACATTGGCGTAGAACCCGTATTCGTGGGGCGCGGCGAGGTTCCAGCTGGTCGCCGGCTCCCTGTCGGTCAGGGTGATGCGGACGACGGACTTGATGCTCTTGAAGCCGTATTTCCACGGCACCACGAGGCGGATGGGCGCGCCGTTCTGGTTGGGAAGAAGCTTGCCGTAAAGCCCGACGCTGAGGAGCGTCAGGTCGTGCATGGCTTCGTCAAGCCTGAGGCCCTCCCGGTACGGCCATTTGAGGACGGCGCGACGCTGCCCCGGCATCTGCCGCGGGTCGTGCAGGGTCTCGAACGCCACGTAGCGGGCGGCGCCCAGAGGCTCCACCTCCCGCAGGAGGGCGGCGAGCGGGAATCCGATCCATGGGATCACCATGGACCAGCCTTCGACGCAGCGCAGGCGGTAGATCCGCTCCTCCAGCGGGAAGCGCCTGATGAGGTCGTCGACATCGAAGACCTGTGGCCGCGCCGCAAGGCCCGTAACCTCCACCGTCCAGGGGCGGGCGCGGAAATTCTGCGCGTTCTTCGCGGGATCGTCCTTGTCGAGGCCGAATTCGTAGAAGTTGTTGTAGCCCGTGACGGCATCCATGTCCGTGAGCTTCTCGTCCGTGCTCCACGGGCTTTTCGCGGCCGATCCCAAGGGGTTGGTCGCGGCGTGCGATCGACTCCCGGGCAGCAGGGCGGCGAGGGCCGCGGCCGCGCCCGCCGCCATGAAGGACCGGCGGTTGAGGAACAGCCCCCGCCGCTCATACAGCGCTTCGGGGGTCACTTCCCGTTCCGGGATGTGATGGGCGGGCGGTATCCGGATCAGCATCTGCAGCCTTTCTTCCCTCCGTCACCCATCTTAGCACGGGAAGAGACGCGGGGAATTGCCGCCGCATCACGTCTTCGCGACGCAGGCACCCCACGGATGCCCTTCCCCCGGGAAGCGCGCTTGGCTATAACCCTCCCATGAATGATCCCTTCGACCTGAATCATCTCCCCGCCTCCTCGCCGCGGACGGAGCCCCCCTATTTCTGCGGTCTCAACGACGCGCAGCGGCAGGCGGTCGAGACGGTGGACGGCCCCGTCCTGGTGCTGGCGGGCGCGGGCACGGGCAAGACGCGGGTGCTGACGACGCGCCTTGCCCATATCCTTGCGACGGGCCGGGCCTATCCCAGCCAGATCCTTGCCGTCACCTTCACCAACAAGGCGGCGCGGGAGATGCAGGAGCGCGTCGGCGCCCTCATCGGCGGGGTGGTCGAGGGCATGCAGTGGCTCGGCACCTTCCATGCTGTGGCGGCGCGGATGCTCCGGCGCCATGCGGAGCTCGTGGGTCTCAGGTCGAACTTCACCATTCTGGACACCGACGACCAGCTCCGCGTCATCAAGCAGGTGCTGCAGCTTGCCGGGATAGACGAGAAGCGCTGGCCCGCGCGTCTGCTCGCGAGCCTCATCGACCAGTGGAAGAACAAGGGCCTGACGCCGAACCGCCTGTCGGCGGCGGATGCCCAGGCCTATGCGGACGGCCGCGCGGCGGAGCTCTATGCCCAGTACCAGGAACGGCTCCGGGTGCTGAACGCCACGGATTTCGGCGATCTTCTGCTCCATAGCCTCACGATCCTGCAGAACAACCCCGATGTGCTCGCCGACTATCACCGGCGCTTCCGCTACATCCTGGTCGACGAATATCAGGATACCAACGTGGTGCAGTATCTGTGGCTGCGCCTTCTCGCCCAGAAGAGCCGCAACATCTGCTGCGTGGGCGACGACGACCAGTCGATCTATGGCTGGCGCGGCGCGGAAGTGGGCAACATCCTGCGCTTCGAAACGGATTTCCCGGGCGCCGTGGTGATCCGGCTCGAACAGAACTACCGCTCGACGCCCGAGATCCTCGGCGCCGCATCGGGCCTCATCGCCGCCAACAAGGGGCGGCTCGGCAAGACCTTGTGGACCACCGCCGACAAGGGCGAGCGGGTGCGCGTCCGCGGCGTCTGGGACGGGGCCGAGGAGGCCCGCGCCGTGGGCGAGGATATCGAGACATTGCGGCGCGAGGGCCACCCCCTGTCCCAGATGGCGGTGCTCGTGCGCGCGGGCTTCCAGACCCGGGAGTTCGAAGAACGGTTTCTGACCCTCGGCCTGCCCTACCGCATCGTCGGCGGCCTTCGCTTCTACGAACGGCAGGAAATCCGCGACGCCCTTGCCTATCTTCGCCTCGTCCACCGGCCGGAGGACGATCTCGCCTTCGAGCGCATCATCAACCTGCCGAAGCGCGGCCTGGGTCAGGCGGCCCTGCAGACGATCCATCTCACCGCCCGGGCGGAGAACGTGCCGCTCCTGCGCGCGGCCCAGATGCTGACCGAGACCGAGGAGCTGCGCCCGGCGGCGCGCAAGGCGCTCGCCGCCTTCGTCACCGACGTCGCGCGCTGGCGGCAGATGGCCGCGGAAGTGCCCCATGTGGAGCTTGCGGAAACCATCCTCGAGGAATCGGGGTATGTCGCCATGTGGCAGGCGGACAAGACGCCGGAAGCCCCGGGGCGGCTCGAAAACCTCGCCGAACTCGTGCGCGGCATGGAGAATTTCGAAAATCTCACCGGCTTCCTCGAACATGTGAGCCTCGTCATGGAGAACGAGGAATCGGGGGACAATGCCGACAAGGTCAGCGTCATGACCCTTCATGCCGCCAAGGGGCTGGAATTCGACATCGTCTTCCTGCCCGGCTGGGAGGAAGGGGTGTTCCCCAACCAGCGGGCGCTCGATGACGGCGGCCTTGCGGCGCTCGAGGAGGAGCGGCGGCTCGCCTATGTGGGCCTCACCCGCGCCCGCCGCCGTGCCGCCATCTACTACGCCGCCAACCGGCAGGTCTTCGGCCAGTGGCAGTCGGCCATGCCGTCGCGCTTCATCGACGAGCTGCCGCCCGAACATGTGGTGATCGAGGGCGCGCAGGGGCTCTATCGCGGCGGCTTCGGCCGGGACGACGGATTTGCGGCCATGGAATCCCCCGCCTATCCCCGCGCCGGGGCATCTTCCCGCACCGCAAGCTGGACCCAGCGCCGAAGGGGTGCGGCGGCCCAGGTGATCGACGCCCGGGCGACGGCGGTCAAGGGTGCCGCCGACAATCCCTTCAAGACCGGCGACAGGGTATTCCACGACAAGTTCGGCTATGGCCGGGTGATCGGGGTCGAGGGCAACAAGCTCGAGATCGATTTCGAACACGGCAGCGCCAAGAAGGTGATCGCCGGCTTCGTGCGGCCGGCCTGAGGAACTGGAACGAGATGAGCGACCAAGAACAATGGGTCCTGACGCTGGACCTGCCCCCGGCGAAGGTTGAGGCGCTGGAAGAGGCGCTTGCCGCCCTGCAGGACCCGGAAACGCCCCCCACCTTCTCCCATTTCGAGGCGGATGACGCCGGCGCCATCTGGCGCTTCTCCGCCTATTTCCTGCCGGCGCCGGACGCCGACGCCGTGCGCCGGGCGGTGGAAAAGGTCGCGGGCGCAGATGTTGTCGTGGAATACGGCCCTGTCCCGGACAAGGACTGGGTTCTCGAAAGCCTGCAGGCGTTGAAGCCCGTCACGGCCGGGCGCTTCTTCGTCCATGGCCGGCACGATGCCGACAAGGTGCCGAACGACGTCATCGCCATCGAGATCGAGGCGGCGCAGGCCTTCGGGTCGGGCAATCATGCGACCACCCAGGGCTGCCTCATCGCCATCGACGAGCTTGCAACCCGCGGCCTGCGGCCGAAGCGGATCCTCGATCTCGGCTGCGGCACGGGGATTCTTGCGATCGCCGCCGCCAGGGTCTGGCCCGACGCCCATGTTCTTGCGGCCGACAACGACCCGATCGCGGTCGATATCGCCGCCGCCAACGGGAAGCTCAACGGGGTGTCGATCCAGTGCGCGCTGAGCGAAGGGATGGAAGCGGGCGTCGTGCGCGACAACGGGCCCTATGACCTCATCGTCGCCAATATCCTGATGCAGCCCCTGATCGAGCTCGCCCCCGGCATCGTCGCTGCGCTGCAAAAATCGGGGCGGATCATCCTGTCGGGGCTCCTCGAAAGCCAAAAGGCGGCCGTGGAGGCCGCCTATGAGCAACAGGGGATGAAACTGGAGCGCCACATCCTGCTGGAGGGCTGGTCCAGCCTGATGCTGCACCAACCCTGACCGCGGGGCGGGTCAGGCCGCCTTGCGATCGGTCCGGTTGTCGTCGTTGACCGGCGACAGGTTGTCGTTGGCGATGCGAAGCTCGACCACCTCGGCCGAGCGAGCCGAAAGGTAACGGTCTTCGAGGAGATCCAGGAAGCTGTAACCGGAACGGTTGATCTCCGCGATGGCTTCGACGCCGCTGGCCAGGCCGCTGAACAGGCTGCGGATGGCCTTTTCGGTCAACGTGACGCGCGGTTCCACTTCATAGTAGCCCCGCTCTGCCAACATGCCGATGAAGTCGGACTGCGGCTCATTGAGGGAGCAATAGAACTGGACGACCGCATCCGCAGCACGTTCGAATTGCCGACGAATAGTCATCTTCTCTACCCTCACTTTCCTATTGGAGCGTCGTGTTGTTCTCAATGAGCGATGACGCTGTCGCTGTGCCCTGCATATTGCATTGCACAAGAGCACTTTGTAGAGGGCTGGAAGGCAGATCAGCCATGCAAAAAACGCATGGCTGATCAGGGTGTTATTATTTCACGGCATGGGGTCGGCGCGCAGCAAAATTTCGCAGCGAGGGTCAGATGCTTTCCTTTTCGCCTTGGGCGAGGGCGATCCAGTCATCTTCGTCGATGACCTTGATGCCTAGTTCTTCTGCCTTTTTCAGTTTGGACCCGGCGCCGGGGCCCGCCACCACCAGATCCGTCTTGGCGGAGACGGAGCCCGCAACCCGCGCGCCGAGGGCTTCGGCGCGGGCCTTCGCCTCGTCCCGGGTCATGCGCTCGAGCGTCCCGGTGAAGACGATGGTCTTGCCCGCAACCGGCGACTGCGTATTTTGCGGCGCAGCAACATCCTCCACCGTCACTTCACGGGTGAGCGCGTCGACGATCTCGCGGTTGTGCGCCTCGGCGAAGAAATCGAGAACGGCGTTGGCCACCACCGGCCCGACCCCCTCGATGCTGAGAAGCTCCGCCTTGCGCGCCTCGTCGCCGTCAAGGATCGCGCGGATGCTCGCCTCGAAGTCGGCGAAGCTCCGGTAGGCGCGGGCGAGGTCGCGCGCCGTGCGTTCGCCCACATGGCGGATGCCGAGGGCATAGAGGAAACGGTCGAAGGATATCCGGCGGCGCGCTTCGATGGCGCGAAACAGGTTGCGGACCGAGGTCTTGCCCCAGCCCGGGCGGTTCTCGATCTTCGCGAGGCTCGCCTTGTCCCGCGCCTCAAGGGTGAAGATGTCGGCGGGATTGCGGATGTCCCCCGCGTCCCAGAAGGCCTCCACCTGCTTGGCGCCGAGGCCTTCGATGTCGAAGGCGGCGCGGGACACGAAATGGCGCAGGCGCTCCTTGGCCTGGGCGGGACAGATGAGCCCGCCCGAGCAGCGCCGCACCGCCTCCCCCGCCTCGCGCACCGCATGGCTGCCGCAGGCGGGGCAGATGGTGGGGAATTCATAGGGCTTGCTGTCCGCCGGGCGGCGTTCGGGGACGACGCCGAGGATCTGCGGGATGACGTCGCCCGCCCGCTGGACGATGACTGTATCGCCGATGCGCACGTCCTTGCGGGCGATCTCGTCCTCGTTGTGAAGGCTGGCGTTCGACACCACGACCCCGCCCACGGTCACGGGGCGGAGCTTGGCGACGGGGGTCAGCGCCCCCGTGCGGCCCACCTGGATCTGGATGTCTTCCACCACCGTCTGGGCCTTTTCCGCCGGGAACTTGTGGGCGATGGCCCAGCGCGGCGCACGGCTGACGAAGCCGAGGCGCTCCTGCAGGTCGAGCCGGTCCACCTTGTAAACGACGCCGTCGATGTCGTAGTCGAGGGAGGCCCGCTTCGCCTCGATATCGGCGTAGTGGGCGAGCAGGGATTCGACGTCGGTGAAATGCCGGCTCAGGGGGTTGGTGGGCAGCCCCCAGTCGCGGAACTTCTCGAGGATTTCCGAGTAACGCTCACCCAGCGGCGCGCTCGTCTCCCCCCAGGCATAGGCGAAGAAGCGCAAGGGGCGGGAGCGGGTGACCGCGGGGTCCAGCTGACGGACGGATCCCGCCGCGGCGTTCCGCGGATTGGCGAAGGTCTGCTTGTTGGCCGCCGCCTGGCGCTCGTTGAGCTTGAGGAAGTCGGACTTGGCCATATAGACCTCGCCCCGGATCTCCAGCACCTCGGGCCAGCCGGAGCCCTTCAGTTCGGCCGGGATCTCCGCGATGGTGCGGAGGTTCTCGGTCACGTCCTCGCCCTCGCTGCCGTCGCCGCGGGTCGCGCCGAGGACGAGCCGGCCATGCTCATAGCGGAGCGATGCGGACAGGCCGTCGATCTTGGGCTCGGCCACGAGATCCACGGGTTCGTCCTCCGCCAGGTTCAGGAACCGGCGGATGCGGCCCACGAAGTCATGGACGTCCTCGCTGGTGAACGCATTGGCGAGGGACAGCATGGGCCGGCTGTGGCGCACCTTGCGGAAGCCCGCGGCGGGAGCGGCGCCCACCCGCTGGCTGGGGCTGTCGCTGCGGATGAGCTCGGGAAAGCGCGCCTCGATCTCCGCATTGCGCTGCCGCAGGGCGTCGTATTCGGCGTCCGAAATGAGCGGCGCGTCCTTCTGGTAATAGGCGCGGTCGTGGGCGGCGATCTCGGCGGCGAGGCGCGCCAGCTCGGCGGCGGCCTCCTCCTCCGTGAGCGCCGCCACATCACGCTGGGCGGTCTCGTTCCTGGGCGCGGCTTTGTCGTTCATCCGGGGTTACTTCTGCATCAACTGATCGGCGGCGGCGCGGGCGGCGTCGGTCACCACCGCGCCCGCCAGCATGCGGGCGATCTCCTCGCGGCGCGCCGCGGCGTCGAGGGGGGTGACGGACGTCACCGTCACCTCCGCGCCGTTGAGTTTACGGCTTGTCTTGGCGATCCGCCAGTGATGGCGGCCGGCGGCGGCCACCTGGGGCGAATGGGTGACCACGATCACCTGCGCGCCGCGGGCAAGCTTCGCAAGTCGTTCGCCCACCGCTTCGGCGACAGCCCCGCCCACGCCCCGGTCTACCTCGTCGAAGATCAGGGTTGGCGCGCTCCCCTGGCGGGCGAGCGCCACCTTGAGCGCGAGGATGAAGCGCGCCTGCTCGCCGCCGGATGCGATGCGCATCAGGGGGCCGAAGGGCGCGCCGGGATTGGTCGAGACCTCGAACTCCACCCGCTCGCCGCCATGTTCCGTCCAGTCGGCGGGATCGAGGGGGTCGATCCGCACGCGGAACTTCGCCTTGTCCAGCTTCAGGGGCGCGAGTTCGCCATTGACCTCCTTCGCAAGCCGCTCCGCGGCCTTCATTCGGGCTTCCCGCAGCTTCTCCACGGCCGCACCGAGTCGCGCCGCGGCCTCCGCCTCGGCGGCGGCAAGGCGCTCCAATTCCTCTTCCCCGTGGTCGAGGGCGGAAAGGCGGGCATGGAGTTCGTCCCGCAGAGCCGGCAGGTCGTCCGCCGTGCAATGGTGCTTCCGCGCCATGGCGCGAATGGCGAAGAGTCGGGATTCGGTCGCTTCAAGCGCGTGGGCGTCGAAATCGAGGCGGGATGCGAGATCCTCGAGCTGCCCGATGGCCTCCGCCGTCTCCATGGCCGCCCGCTCCAGCGCGCCGAGGAGCGGCTCCAGCTGGTCGCCCAGGTTTTCGGTCATGCGTTCGAGCCGCCGGATGGCGGATCGGAGGATGGACTCGGCCCCGCCCTCATGGGTGAGCTCCCGCTGCACCTCGTCAAGCGCGCCGCGGATCTTGCCGCTTTGCATCATGAGGGTGCGCTCGGCGGCGAGCCGCTCCTCCTCCCCCGCTTCGGGGGCGAGGGCGTCAAGCTCGGCCACCGCATGGCGGAGATATTCCTCGTCGGCCCGGGCGGCGGCGAGGCTTTCCTGCTCCCGCGCCAGGGCTTCCGCCGCGGCGAGGCGATCGGCATGGGCGTCGCGCACCGCCGCCGCCAGTTCGTCGAGTCCCCCGAAGGCATCAAGCAGGCGCCGGTGCCCCGCCGCCTGGACGAGGCCGCGATCCGCATGCTGGCCGTGGATCTCCACCAGCATGTCGCCGAGATCCTTGAGAAGGCCCACGCTCACCGACTGGTCGTTGACGAAGGCGCGGCTCCGTCCGTCACGGTCGATGACCCGGCGCAGGATGAGCTGACCGCCCTCCTCCGCCGCAAGCCCCTGTTCCGCAAGGCGGACCCAGACGGGATGATCGGGCGGCAGCTCGAACACCGCCGAGACGCTGCCCTGCGCCGCGCCCTCGCGCACCATGGGCGCCGCCGCCCGCGCGCCGAGGGCGAGCCCCAGGGCGTCGAGCAGGATGGACTTGCCCGCGCCCGTCTCGCCGGTCAGCACACAAAGATCCGCCTCGAACGCGAGGTCGAGGCGGTCGATCAGAACGATGTTCGAAATGCTCAGGCTGTGCAGCATGGCCGCCCGGCTATGGCATCAGGAACCCGACCGCGAACCGTCCCCGCCGACGCCCGCGCCGTCCGCCTGCCGGATGCCCTTGCGGGAGAGCAGGGCGTAGCTCCGCTTGTACCACTTGTCGCCCGGATAGTTGTGGCCGAGGACGGCGGCGGCGGCGCGCGCCTCGTCGATCATGCCGAGGGCGAGATAGGTTTCGGTCAGGCGATGCAGCGCCTCGGGCACATGGGTGGTGGTGTTGTACTTCTCCACCACCGTGCGGAAGCGCATGGCCGCGGCGAGATATTCCTGGGCATTGAGATAGAAGCGGCCGACCGCCATTTCCTTGCCGGCGAGATGGTCCCGGGTGAGCTCGAGCTTGAGGGCGGCGTCCCGCGCGTAATCCGTGTTGGGGAAGCGGCGCACCACCTCCTGCAGCGCGCTCATGGCCATTTCCGTCATCTTCTGGTCGCGGCCCACGTCCGAGATCTGCTCATAATAGCAGATGGCGATGAGGTAGTAGGCGTAGGGCGCATCCTTGTTCCCCGGATGGAGGGCGAGGAAGCGCTCGGCGGCCAGCACCGCGTCCTCATACTTGTTGGACATGTAGTAGGAATAGGCGGCCATCAGCTGCGCCCGCCGCGCCCAGGCGGAATAGGGGTGCTGGCGCTCCACCTCGTCGAAATAGGCGGCGGCGAAGCGGTACTGGCGGTCGTCGAGATAATTCCCCGCCATGTTGTAGATCTCGCCGACGTCGCGCTCCACATATTCCTCTTCCTTCGTACCGCTGCAGGCGGCAAGAAGACCCGCGAGAACGACGGCGCCCGCCCCGGCCCTGCAAAAGGTCGCAATACTTTGGATCCAATCCTTGCGAAGCGCAAAGGATTGCAGTAGTTTTCGCTCGCCAGGGCAAAAATCGTTCATCGGACGCACTTTAACTTTCGATGTAACCATAACGCGAGCCACCCTGGAAACCTATTCCCCAAAAACGGGGAATGGACAGTTTTGGGCCGCGGCTGTATGTTGTTCGTATAGCACGGCTTCCGGTAGGAGGACCATTTTTTTAGGTTTTCGTGCTGTTGTCGCCTTTTGAGGGAACTTGGACGGGACCAAAATACTTCTTTAAGGTGCGGTGCCGCCGGATTCCCGAATAGCGCGGCAAGTTCAACAACCAGAACGAGACATCACAAAAGAACGGCGAACGTTCGCAACTAGTGCCAGTTTCAACTGTGGAGCAACGCAATGGCTAAACAACCGGCTCGCAAGGGTCGCCCCCCGGGCAGCACCAAACGCACGGCGGCGAAGGCCGCCCCCGCGTCGGAAAGCGTAAGCAAGAAAGCAGCGCCGCGCAAGGCCGAGTCCGGTCGGAAGCGAGGCGCAAGACAGAGCCCCTTCGCCAAGAAGGTGGACGTGCATGTGGGCGAGCGTCTGCGCGAACGGCGCAGCCTCATGGGTTACACGCAGGAGTCGCTGGCGTCCCAGCTCAAGCTTTCGCACCAGCAGGTGCAGAAGTACGAAACCGGCGCCAACCGCATCAGCGCCGGGCGGCTCTATGAGCTGGCCAAGACCCTGGGCGTGAGCGTCAGCTACTTCTTCGAAGGCTTCGACGAGGACATGCCCATGGCCGAGCCGAAGCATGGCGGAACCAACCGTTCGGCCATCGAGATCGCGCAGAACTTCAGCGAGATCAAGGATCCGACGGTGAAATCCACCCTCTCCAGCCTCGTCAAGCTGCTCGCCCAGCACGAGCGGGAGCGTCACGCGGCCTGATCCCGCGGCTCCCCCGGGGCTTGCGCCGCCCCGGTCCTTCTCACGGAAAAGATGAACAAAACGGCCCAGGACGGGTAGGTCTTGGGCCGTTTTCATTTGACCGGCCCGCCGGGGCCGAAGCGCTGCCGAAACGGGCGGCGGCTGGAGATCGCCGGAGCGACCGCCGCACCGGCCCGGCGCGCGCCCTGGGCCCGCAGCCTGCCGGTCAATGGCCGGACCGGGGCGCGAACGGCGATCGCCGCGCGGGACCGGTCCAGTCAATGACTTCGTGCGAGTCCGTCCTCAGTTGGCCTGACGGCGCAGGAAGGTCGGGATCTCCAGCTGCTCGTCGAGCTTGCGGTTGGCCGACATGCGGTCGTCCGCGCTCACCCGGGCGAGGCTCGGGGCCTTGGACGGCGCGGGCTGCGGGGCATGGACCGGCTGCGGCGCCGCCGCCTTTTCGGGCTCGCTCCGCATGGCCGGGGCCTTGCGCTCGAAGAGATCCGGCGCGGTCCGCTCCTGCGCCTGGGCCTGGGCGCGACGGCCGCGGCCGGTCATGCGCTCGAACCAGGACAGGCTTTCCTTCTGCTTCACCGGGGCGGGCTTGCGCTCGGGCGCGGGGCCGTTGGCAAGGACCGCTTCGGCGAAGGGTTCGGGCTCGCGCTGGCCGTGGATCTCGATCACCGGCTGCGAGGGCTCCATGGGCGCAGGCGGCACGAAGGCCGCAACCTGCGGCTCGGCCGCGCCTTCTTCCACATAGACCTCGTCTTCCGCGGTCTCGGCAGCAACCTCGGCGACATGCTCCGCAGGCGCTTCCTCCTCGGCGAAGGCCGCAGGCTCGGCCGCTTCCTCGGCCTCGACGGAGCCGGCAACCGCCGCCGGGCGGGTGGTGATGGTCTCGATCCGCGCCGTGCGCTCGACCGCCGTCTGGATCAGGCTTTCGGGACGCAGCTGGGCGTTGTCGGAGGCTTCGATGCCGGTCGCCACGACGGAGACGCGCATGCGGCCGTTGAGGCTTTCATCCAGCGCCGAGCCCACGAGGATGTTGGCGTCGGGGTCCACTTCCGCGCGGATGCGGTTCGCGGCCTCGTCCACCTCGAACAGGGTGAGGTCCATGCCGCCGGTGATGTTGATGAGGACGCCCTTGGCGCCCTTCATGGACACCTCGTCGAGGAGCGGGTTGGAAATGGCCGCTTCCGCCGCTTCGAGGGCGCGGTTCTCGCCTTCGGCTTCGCCCGTGCCCATCATGGCCTTGCCCATCTCGCTCATCACCGTGCGCACGTCGGCGAAGTCGAGGTTCACGAGGCCCGGCATGACCATGAGGTCGGTGACGCCGCGGACACCCGAATGCA
>CAZDSS010000045.1:0-20472 GCA_964508185.1 uncultured Sphingomonadales bacterium
ACCTTCGTGCCGGTTCGAGTCCGGCGGCGGGCACCAGCGACAGGAACCAAAAAAACGCCCCGCCGCGGGGCAGGGCGTCAGGCTCGGGTCCCGCTCTGCTCGGGACGTCAGGCGGTGGCGGCGATGAAGCCGTCCACCAGTCCGTTGAACTTGTCCGCATGCTCCAGCTGGGCCCAGTGGCCGCAATGGTTGAACACCATGAGCGTGGCGTTGGGCATGAGCGCCGCCGTGCGCAGGCTGTGCTCCACCGGCACCACGCGGTCGTCGCGGCCATGGATGATGAGCGCCGGGATCCTGCACTGCTCCAGGGCATGGACCAGCTCGTCCCGCCCCACGGCATCGATATGCATGGAGGCGAGGCCCTTGAGGAAATACCGCAGATGGTCGGGATTGGCGCGCGCGGCGGCGGCGCGCTGGGCGATCAGCTCGTCGGTCACGAAGGAGCTGTCATAGACCATGATCTCCACCAGCCGCCGCATGTTGGCCTCGCTCGGATCGCGATAGCTCTCGAACAGGATCTTCAATCCCTCGGTGAGCCCCACGGGCTGGTAGAAGAGCTGCGGGCCGCCGGGCGCGGGCGCGCCCATGGTGATGCAGTGGCTGATGCGGTCGGGATGGAACGCCGCCAGCATCTGGGAGCCGATGCCGCCCATGGAATTGCCGACCACCGCCGCCCGGTCGAGCTTCAGCGCGTCCATGAGGCCGACCACCACCTCCATGTTGACCGTGAAGCGGGCGCCCTTGTCGGGATCGAAGATGTCCGACTTGCCCCAGCCCGGGAAATCGGGGGCGATGACCCGGTATTTCCGGCTCAGGACCTTGATGTTGGGCCCGAAATTGCTCCATGCGGTGGCGCCCGGCCCCGATCCGTGCAGCAGGATGACCGGATGGCCTTCCCCCGCGTCATGATAGCGGATGCGCCAGTCGGCGACCTGGACGAATTTTTCCGTACCCTCTTCGGTGATTTCCATGCTGTTCAACCCGCTTGTTCCATAACCTTGGGGCACCATAGCCCCGGGACGCCCCGCAAGACTAAATGCTCACTGCAATCTCTGATGCAGGGTTGCAACGTCTGCGGGTCGCCCGCCGTCACGCCCGGGCGAGGGTCAGTTTCTGCCAGTGGGGATAGCGCCCGAGCGTCAGGAGGAAGAGGGGCGAGGTCACGAAGCACAGCGCCGCGATCCACAGGATGATGCGGTAGCTGCCCGTGACGTCGTGGGTATATCCGAAGACCGCCGGGGCGAGGCCCGCCGCCACCGTCCAGCCGATCCATTGCAGGGCATAGATCTGGCTGTAGCGCTTCAGCCCGAAATAGCGGGTGACGATATAGGGGATCATGTCGAATTCCGCGCCGGTCGCGAATCCGAACATGGCGACCGCGCAAAAGAGCAGCGGATAGTTCAGGGTGCCGGACGCAAGCACCGTGCAGGCGATGGCGGCGAGGGGAAAGAGGACGGCAGCCACCGCCGGGGCCCAGATGCGGTCGAGCGCGTAGCCCGCGGCGAGCCGCCCGACGATGAGCGTGCCGCCCATGACGCCGAGGAGGCTTGCGGCCTTGCCCGGCGACATCCCCTGGTCGGTGAGCAGGGGAATGAGATTGGGAATGGTGCCGGTGATCGCGAAGCCGAGCATCAGCGTCGTCACCATCAGCGCCCAGAAGCGGTAGCTGCCCAGCGCCTCGCGCACCTCCATCCCGATCTCGGCCTTGTCTTCCGCCGTCTCGTGACGGCCGACGGGCGCCGGGCGGTGGGGGGACGCGGGCAGGATCCAGTATGTGGCGGGAAGCGCGACGCCCGCGACGATCGCGGCAAGCACCATGTATGCGGTGCGCCAGCCGAAGGCCTCGATCAGGCCGACGGTCACCGGCGGCAGGATGATGGCGGCAACCCCGCTGGCGCAGAGCGCGAGGGCGAGCGCCGTGCCGCGCCCGGCATCGAACCAGCCCGCGATCGCCCGGGTCCAGGTGATGGGACTCGTGCCGAGGGCGGTGAGCGACATGACGAGCCAGATCGCGTACCAGGCCCAGAGCTTCGGCGGGCTCATGGCAAGGCAGAGAAGGCCGATGACGAGGGCGATCTGGGCGGCGATCGCAATGCGCCGCACGCCGTAGCGGTCGGTGAGCCATCCCGTCCCCCAGCCGCCGACGAGGGTCGCGAGCACGAGGAGGACGAGGGAGCCCTGAACCTCCGCCCGGGACCAGCCGAATTCCTGTTCGAGCGGAGCGACGAAGGCGCCGAGGGTATAGAGGGACAGCACATTGACCCCAAGGCCGAACCCGATCCCCGACACGAGGACCACGCGCCAGCCCCCGTCCTGCTTCATCTCCTGCGCGAAATCACTCCACCTTGCCGACATGACGGCTCCAACCCCCCGAACTTGTCTTGCCTCAGATACTGGCACCCGGCCGCTTGCGGGTCCATGCTCCATGAAAATGCCGCGCGATCCGCGACCTCCTCCGGTCACAGTTAGGCATGGCCCCGGGCATCGGGCCCGCATCTGAGCGCAGTGGTTTTTCTCTCACTCACAAAATGCCCGGGGGCGGCGGCGAAGACGGACTCCCCGCGGCCGCCTTGCGCCGCTGCCCGCCTCACATGCCCCCCAGCGATAGGATTTTGGTGCCAGCGCAATGGAACCGCCGGAAGGCCGCGCCCCAAATTGACAAGGCGGGACCCGGATGCAACCACAGGAAAAGCGCGAACACCACGCGAGCTTCTGGTCACACAGCCATAGAGGGCGCATCTATCATGTCCAATCGAGTGGAATATATTCGGATCGATCCGTCGCGGGGCTCATTCCGCGTGAACCAGCGGGTCTTTGCGGATCAGGCGATCTTCGACGAAGAGCTGCGCCGCGTGTTCGACAAGGTCTGGCTCTATGTCGGACATGAGACGGAGCTGCCGGAGCGCAACACCCATCTGATCCGCACCATCGCCGGGCGCCCGCTCATCCTCTCGCGGGACGGCGACGGGGAGCTGCATTGCTTCCTCAATGTCTGCCCCCATCGGGGCGCGCAGATCGTGCGCGAGAAGAAGGGCAAGGGCAAGACCTTCACCTGCATCTATCACGGCTGGTCCTGGAACGGTAAGGGCGAGCTCATCCATCTTCAGGGCGAGGACGGCTTCTGCGCCAACTTCAATGCCTGCGGCGAGGTGAACCTGCGGGCTGTGCCACGCTTCGACAGCTATCGCGGCCTGTGCTTCGTGTCCTTCAATCCCGACATCATGGACCTCGAGGATTATCTCGCGGGGGCGAAGGACTATATCGACCTCATCATGGACCAGTCCGACCAGCCCATGGAGGTGGTGGGCGGCACGCAGGAATACAGCGTGCGCAGCAACTGGAAGGCCTTGGCCGAGAACAGCATCGACATCTATCACGGGCCGAACACCCATCCGAGCTATGTGGACTATCTGATGAACCAGATGCCGGGTGTGGTGCCGGATCTTTCAACCCCCCACGGCCATGTGGCGGATCTCGGCAACGGCCACGGCGTCGCCGAATATCACGGCCCCTGGGGGCGGCCGGTCGCGGACTGGAAGCCGTCCCTGAGCGAAGACATCAAGCCGCAGATCGAGGCCAAGATGCAGGAGCTCGAAGCCCGCCTCGGCAAGGAGCGGGCGGAGCGGGTCGCCAAGAACAGCTTCAATCTTCTGATCTTCCCGAACCTCGTGCTGCTCAACATCCACACCGTGGCGATCCGCCTCTTCCAGCCGGTGCGCACCAACTACATGGACACCTTCATGTGGATACTCGCGCCCAAGGGGGAAAGCGACGAGATGCGGCGTCTCCGCCTCCATAACGGCCTCGAGTTCCTGGGCGCCGCGGGCTTCGCCAATCCCGACGACATCGAGGTGCTGGAGACCTGTCAGGCGAGCTTCGAGCTGAGCCGGCGCGAGGAACTGTGGAACGAAATCTCCAAGGGGATGAACCGCGAAGGCCAGGAACACTGGATGGACGAGGGCCACATGCGGGCCTTCTGGCGGGAATGGAATCGTCTTATGACCCAGGGGGGCAAGTGAGCATGGATCTGACACAGCTGACGCGCCAGGATGTGGAGGACTTCCTCTATTACGAAGCCGAGCTGCTCGACAACTGGCGCATGCTCGAATGGCGGGAGCTTCTGGTCGAGGACTGCGAATATCATGTGCCGGCCATCGACGCCGCCGCCGACGCATCGCCCGACAAGGCGCTGTTCTATATCGCCGACGACGGCTTCCGCCTGACGGAGCGGGTGAAGCGCCTGATGAAGAAGACCTGTCACGCGGAATATCCGCGCACCAAGGTGCTGCATACCCTGTCCAACATTCGGCTCGTGGAGAAGTCGGCGGAAAAGGCGCGGGCCACCGCCTGCTTCGTCACCTATCGCCACCAGCGGGGGAACCAGGACGTCTATGTGGGCCGGCACGAATATGAATTCGTCTCCGATCAGGGCAAGCTGAAGATCAGGAAGAAGGTCTCGCGCCTGCATATGGAGGCGCTCCGGCCCCATGGCCGGATCACCATCATCCTCTGAGTAAATCTGTGAACATGGAAGGACGCTAGTGATCGGATCGAAGATGCTGTTGCGCGTTTGTGCCTGCGACGACCTCCAGAGCGGGGAGATGACGACCTTCACGGGTTACAGGGAACCCATCGCCGTCTATCGCGTCGGCGACGAATTCTACGCCACCGCCGACCTTTGCACCCACGGCAAGTCCTCCCTTTCCGAGGAAGGGGAGCTTGACGGCTACGAGATCGAATGCGGCTGGCATTTCGGCCGCTTCGACATCCGCACGGGCGACGTCAAGGCCATGCCCTGCACCCAGCCGCTGAAGACCTACCCCGTGACCATTCAGGACGGCGCGGTCTTCGTGGAGGTGGAGGAAGGATAACACCCTCGGCCGGTCGCGGTCCTTCCATGGATCCCTTTATGCGCAGATGAGGGCAGCCGTTCCGCCGGGGTGCGGGACGGCTGCGTCCTTTTGCGCGCCCCAGGCCCGCTGTTTGCGGAAAGCGCAGTTCCTGTGCCTCCGGCGCAACAACATACGCCCGCGCGGAAAAGCTTGGAAAACTGCCCTTTCTGGCTGCTGAACGCGTTCATTATCTCCTTGGAGGAACCGGACCATTCTGGTATGTTTTTCATCAAGGGAGGAGGACCAACATGCTGGAACATGCACCCTTGATGCCGTCGCTGGGCAAGGTCGCCTTCGCCACGAACAAGTTCAGCGAAGCGCGCCGCTACAGCGAGCAGATCACGCTTCCCTACGAGATCATCGCCCATTCCCTGAAGTCGGACGTGAACCTGGTTCACGCCCAGCGCAAGATCGAGCACATCACCTTCGACCAGATCGAGGTCACCTGCGCGGGCAGCTTCGACGTGGCGGCGCCGCGCCTCGGCGACCGCTATCTCCTGCAGTTCAACGCCCATGGCGAATGTCTGGTGCGTCAGGGCGGGAGCAACTATCTCGCCCGGCCGGGATCGGTCTTCGTCATCAATCCCGAAGCGGAATCCCTCAAGTCCTGGTACAGCGGCTGCAAGCAGCTGATGGTCTGGATCAAGAAATCGGCGCTGGAACGGGTGCTGCAGCGTGAGATCGGCTACGACATGGACCGGCCGCTCATCTTCGACTGGCCGGGGACCGAGCATGTCATGAGCAATCTCGCCTTCTGGCACCGGGTGGCGGCGATCCTCATGCAGCTCAAGGAATGCGAGGAGCAGCCGTCACACTGGCGCTTCATCCGCGGGCTCGAGCATCTCTTTCTCCTCGACGTGCTCACCACCATTCCCAACAACTACAGCGAGGATCTGAACCGCACCGAAAACTTCGTCGCGCCCTATTACGTGCGGCGGGTGGAGCGGTTCCTGGAAGCGAACCTGCGCGAGCCCATCACCATGGAAGACATCTACGAGGTCGCCGGCGTCAGCCCGCGCGCCCTGTTCTACGGCTTCCGCCAGTTCCGGCGCACCACGCCCATGGCGCTCCTGAAGAAGATGCGGCTGGAGCTTGCGCGCAAGGAACTGCTGATCGCGGCGCGCGAAGGCGGCTCGGTCACCGAGATCGCCATCAATTGCGGCTTCCAGAATCTCAGCATGTTCTCCCGCGAGTACAAGGCGCGGTTCGGCGAGGCGCCGTCGGACACCTTGCGGCGCGGCATCAGCTAGGCCGCGCCCCCATCACGCCGGAAGGGCGGCGCGGAGATCGAAGGTCTCGTCCATCACCTGTTCGGGCGTGAGCGCCGTGTCCAGAATGAGCCGGCGCGCCACGCGCTGGTCCTTGGGCCGGTTCACGGATTCGACGCTGACCAGTTTCCCGTCCCGCCAGGCAAAGACGGAGAAGGAGTTGTCCGCCGGATTCCCACGTACCGCAACGCGGTCATGGTCCTGGCTGATACCGGCGATCGCAATCCGCGCGTCATACTGGTCCGACCAGAAGGTCGGAAGGCTTTCATAGGGCCGCTCCCGGCCCATGATGGTCTCGGCCGCGACCACCGCCTGATCGCCCGCATTCTGCACGGATTCAAGCCGGAACGGCGACCGGGGGCCATAGACATTGGGATGGCGGCTGCAATCCCCGATCGCGAGGATATGGGGATCGCTCGTGCGCATGAAGGCGTCCACGAGGATCCCGTCGTCGCAGGCAAGGCCCGCCTGCTCCGCAAGCTCCGAATTGGGCAGAGCGCCGACGCCGACGATCACGGCGTCCGCCGCAAGGAACGTCCCGTCCCGCAGCGTGACGCCTTGCGGAGATGCATCGGCGACAATCGCGCCGACCATCAGCTCCACCCCCTGCCGCAGATGAAGGTGGCGGAGATAATCGGAAAGGGCATTTGTCGCCGCGCGGGCAAGGAGCCGCTCCTGCGCTTCGACCACGGTCACGGCGCGGCCGAGCGTCCGCAGCGCGGATGCGACCTCAAGCCCGATGAAGCCGCCGCCGATCACCACCGCGCGGGTGATCGCGGGAAGCCGCGCCTTGAGCGCGAGGCAATCATCGAGGCAGGTGAGATAGAAGGGCCGCGCCCTGTCAATCCCGGCAAGGCGGCGCGGGCGGCTTCCGGTCGCGAGAACCAGCTTGCCGTAGCCGAGCGTGGCGCCGTCCTCAAGCCGCACCTTCCTGGCGTCGGGCGAAATCGCCGCGACGCGCTGGCCCTGCAGGAGGATGACATCCAGGGCCGCAGCATCGAGCCCGAGGGAGAGCGCATCCATCCCGCAGGCATCGAGCAGGAAATCCTTGGTGAGCGGCGGGCGCTGATAGGGAGCATGCGGCTCGTCGCCGACGAGGCATATGGCGCCGTCGAAGCCCGATCGCCTCAGATGCTGGACGAGGGCGACACCCCCATGGCCCGCGCCGACGACCACGATGTCGTATTCAGCCGACATTCTTCCGCCCCCCCACGGGCACGCCCCAGCCGGCGAAGATGCTGTCGATGGTGAGCGCCGCCATGTCTTCGGGATCGAACCAGGGGAACTGGCTCGGCCCGTTGGTCATGACGACGATGCCGAAGGTCGCCATCAGCAGGCATTGCATGGCGGCATCGGAATTCCTGGGCGCGTTGGTCGCGGACTTGAGCGCCTCTTCCAGAATGCCGCGGAAATACTGGTAGGACTCGGTGGAGCGGCCGAAGATCGATCCCGGCTCCTCCTTGCGGCGATGAACGCTGGATGTGTGCCAGCCGTACATGATGCGGAAATCTTCCTTGTTCTGGATGAAGTAGCGCGACCAGGCGAGAAAGATCTGCCGCGCCTTCTCCACCGGATCCCGCGCCTGGTCCACGGCGCCGAGGATGTAGATGTGGAGCTTCTCGAACTCGTCCTCCCACACATGGCGCAGGAGATCTTCCTTGGACGGGAAGTAGAGATAGAGGGTTCCGGCCGTGCAGCCGACCCGCGCCGCGATCTTGCGCATGGTGAGCCCCGAATAGCTCTCCTCGTTGAAGGCCTGGCGGGCGGCGTCGATGATGCTCTGGCGAAGGCCGCTGCTGTTGGGCTCCTCGCGCGCGGGCTTGGCCTCCGTGGTTCTCCGGGATTTCGCCATCATGCGTTCCCGGTGTTCGATGCGGCCGCGGCCGCATCCCTGTAGGCCAGCAGCCGTTCGCGGATCTCGGGCGCGAAGGGCGTGGCATGATAGCGCCCGTCCGCGCCCGATGCGACCTGAACAAGGTTGGAATTGATGCGGAAGCACAGACGGCCGTCTCGCGATGCCTCGATCGCGACCGCGATGGAGCTTTTCCCGACCGCCTCCACGACGAGCCTGAACGTGATCTCGTCGCTGAGCCGCACCTGGTCGAAGAATTCGCAGCAGGTCTTCACGGTGGGCAGGGACTTGCCTTCCTTGATGTGGAAGGAATGGGGCGTATGGCCCGACCATTCCTCGAACCAGTCCTCGATGATCTCGCCGCCCAGCTCGAAGACCTTGGGGTAGAAGATCAGGCCCGCCGGGTCGCAATGCTGGAACCTGATGCGCTTTTTCTGAACGAATGCCGGCATGGGGTCAGGCAGCCTCCGTAACGTCGATGATCTCGCTGAGGGCGCGGGCGAGGGTCTTTCCGTCCTCGTCGGCAAGGGCCGCCTCGCGCAGGCGCGCGAGCCGCGCCGCCGCATCGGCGCGGCCGCCAAGGCGCGGGATCGCCGCGACGATCGTCTCGTAATTGCTGCGTCCGCGCTCCAGCGTGCTGCCGTAGCCGCGCACGAGAGAGAGAAGCTTCGCCGCCTCGAGCGCGAGGTCGTAATCATTCGCGCAATCCTCGACGAGCTTCAGCCAGGATTCGATGAAGGCGGTCTCCACGGCATGGGCGAGGCTCCGCGGCCGCATCCATTTGAGCCGCCCGATGAGATAGAGCATGATGAAGCCCGGAAGGCGCGAGGTGCGGATCTCGAACCCGCCTGAAAGCATGCGCCCGAGGATGCGGTTCGCGGCCGGAGACGCCGCAAGCCTGCGGCCCAGTGCCGCGGGCAGAAGGTCGAACACCTCGACGGGCCGCGGCGCGAAATATTCGACGACGTCCCAGACGCCGTCCGGCTCCAGGCGATTGTCGCGCGTCACTTCGGCGAAGCGGCGGCGGCGCGTCTTGATGTCGGCGACGCGGATCACGTCCTCGTGGGCCATGCGGAGGGCGAGAAGGCGCGCCGTCTCCTTCGACAATTCGTAGCCGCGCGCCGCATCGTCCAGCTTCACGATGCGGGCCACCCGGTCGAGATAGAGACGGGCATAGGCCGCGTTCTGGTATTCCACGAGCCGCGCCGCGCCGAGGCGCAGCAATTCCTCCATGGAGGCGGGAAATTCCCGCGCGATGCGTTCGGCGAGATCGCCTGCAAGCTTGCCTGTGGTCCGCACGGCGCGCGGCAAGGGCGCGGCCGGCATCTGCTGCGTTCCCGCAGCCGCCAGCCTGAAGCCCAGATCGAAACCCTTGAGATTGGCGTTGACCGCGATCTCGTTGTTGCGGATGGTGGCTTCAAACGCGTCGCGGCCGAAGGGCAGGGCGTTCGATCCCGCAAGCGCGCCGAACAGCACGGCGCTCACGAGGCAGCCGGACTGGTCGGCCGCTTCCCGCATGTCGAAGGCGATGAACTTTTTGGCCGCACGGGCGCAGCTGTCGAAGATCGCCTGCGGATTGCGCCGGGCATCGAAGCGCGACAGCTTTTCTTCCGTCGTGTATTCGCGATGGGATGAGGTGATGAGGGTGGTGCGGTCCTTCGTCACCAGGCCGCGCAGCACGGCGCGCCCGCCCTCGGCCAGTTCGGAGGCGATGACGATGTCCACGTCCCCCGGCACCGCCATCAGGGCGAAGACCGGGGGCGGCAGGCCATCAATCTTCGGGCATATTTCCACGTAATAGATGGTGGCGCCCGAACGCTGGGCGAAGCCCGGGACCGAGGTTTGCTGGGCGTGATAGCCTGCGGCCTCGGCGGTTTCCACGATCCAGTTGGCGAGGACGCCGCCGCCATGCCCGCCCATGGCGTTGATGGCGATCTTGGTGATATGTGCTGCCGTCATGCTGCTTCCAGATTGTCGGGTTCGATGCGGCGCTGCAGGAAGCCGATGATCGACCGGCGGAGGCGGCTCCGCCAGCGCTCCATGGGCCGCTCGTTCGATACGATGTCGAGCCGGTAGAAGGACGGGCACAATACGGCGGCATGGGCCACTTCGCCGCAATTGCCGCAGCCGACGCAGGATTCCTCCACATGCACCACCGGCTCCCGTTTCAGGGGATCGGGGTTGTCGCGAAGGCCGAGGGACGGGCAGCCGGACAGGCGCATGCAGCTGCGGTCGCCCGTGCAGGTTTCGGCATCGACCCCGAATTTCTGCCGCACCACGCGCTCGCCCGCCTGCAGCTTGCGCCGCGTGATGCGCTTTTCCCGGCGGGAGCGGTTGAGCATGCACTCGGAGGTGGCGATCACCACCTTGAGGCCGCGCTCCGGCGTCGTCAGCGCCTCGCGCAGCGCATCCTTCACCGCCTCGATGTCGTAGGATTCCACCTGGCGCACCCACCGCACGCCGACGCCGCGCACCGCATCCTCGATGCGGTGGCGGGTGCTGCGCACGGGATGTTCCTTCCGCGTCGAGGGGATGTCCTGGCCGCCGGTGGCGGCGGCGTAGTGGTTGTCCACGATCAGGATGACATTGTCGCTCTGGTTGTAGATGGCGTTCACGATGCCGCTGTTGAGGCCGTTGTGCCAGAAGCCGCCGTCGCCCATGACGCTGATGCTGCGGCGGCCCGGCGCGCCGGGAAGCGCCGAGGCGCTGGCTGCCGAAAGCCCATAGCCGAATGTGCCCTGCCCCAGGCTGAAGGGCGGAAGCAGGACGAAGCCGTTGCAGCCGATGTCGCCCGACACATGGAAATATCCAAGCTCCTGCCGCAGCATCTTCATGGCGGCGAAGACGGGCCGTTCGGGGCATCCGGTGCAGAGCGCCGGCGAGCGCGGCGGCACGTGGGCCGCAAGCTCCGCCGCGACGGAGGAGGATGCGGCGCCGTTCCCGGCCAGGGCTTCAGCTGCATTTCCTTCGATGAGGTCCGCCGCGAACTGCAAGAGGCCCTTGCGCAGCACGTCAACGCTGTATTCGCCCGCCCTGGGCAGCAGGCCCTTGCCGGACACCGCCGTCTGCATCCCCGCCTTGTGCAGGATGGCGCGCACCGCATCCTCGATATATTCGGGCTGCCCTTCCTCGACGATGAGGACGGAGCGCTTGCCTTCGCAGAAGGCCCGCACCTCCGCATCGCACAGGGGATAGGTGACGTTCAGCACATAGATGGGCACGCGGCTTCGCCCGAAGGCGTCGCTGAGCCCGAGCTGCGCCATGGCGCGGACGAGATTGTTGTACATCCCGCCCTGCACGATGATGCCGAAGTCCTTCTCTGGCCCCTCGAATATCTCGTTGAGCCTGTGGCGCTGGATGAAATCCACGGCGGCGGGCATGCGCTGATGCACCTTTTCCTGCTCGTGCCGCAGGGTGTGGGGCGGCCCCGTATAGCCTTCGGGCCCGAAGTCGCGCGGTGCGCTGAGGGCCTCGCGCACGGTAAGTTCCGGTCTCCGGTTGTCGTCCGTAATGAAGCGCCCGTAAAGATGGCAGGCGCGGATGCGCAATGTCAGCATCACCGGCGTGCGCGACGCTTCCGACAGTTCGAATCCGGTCTTCACCGCCTTGACGATGCTCGGAAGATTGGGGCGCGGGTCGAGAAGCCACATCTGCGACTTCATGGCGAAGGCGTGGCTTCGCTCCTGCATGATCGAGGAGCCTTCTCCGTAATCCTCGCCGATGATGATGAGCGTGCCGCCCGTCACCCCGGTGGAGCAGAGATTGGCGAGGGCGTCGCTTGCCACATTGGTGCCGACCGTGGATTTCCAGGCGACCGCGCCGCGCAGGGGATAGGTTGCGGAAACGCCAAGCATGGCCGCCGCCGCCGCCTCGCTGCTGCTCGCGACGAATTCGACGCCCGTCTCCTCCAGCACCTCGCGCGCGTCCGACAACACGTCCAGAAGGTGCGATATGGGCGCGCCCGGATAGCCGCCCACATAGCTCACCCCGGATTCAAGGAGGGCCTTGGTGACGGCGAGAATGCCCTCGCCGTGGAATTCCTCGCCCTTGCCGAGCCTGAGCTTGCCGATCTCCTTGGTGAAGGAACGCTCCGCCATCGTACTCCCGTCCTTCATGGCCGGTCGCGGGGGCGCCTCGACAAAAGGCGCTGCGATCCGACGTATTCGCCATCATATCAGCTGGTCGCTGAACGTGTTCAGAAAAATCCCTGAAGCTGTTTGTTCCACATTTGGGCGCATTGCCCAAGCGGGTTTAAGATCGCTGCGGGGAACGTTGCACTGTTCCGCCATTAATTGCACTGAGCCTGTAAACCCTCTTCAACCACTTTCGCTATGATCCGGGCCATGACAGAAGCACCATCCAGAAGCATGTTCAGTGGAGCCTCGCCGGTGAGCGACGATGCCGTCGGCCGGGCTCGTAACCACAATCTTGGGCAATTGCTGCGGCGCTCCGCCGCCCGGCATCCGGACAAGCTCGCCGTTCTCTGCGGCGAGGCGCGCTACAGCTTCCGGGAATTCGACCGGCTGTGCAGCGCCGTCGCCGGGGGCTTCCGCGCGCTCGGCGTCAATGAAGGCGACAGGGTGGCGGTGCTGGCCCGCAATTCCCACGCCTATGCGGCCATACGCTTCGCCCTTGCCCGCATGGGGGCAGTGCTGGTGCCCATCAACTTCATGCTGAACCCGGCCGAGATCGCCTACATCCTCAAGCATTCGGGCGCGCGGGTCCTGTGCCTGGATTCGATCTGCGAGGCGAACGGGCGGGAGGCCGCAAGGCTCGATACCACGGTGGAGCGGATCGTCGGCATGCCGGGCGAACTGACGGCGTCGCCGCAGGCAGACGCCACCTTCGAGGATCTCGCGAGCGCCGCGCCCATTGCGGACATGCTCGTCGATTCCCGCGCCGTCGCCCAGATCATCTATACGAGCGGCACGGAATCCGCGCCCAAGGGCGCGATGCTGACCCATGAAGCGGTGATCTGGGAATATGTCACCTGCATCATCGACGGGGAAATGAGCGCGGACGACGTGGTGCTCCACGCCATGCCGCTTTACCATTGCGCCCAGCTCGACGTGTTCCTCGGCCCCGCGGTCTATATCGGCAGCACGAGCATCATCACGTCCGATCCGTCGCCGGACAATCTCCTGGCGCTGATGGAGCGACACGACGTCACCTCCTTCTTCGCGCCGCCGACGGTGTGGATCGGCCTCATGAACTCGCCGCGCTTCGCGCCGGAGAAACTCACGGCGCTCGGGAAGGGCTATTACGGCGCGTCCATCATGCCCGTGGGCGTGCTGAAATCCCTGCAGAAGGCGCTGCCAAAAGTGCGGCTCTTCAATCTCTACGGCCAGACGGAGATCGCGCCGGTCGCGACCGTCCTCAAGCCCGAGGACCAGATTGCCCGCGCGGGCTCCGCCGGGCTGGCGGCGCTCAATGTGGAAACCCGCGTGGTGGACGACGAGGGCCGCGACGTGGCGCCGGGGGAGGTGGGCGAGATCGTCCATCGCTCGCCGCAGCTCATGATCGGCTATTTCAAGGACGAGGAACGCACGGCCGAGGCCTTCCGCGACGGATGGTTCCACAGCGGCGACCTCGCGACGCGGGACGCGGACGGCTATATCACCATCGTCGACCGCAAGAAGGACATGATCAAGACGGGCGGCGAGAACGTCGCGAGCCGCGAGGTGGAGGAGGCGCTCTATCACCTCAAGGGGGTGAAGGAGGTGGCCGTCGTCGGCCTGCCCCATCCCACCTGGGTCGAGGCCGTGGTGGCGGTCGTCGTGCGGGACGGTGTCACCGATATTTCGGAGGATGCGGTCATCGCCCACTGCCGTGACCGGCTCGCCCCGTTCAAATGCCCGAAGAAGGTGATCTTCGTCGATCAGCTGCCCAAGAATCCGTCGGGCAAGATCATGAAGCGGGAGCTTCGGCAGACCTACGCCCAAGCGTTCCAGGGCGCCGCGTGACCGGCGCAGCATCGCAACAGAAAAGGGGGAAGGACGGCGTGGCGCAGCGGGTGGTATTCGATCAGATGGGCGGCCCTGAAGTCCTCCGCATCGTGGAGGAGGCGGATCCCGTCCCCGGCGCGGGCGAGGCCCTGGTCGACCTGCGCTCCATCGGACTCAACCGCGCGGACGTCGCCTTCCGGTCGGGCAAGTACCTGATCCAGCCGTCGCTGCCCTGCGGCCTCGGGGTCGAAGGGGCGGGCGTCGTCGCGGACATCGGCCCTGATGTTGAAGGATTCGCCGTGGGCGACCGGGTCTGCATCCTGCCGGCCTTTCCCCAGGGCGGGCGATACGCCTCTTACGTCACGCGCGGGGTGTTCCCCGCCCACAGCCTCATGCCCGTGCCGGACGGGCTCGACGATATCGGCGCCTCCGCATTCGGGGTCGCGTATCTCACCGCCTGGGGCGGCATGGTGGAGATCGGCGGGCTCAAGGCGGGGGATTTCGTCCTGATCTCCGCCGCATCGAGCAGCGTGGGACTTGCGGCGATCCGGGTCGCGAAGCTTGTGGGCGCGGTGCCGGTCGCGGTCACCCGCACCAGCGCCAAGATTCCGGCGCTGCGGGAAGCGGGCGCGGATCATGCGATCGCCAGCGCCGAATGCGACCTTGGCGCTGCGCTTCGCGACATCGTCGGAAGCGCGGGCCTCAACCTGGTGTTCGACCCGGTGGCTGGTCCCTTCGTCGAATCCCTCATCCCCTTCATGGCGGAGGAGGGGAAGATGGTGATCTACGGGGGGCTCAGCGACCAGCCCACCATGTTCGACCGGCGGCCCATGCTGGCCAGGGGGCTCAGCATGATCGGCTATACGGTCGGCCAGATCCTGAAACACGCGGACCGGCGGGCGCGGGGCCTCGCCTTCCTTGAGGACGGGATCGCGAAGGGCGTGGTGCAGCCCGCCATCGATCGCGTCTTTCCCTTCGCGGAGGTTGCGGCGGCCCATCGCCACATGGAAGCCAACAGCCATGTGGGCAAGATCGTGCTGAGCGTGCCCTAGGGCGCCGGCGCCGCGCTTCCATTGGACAGCGACCCGATTTGCGGAAACAAGGCGTCGCCCGGGCGATGCTCTGAACAGGGGTGATTTGATGGCGGAAATACTGGCGCTTGGGCTCAGCCACTATCCGATGCTGGCCAATCCCGACGACAGGATGTCGTGGCTCCACAAGATGATGCTGAAGAATCCGGAGCTGGACGAGTCCCTGCGCGATCCCCGCAACTGGCCGCCGGAGATGCAGGCCGAATGGGGCGACGACGAAGGCGCGTCGGGCGCGGCGCGGCACCGGGCGGAAATCCTCGCCTGGCTCCGCCGCGTGCGCGCGGCGATCGACGACTTCAGGCCGGACTTCATCCTCATCTGGGGCGACGACCAGTACGAGAATTTCAGGGAAGACGTGATCCCGCCCTATTGCGTCAACATCTACGACAAGTACCGGATCACCGTGCCCGCCAACAATGTGTGGGGCGAGACGGCGGAGGACGAATACGATCTGCCGGGCCATGTGCCGGCGGGCAAGTTCCTGGTCTCCCGCCTCATCGCCGAGGGGTTCGATGCGGCCTATGCCTACAAGCCGCTGCATCACCCCCTGGGGCACGCCTTCTCGAACGCGATCCATTATCTCAATTACGACCGCACGGGATTCCATTATCCCATCCTGCCGGTGACCCTCAATTGCTACGGCACCCGGGTCATCTGCCAGCGCGGGGGCCTGCCGGACTTCACGCGCAAGATGGGGCCGGACGACTTCGACCCGCCCGCGCCGACGCCGCGGCGGCTCTTCGATCTTGGCGCCGCGACGGCGCGGATCCTTGCGGATTCGCCCTACCGCGTGGCGCTTCTGGCGTCGTCCAGCTGGTCGCACGCCTTCCTCAACGCCAACGAGAAATTCTTCAAGCCCGATATCGAGGCGGACCTGCGCCTCTATGAGGCCCTGCGCGCAGGGCGGTACGACGTGTGGCGCGATTATCCCGCGTCCGAGATCGAGCCGCGCGGCCAGCAGGAGGTTTTGAACTGGATGTGCCTTGCGGGCGCGCTGCAGGCGCTGGGCCGCGTGCCGGAGACGACCGGCTTCGTCAAGACCTGGATCTTCAACTCGTCGAAGGTGTTCCTGATCTCGCGGCCGTGACGGCTCAAGCGCCGCGCCCGATGAAGGCGAGGGCGTTGGCGCAGCAGGCCTGCGCGCTTCCCGGCAGCGCCGCCTCCACGAAATCGCCGGGGTGGGGCTGCCGGATCAGGAAGGGATAGTCGGATCCCACCACCAGCCGGTCGCGTCCCATCCTGCTTGCAAGGAAGGCGAGCGTCTCGGCGTCATAGACATTGGTGTCATACCAGAACCGGCGGGCGAGTTCCCAGGCGCCGCCGGGGAGCGCTTCCGCGATTGAGGGGATATGCCCGCGGGACATCTCGATACGCCCGAGGATCGCCGGAAGCGCGCCGCCCCCATGGCTCAGCATGATGCGAAGGCGCGGGAAGCGGGCAAGGACGCCGCTTGCCAGAAGGGACACGGCGGCCATGGCGATCTCCAGCGGGAAGGATGCGATGAGCGCCACTTCCTTCGGCCCGCCCATGCGCTCCATGCCGCAGGGGCGAAGCGCATGAACGAAGATCGCAAGGTTCATTGCCTCGCAGGCCTCGTAAATGGGCCAGAGCCGGGGATCGCCCAGCGGCACGCCGTTGACATGGGTTCCGATCTCGATGCCTGAAAGGCCGAGCGCGGCGATCTTCCCAAGCGCCATTTGCGCCCGTTCCGGCGCCTGCGCCGCGATCATGCCGAGGCCATGGAAGCGATCGGGGGCCGCGGCGCACATTTCCGCGATGCTTTCATTGACGATGTCGGCGAGATATTCGGCATCATCCGCCGCAAGCCAGTGGGACAAAAGCTCCGGCATGGGCGACAGCACCTGGGCATGGACATTTTCCCGTTCCATGTCGCAAATTCGCCGGGCCGGATCCCAGGAGCGGGAGTCGATGCGGCGGAACTCCCTGCCGTCGATCATCACGGCCGCCTCGTCCGGCCCCACGGCGTCCACATACGGCCATAGCTTGTCCCGCTCAGGTTGCCGGGGAATGTGCCGCGGCACCATGTGGGTATGGGCGTCGATGACTTTCAAGATTCGCGTCCCCTTTGCTGTCCCCCGCATCTTTTAGCCCAAGGCGGGCGCGGTCATTGTTCGCATGCCGCAAGGATATTGCTGTCATGCTCATGGAAGCGGATCCGCCGCAAATCCCCCAATTGCGGGAAGCTATTCGCCCGATCCTCAACCCATCAAGTTAGGCAGTGGCTGAATAGATTTTGCACTTTCGGACATGCGGCCGCCCGTGATTTCATGTCCACTAATTATCCCGGCATGGGCCATCTTGGCCGATATCAACGAGGAACGGCCGGGGACAAGGGGAGAATTCAGCATGAAGAAGCATCGCGACGGGAGGGGAATGTCTCGTCAGTTCGGACGGGCATTGCTCGGCGCCGCAAGCTTGATTGCCATGAGCAGCGCCGCCGAGGCGCAGCTCACCATCGACGAAATCGTGGTCACCGCGCAGAAAAGGGCGGAAAGCCTTCAGGACGTGCCGATCTCGGTGGGCGTTCTCCAGGGTGGCAACATCCTGAGCATGGGTGTGCGCAATCTCGAGGAGATTTCCACCAACACGCCGAGCCTCATCATCAACCAGGGCCCGTCGCAGCCCGGCATGTATCTGCGCGCCATCGGCTCGGGCACCAACAATACGGGCTTCGAGCAGTCGGTCGGCATGTTCGTGGACGACATCTACATGAGCAAGCCGCGCCTCGCCCACCAGCCCCTGTTCGACGTGGAGCGGGTGGAAGTGGTGAAGGGGCCGCAGAACGTGCTGTTCGGCAAGAACACGACCGCAGGCGCGATCAGCATCACCACCGCCAACCCGACGCGGGAATTCGAGGGCCTCGTCTCCGGCCTCTATGGCGAGGACGGGGAATATCAGGTGGAAGGCATGGTCTCGGGCCCGCTGTCCGACAAGTTCAGCGCCCGTCTCGCCGGCCGCGCCTCGGGCATGGACGGCTATCTGCGCAACACCTTCCGCGACGAGGACCTGCCGCGGGTGCGCGATCTCGCGGGCCGCGCCACGCTCCTGTTCGAGCCCAACGAAAATCTCCGCATCAACCTCAAGGGCCAGTACATGCGCTCGCGCATCGACAATGGCGTGCCGGTGATCGGCATTCCGTCGCCGGCGCTGCTCGAGGCCCTGAAGCTGGTGGACCCGGACATATCCATCGATCTCGACGACAAGACCAAGTCGGCGGACGCGGGCGGCATTCCGGGGGGCGAGGAATATCTCGACACGGATTCCCACATGATCGCCCTCAATATCGACTGGACCGTCGGCGAATGGACGCTGACCTCCATCACCGGCCTTGCGGGCTATGACTACCAGCAGGGGAACGACACGGACTACACGGCGAATCCCAACGCCCAGGTCGCGCTCATGACCGGGTCCGAATACGACCAGTGGAGCCAGGAGATCCGGGTGCAGTCGCCCACGGGCCGCATGTTCGAGGTGATGGCCGGCGCCTATTACATGGACGCCGACACCAAGTTCGAGGACTGGAACGCCTGCTTCAACTACGCCTTCTTCCCGCCCGCGGGCGGGCCGCTGACGGCCTGTTCAAATCTCCGCTTCTCGCAGGTGCAGAAGACTTCGTCCGGCTTCGTGCGCGGCACCTGGAACGTGACCGACGCCCTGAAGGTCGCCGGCGGCGTGCGCTACACCCGGGAAAAGAAGCGGGCTGAAAGCAGCCTGGTGGTGATGGAGCTCGACAACGAGTCGCCGCTCACCGATCCCGTGGACCTCGTCGGCCTCAGCTTCTTCGGCTATGTGCCCCATGTGAAGCCGTTGTCGCGGCGGACGGAGGGGTCCTGGAGCCCGAGCGTCAACGTCCAGTTCTACCCGGTGGACGATGTGATGCTCTATGCGTCCTTCAACAAGGGTCACAAGAGCGGCGGCTTCAATGCGCTGGAAGGGCGCGGCATCCTCAGCGAGTTCGAGTTCGAGGGCGAAAAGGCCAAGGCCTTCGAGTTCGGCGCCAAGACCCGCTATCTCGGCGGCCGCGCCACCACCAACGTCGCCGTCTTCTTCTCCACCTACCGCGATCTTCAGGTGTCGCTGTTCAACGGGCTGACCTTCGTCGTCAATAATGCGGACAAGGCGCAGGTCAACGGGGTCGAGGTGGACACGGCCTTCCGCGTCACCGACAATCTGAGCGTGAGCGGCAGCCTTACCTATCTCGACACCAAGTATGACAGCTACACGAATGCGCCCTGCATCATCGGCCAGACGCCCGCCGAGGGCTGCGTCGGCGGCTACCAGGATCTGACGGGCGTGCCGCTGCAGTATGCGGCGAAATGGTCGGGTGTCTTCAATGTGGACTATCAGCAGCCCATCGGCGGCGTCGTCGCCAAGGCGCATTTCGACGTCTTCTATTCCGACGACATGAACCTTTCGCCGGACAACGATCCGCATTCGATCCAGCCGTCCTTCGCCAAGATCAATGCGCGCATCGCCATCGCCGACCCCGACGACAGGTGGGAGCTTGCGATCATCGGCAAGAACCTGACCGACAAGATCACCCGGGCCTACGAGAACGATATCCCGGGCCTTGCCGGATCCTATCAGACCCATGTCCATCGCGGCCGCTCCTTCGCGGTCCAGGGGACGGTGCGGTTCTGAAGCCTCCTGGCGTGCAAAAGCAGGGGAGGCAGGGCGGATCCGCCCTGCCTCCCCATTTTTTTTGTCCGGGCTGCGGCAGCCTGAAGCTCAGGCCGGCTCCTTGCGCTTCAGAAGATCGAGCGCAACGTCCACGATCATGTCCTCCTGACCGCCCACCATCTTGCGCGCGCCGAGCTCGACGAGGATCTCCCGCACGTCGAGGCCGTAGGTCTCGGCCGCCGCTTCCGCATGGCGCAGGAAGGACGAATAGACGCCCGCATAGCCCAAGGACAGGGTTTCGCGGTCCACCCGCACCGGCCGGTCCTGCAGCGGCCGCACCAGGTTCTCGGCGGCGTCCATCAGCTTGAACAGGTCGCAGCCATGCTGCCAGCCCCTGCGGTCGGCGGCGGCGATGAAGACCTCGAGCGGCGCATTCCCCGCCCCCGCGCCCATGCCGGCGAGCGACGCATCGACGCGGATCGCCCCGTGCTGCACGGCGACGATGGAATTGGCCACGCCCAGCGACAGGTTGTGATGGGCGTGGATGCCGCGCTGGGTTTCGGGCTTCAGCACCCGGTCGAAGGCGTCAAGCCGCGCGGCGACGCCGTCCATGTCGAGGGCGCCGCCCGAATCCACCACATAGACGCATTCCGCGCCGTAGGCTTCCATGAGCGCCGCCTGCTCCGCGAGCTTTTCGGGCGGCACCATGTGGCTCATCATCAGGAAGCCGATGGTGTCCATGCCGAGCTCGCGCGCGATGCCGATATGCTGCGCGGCGATGTC
>CAZDSS010000046.1:0-20304 GCA_964508185.1 uncultured Sphingomonadales bacterium
CTACAAGGACCTGCCGCTGAACCTCTACCACATCCAGTGGAAGTTCCGCGACGAGATCCGCCCCCGCTTCGGCGTCATGCGCGGCCGCGAATTCCTGATGAAGGACGCCTACAGCTTCGACCTCGACTTCGAGGGCGCCAAGGCGTCCTACAACGCCATGTACATGGCCTATCTTCGGACCTTCGCGCGGCTGGGGCTCGTGAGCATTCCGGTGCGCGCGGATTCGGGCGCTATCGGCGGGGATCTCTCCCACGAATTCCATATCCTGGCCGAGACGGGCGAGAGCGACATCTATTACGACGCCGAGATCGAGGCGATCGACCTCGCCAAGCTCGCCGGGGCGTCCGGCGAGGAATTCGCCGCGACCGTCGAGCGCCTGCAGTCCCTCTATGCGGCCGAAGTCGAAAAGCACGATCCCGCCAACTGCCCCGTCCCGGCGGAGCGGCTGCGCCACGCCAAGGGGATCGAGGTCGGCCACATCTTCTATTTCGGCACCAAATATTCCGCCGCCATGGGCGCGAAGGTCACCGGCCCCAAGGGGGAGGAGATCACGGTAGAGATGGGCTCCTACGGCATCGGCGTATCGCGCCTCGTGGGCGCCATCATCGAGGCCTGCCACGATGACAAGGGCATCATCTGGCCGGAATCGGTCGCGCCCTTCAGAATCGGCCTCATCAATCTGCGCGGGGACGACCCTGCCTGCATCGCGGCCTGCGACGCGCTCTACGAGCGCTTCACCAATGCGGGCGTCGAGGTGCTCTATGACGACACCAACGAGCGGCCGGGGGCGAAATTCGCCACCTTCGACCTCATCGGCCTGCCCTGGCAGGTGATGATCGGCCCGCGCGGGCTGGAGCGCGGCATCGTTGAAGTGAAGAACCGCCGCACCGACGAGCGGCTGGAGCTTTCCGCCGACGAAGTCTTCAACAAGCTCGCAGGCTGACGGAGGCCGGACAGACAGCCGATGATCAGAACATACGAATGGATGGTGGCGAGCCGCTACCTCAGGGCGCGGCGGAGCGAAAGCTTCATCTCCGTGATCGCCATCTTTTCCATGGTGGGGATCATGCTGGGGGTCGCGACCCTCATCATCGTCATGGCGGTGATGAACGGCTTTCGCGAGGAACTGCTGTCCCGGGTCATCGGCTTCAACGGCCATATGCTCGTCCAGGGCTATGGCGGCACGCTTCCGGGCTATGACGAGATCGCGGCCCGCGTCCGCACCGTGGACCGGGTGGTGAGCGTCGCCCCGATCATCGAGGGCCATGTGCTCGCTTCCGCCCACGGCCGCGCCGACGGCGCCATGGTGCGCGGCATGAAGGCCGAGGATCTGGAGGCGCGGGAGGCGATCGGCGGCAATATCCGCGCCGGCAGCCTCGACGAATTCCTGCCCGGCGAGAACGTGGTGGTGGTCGGCACCGGCTTTCTCGAGAACTACCGGCTCAATATCGGGGACGAGGTGACGCTCCTTGCGCCCAAGGGCGCATCGAGCCCCTTCGGCGTGGTGCCGCGGGCGGCCCAGTTCCGCATCGTCGCGGCTTACGAGGTCGGGGAATACAACTACGATTCCCGCTTCCTGTTCATGCCCCTTGACCGCGCGCAAAGCTATTTTCAGATGGGCGACACCGTCCACGGGGTCGAGATCTTCCTGACGCATCCCGATCTCGTGCGCGAGATGCTGCCCGCGATCGCCGCGGCGGTGCGCGTGCCCGCCCGGGTCGTGAGCTGGGAGCAGATCAACCCGGCGCTCTTCAGCGCGCTCGAGGTCGAGCGGAACGTCATGTTCCTGATCCTCACCCTCATCATCCTGGTCGCCGTGTTCAACATCATCTCGAGCCTCATCATGCTTGTGAAGGACAAGGGGCAAGACATTGCGATCCTTCGGACAATGGGGGTAAGCCGCGCCTCCATCATGAGGATCTTCGTGATCGCGGGCTCGAGCATCGGGGTCATCGGCACGCTTCTCGGCTTCGTCATCGGCACCCTGTTCTGCATGAACATCCAGCGCATCCAGCATGCGGTCGAATGGGTGATCGGGGCGGAACTGTGGTCGCCGGAACTGCGCTTCCTCAGCGAGATCCCGGCGCGCATGGACAATGTGGAGGTGGTGGCCGTCGTGGTGATGGCCCTCGTCCTGTCGTTCCTTGCGACCCTTTACCCGTCGTGGCGGGCGGCGCGGCTCGACCCCGTGGAGGCGCTCCGCTATGAGTGAGGCGGCGCTGCAACTCAGGGACATCCGCATGGACTTCCGCCAGGGGGGCGAAGTCCTCCACGTGCTGCGCGGCGTGGAGCTTGCCGTGCATCCGGGCGAGATCGTCGCCCTCGTGGGGCCCTCGGGCTCGGGCAAATCGACCTTGCTCCACATCGCCGGGCTCCTGGAGCGGCCCACCTCCGGCGCCGTCATCATCGGCGGCCGGTCCATGGGCGACCTGAGCGACCGCGAGCGCACCCGGGTGCGCCGCCACGAGCTCGGCTTCGTCTATCAGTTCCATCACCTGCTGCCGGAATTCTCGGCCATCGAGAACCTGATCCTGCCGCAGCTGGTGGCGGGCGTGGGGAAGTCCGCGGCGCGGGAGCGGGGGCTCGAGCTGCTCGCCCGAATGGGGCTTGCGGACCGCGCGACCCATCGTCCGGCCCAGCTTTCGGGCGGCGAGCAGCAGCGCGTCGCCATCATGCGGGCCCTTGTCAACGGGCCCAGGATCCTGCTCGCCGACGAGCCCACGGGCAATCTGGACGACGCCACCTCGGAACGGGTGATGAAGGAGTTGTCGGACCTCGTGCGCGCCCAGGGGGTTGCGGCGCTGATCGCCACCCACAACCGGGAGCTGGCGGCGCGCATGGACCGCTGCGTGCGCCTGCGCGAGGGCGTCCTCCACGAGATCGACATCGCCAACGGCGAGGAATGACGTGACGCCCCGGGACATGGAGATCCGCGCCCGCTGCAGCCGCAGGCTGAGCGGCCATCGCCTGCCGCCCGTGCGGGAGGTGCTGTCCTGCCTTGCCGAACATCCCGCTGCCGACCTGATTCCCGACATCTATGGCGGGGGCGGGGCGGTCGCCCTCCTTGAAGAACGCATGGCCGGGCTTCTCGGCAAGGAGCGGGCGATCTTCTTCACCAAGGGCGTCATCGCCCAGCAATCGGTGCTGCTTGCGGCGCGGGAAGCGCGGGGAACCCCCTTCGTCGTGATCCATCCCCTGAGCCACATGGAGGTGGACGAGGCGGACGGGCTCGACAAGTTTCTGAATTTCCGCCCCATACGCCTCGGACGCGCACGGCCCTTCACCGTTCGGAATCTTGAGGGCGTGCAGGCGGATCTCGCCGCCGTGGTGGTGGAGCTGCCGCTGCGCCGGGCGGGATATCTTCTGCTCCCATGGCCGGAGCTGGTGGCCATATCGGAATGGTGCCGGGGCAGGGGCGTTCCGCTGCATTTCGACGGCGCGCGGATCTACGAGACCGCTGCGGCCTATGGCCGCCCCGTGCAGGAGGTGGCGGCGCTGGCGGATACGGTCTATGCCTCCCTCTACAAGGGGCTCGGCGGCCTTGGCGGCTGCGTGGTCGTCGGGGACGCGGCATTCTTGACGCGCATGCGCATATGGAAAAGCCGGCAGGGCGGTGACGTGTTCACGTCCTTCCCCCAGGCGATCTCGGCTCTTGCCGGGATCGAGCGTTACTTGCCGCGCATGGGCGAATTCCACGCCCGGGCGCGCGGCCTTGCGGCGCGGCTCGGAGCCGAGGGGATCGGCATCGTCAATCCTGCCGTGCCGCATGTGAACGCCTTTCAGTTGGTCCTGCCCGGAGATCCCGCGGACCTGACGGCGCGCAATCTGGCCTTCGCCGAGAAGCACGGCGTGTGGCTGTTCAACTTCTTTGTTGAATCCGCCCTGCAAGACCATGCTATTGCGGAGATTTCCATCGGAGATTGTGCGGACGACTGGACGGATGACGAGGCCGTCCACTGGATCCGTCAGTTCGTGAGCGGCGCCTTCTGACATGGTGACAGCATCCCGCGAGCGGGTATTATAGCCCCATGTCCCACGCCGCATTCGTCCATCTCCGCGTCCATTCCGCCTATTCGCTGTCCGAAGGGGCGATCCACATCAAGGAACTGGCCAAGCTCTGCGCGGCCGAATCCATGCCCGCGGTCGCCATCACGGACATCAACAACCTGTTCGGCGCGCTGGAAGCTTCGACCGTGCTGCCGGATTCGGGCGTGCAGCCCATCGTCGGCTGCGAGCTGCATCTGGCGCTGCCCGCGGCGGAAGGGCCGGGCGCCCAGCGCGTGGTCACCGCGCCCGTGGTGCTGCTGGTGCAGAACGACAAGGGCTACCGCAACCTGATGAAGCTCGTAAGCCGGGCGCATCTGGACAGCGACCCGGCCATCGGCCCCCACATGCCGCTCGCGGGGCTCGATGGGCGCACCGACGGGCTCATCCTGCTGACCGGGGGCGCCGCCGGTCCCGTGGGGCGGCTCCTGCGCGACGGGCAGAAGCAGGCGGCGACCGATCTTCTGCACGAGTTTTCAAGGCTTTTCCCGGGCCGTGTTTATGTGGAGCTTCAACGCCACGATCTGCCCGCCGAGCACGAGACCGAGGAAGCCTTCATCGATCTTGCCTATGGCCTCGACCTGCCGCTGGTCGCCACCAACGACGTCTATTTCGCAAAGCGCGAAATGGCCGAGGCCCATGACGCGCTCCTCTGCATCGCCGACGGCGCCTATCTTGGTCAGGACGACCGGCGGCGGCTGACGCCGGACCACTATTTCAGGTCGGCGGCGGAGATGGCGGAGCTTTTCGCCGACCTTCCCGAAGCCGTGCAGAACACGCTGGTGATCGCCCGGCGCTGCGCCTTCAAGGTGCCGAAGATCAAGCCCATCCTGCCGCGCTACAGCAACGAGGGCATGAGCGAGGCGGATACCTTGCGCGAGATCGCTCGCGCGGGGCTCGAGGAGCGGCTCGAAGCCCATGTCTATAGGCCGGACATGACGCCGGAGGAGCGGGCCGAGGCGGCGAAGCCCTATCTCGAGCGCCTCGAATACGAGCTCGACATCATCATCCGGATGGACTTCCCCGGCTACTTCCTGATCGTGTCGGACTTCATCCGCTGGGCGAAGCGCAACAACATCCCCGTGGGGCCGGGCCGCGGCTCCGGCGCGGGGTCCCTGGCCGCCTGGGCGCTCAAGATCACCGATCTCAACCCCCTGCGCTGGGGCCTGCTGTTCGAGCGGTTCCTCAACCCCGAACGCGTGTCCATGCCGGACTTCGACGTGGACTTCTGCCAGGACAAGCGCGACCAGGTCATCAAATACGTTCAGGACAAGTACGGCCACGCCCAGGTGGCCCAGATCATCACCTTCGGCAAGCTGCAGGCGCGCGCTGTCCTGCGTGACGTCGGCCGCGTGCTGCAGCTCCCCTATGGTCAGGTGGACCGCATCTGCAAGATGGTGCCAAACAACCCGGCCAATCCCATAACGCTTGCCGAGGCGCTGGAGACCGAGCCGCGCCTGCGCTACGAGCGGGACAGCGACGAAAGCGTCGCCCGGATGATCGACATCGCCCTCAAGCTCGAGGGGCTCTATCGCCACGCCTCCACCCATGCGGCGGGCGTGGTGATCGGCGACCGGCCGCTGGACGAGCTGGTGCCGCTCTACCGCGATCCGCGGTCCGACATGCCGGTCACCCAGTTCAACATGAAATGGGTGGAATCCGCCGGCCTCGTGAAGTTCGACTTCCTCGGCCTCAAGACGCTGACCGTGCTGCAGCGCGCCGTGGACCTTCTGGCGCTTCGCGGGATCAAGGTGGATCTCGACCGCCTGCCGCTCGATGACCCCAGGACCTTCGAGCTTCTCGGCAAGGGCACGACGGTCGGCGTGTTCCAGCTTGAAAGTTCGGGCATGCGGGCGACGCTGACCCAGCTCAAGCCCGACGCTTTTGAAGACATCATCGCCCTCGTGTCGCTCTACCGCCCGGGGCCGATGGACAACATTCCGAGCTATATCCGCCGCAAGCACGGGCAGGAGGAGCCGGACTATCTCCATCCCTCGCTGGAGCCGGTGCTGAAGGAGACCTACGGCGTCATCATCTACCAGGAACAGGTGATGCAGATCGCCCAGATCCTGGCGGACTATACCCTCGGCGAAGCCGACCTTCTGCGCCGCGCCATGGGCAAGAAGATCGCGTCCGAAATGGACCAGCAGCGCGCCCGCTTCGTGGAAGGAGCGGAGCGCAAGGGCGTGAGCCGCGACCAGGCGTCCGCGATCTTCGATCTCGTGGCCAAGTTCGCGGGATACGGCTTCAACAAGTCCCACGCCGCGGCCTATGCACTGGTCGCCTATCAGACCGCCTATCTCAAGGCCAACTATCCGGTCGAGTTCCTGGCCGCGTCCATGACCTACGACATGGCCAATACCGACAAGCTCGACATCTTCAAGCAGGAGGCGCTGAAGCTCGGGATCCCGGTGCTGCCGCCGGATGTGAACGCGTCGGACGCGACCTTCACCGTCGAGACCACGAAGGACGAGAACGGCAACGAGGTGCTGGCGATCCGCTATGCGCTGGGGGCCATCAAGAACGTGGGCGCGCAGGCCATGGCCGGCCTTGCGGAGGAGCGGCGGAAGAACGGCCCGTTCAAGGACCTGGCCGACTTCGCGAACCGGCTGGATCCCAGGCTCGTCAACAAGCGGACGCTTGAAAACCTCGCCAAGGCGGGGGCGTTCGACAGCCTGAACCCCAACCGCGCCCAGGCCTTCGCCGCGGTCGACGTGATCCTGCGCCATGCCCATGCGGCGGCGGAGGAGCGCACCAGCAGTCAGGTGAGCCTGTTCGGCGGCCCGGCGGAGCGGCCGCACATGCCGCTTCCCGTGGTGGACGAATGGCCGCTCACCGAACGGCTCAAGGCGGAATACGAGGCGGTCGGGTTTTATCTTACGGCGCACCCCCTCGATTCCTACGCCGTCACCCTGAAGCGCGAGCGGGTGGTGTCGAGCGGCGACCTTCTGCGCCTCGCCCAGGGCGGATCCTCCGTCGCGCGGGTTGCCGGCACGCTTCAGGGAATGAAGGAGCGCCGCACCAAGAGCGGCAAGCCCATGGCCCATCTGACGCTGTCGGATTCCGCCGGCGCCTTCGAGGTGACGCTGTTCGAGGAAACGCTCACCGCCGCGCGCAGCCTGCTCACTGCCGGGCAGTCGCTGGTGCTGGACGTGGAAATGCGGCTTGAGGGCGAGACCCTGCGCCTTACCGCCAACCGGGTCGACAGCATCGACCGGGTGGCCGAGCGCGCGGGCAGGGGGCTTCGCATCTTCCTCAACAATCCGTCGCCGCTCCCGTCCCTCAAGGCGATCCTCGAACGCGCCAAGGGCGGGCGCGGCCGGGTCACGCTGGTCGCCAATCTCGACAACGGCGCGCGGGAAGTGGAAATCATGCTGCCCGGCCGCTACGGCATATCGCCCGCCGTGCGCAACGCGGTGATGGCGGTGAGCGGCGTCGTCGAGGCGGAAGAGCTTTAGGAAGGATCGTCATGTCCGAAGCGCAGAAGACGCCCGCCATACCCGAACCCGCCACCAGCGTGGTGCTGATCCGCGACGCGCAGGCGCCGCGGGCCGACGGCGGCAGGCTCGAGGTGCTGATAACCGAACGGCACGGCAATCTCGAGGTCGCGGGCGGCGCGCTCGTCTTCCCCGGGGGCAAGGTGGACCTTTGCGACAGCGCGGAAGATCTCTGCCCCGGAGTCGAGAGGGCCGAGGATTTCGCCTTCCGCATCTGCGGCATCCGCGAGGTGTTCGAGGAGACGGGGATCGTCATCGGCCGGGACGCCGCTGGCCGTCCGGTATCCGCGGAGCTTCAGGACCGTCTCGTCGCCCGCATCCACGAGGCGGACGGGCCGGGCCTTTTCAACGCGCTTCTCAAGTCCGAGGGGATCGAGCCGGACCCGGACGCCCTCGTGCCGCTCGCCCACTGGATCACGCCGCGCATCCGGCCGCGGCGATTCGACGCCCGCTTCTATCTCGCCGCCATGCCCGCCGGGCAGCGGGAGATTTCCGACGGGCTCGAGGCGGTGGAAGCGTTCTGGGCGGCGCCCGAGGAGATCATCGAGCGCCATGCCCACGACATCAACGTCCTCATGTTCCCGACGCGGATGACGCTCGGGCTTCTCGGCGGCGCCCGGGACGTGGCGGAGGCCATCGCCCGGATGCGCGGCCGCAGGGTGGTGCCGGTGGAGCCGCGGCTCGAGAAGCGGGACGACGGGATCTACGCCCATGTGCCGGAAGAGGCGGGATTCGGCGGCGCCACCTTCCCGTTCCAGCTCAAGACCCGGATCCCCGGCGCGGCCATGCTGCAGCCCGTGGCCTGAGGGGCGGGGGCCTACAAAAAACTTGAAATTCCGCCGTGATCGTCGTATCACGCCACCACCTCACACGCGGGGCCGGGCGCGGCCGCAAGCCATGCCCATCCGGTGCCGTCGGGAAAGGCTCCCGATGGTCACATCCCCCGCGGCGGTTCAACCGGATAAATGGAGAGCTATAGATGGCTATGCCGGAATTCTCGATGCGCCAGCTCCTCGAAGCGGGCGTGCACTTTGGTCACCAGACCCATCGCTGGAACCCGAAGATGTCGCAGTACATTTTCGGCGTCCGCAACAAGATCCACATCATCGACCTGTCCCAGACCGTTCCGCTTCTGGATCGCGCCCTCGAGGAAATCCGCAAGGTGGTCGCGGGCGGCGGCCGCGTGCTGTTCGTCGGCACCAAGCGCCAGGCTTCCCAGGCGATCGCCGAGGCGGCCCAGCGCTGCGGCCAGTACTACGTGAACCATCGCTGGCTCGGCGGCATGCTGACCAACTGGGAAACCATTTCCGGTTCGATCCGTCGCCTGAAGTCCATGAACGAACTGCTCGCCGGCGGCGGCCAGGGCCTCACCAAGAAGGAAATCCTGGATCTCACCCGCGAGCGCGACAAGCTCGAGCGTTCGCTCGGCGGCATCAAGGACATGGGCGGCCGTCCCGACATCCTGTTCGTGATCGACACCAACAAGGAAGCGATCGCCATCCACGAAGCCAACAAGCTGGGCATCCCGGTCGTGGCCATTCTGGACACCAACTGCGATCCCGCCGGCATCGCCTATCCCATTCCGGGCAACGACGACGCGAGCCGCGCCATCCAGCTCTACTGCAACCTGGTCGCGGGCGCCGTCCTTGAAGGCCTGCAGCAGGAGCTGTCGGCGTCGGGCGCCGACATCGGCGCGTCGGAAGCCCCGGTCGAGGCGCTCCCCGCCAGCGAGAGCGATGCCGAAACCGCTGCATCGGCGTAACAATACAGTGGCAGCCTGAGCGAGCGGGGCCGGACCATGCGATCCGGTCTCGCTTGTGCGGCGTTATAGGGCCGGATGCCGGGCTGCCGTTCAATCAGGAATTTTTGAGAGGATCACATCATGGCTGAGATTACTGCATCGCTTGTCAAGGAGCTTCGCGAGAAGACCGGCGCCGGCATGATGGACTGCAAGAAGGCGCTGGCCGAGACGGGCGGCGACATCGAGGCCGCCGTCGACTGGCTGCGCAAGAAGGGCATCGCCTCGGCCGAGAAGAAGGCCGGCCGCGCCGCGACCGAAGGTCTCGTCGGCCTGGTGGTGGGCGAGGGCAGCGGCGCCATGGTCGAGGTCAATGCGGAGACCGACTTCGTCGCCCGCAACGACCAGTTCAAGGCTTTCGTGCGCACCGTCGCCGATCTCGCCCTCGCCAATGAAGGCGACATCGAGCAGGTGAAGAAGAGCGGCTTCCCGGGCAGCGATCGCACGGTGGAAGAGGAGCTCACCCACCTCATCGCCACCATCGGCGAGAACATGTCGCTCCGCCGCTCGGTCGCGCTCAGCGTCTCGCCGGGTGTGGTCGCGAGCTACGTCCACAACTCCCTCGATGAAGGCCTCGGCAAGATCGGCGTGCTGGTCGCCCTGAAGTCCACGGCGCCCGCCGACAAGCTCAACGAGCTCGGCCGCAAGATCGCCATGCATGTGGCGGCGGCAGATCCCCGCTCGCTGGATATCGCCGACCTCGATCCGGCCCTCGTCGCCCGCGAGCGCGACGTGCTGGTGGAGCAGGCCCGCCAGTCCGGCAAGCCGGACAACATCATCGAGAAGATGATCGAAGGCCGCATGCGCAAGTACTACGAGGAAGTGGTGCTGCTGAAGCAGATCTTCGTCATGGACGGTGAAAGCCGCATCGAGCAGGTGATCCAGGCCGCTGCCAAGGAACTGGGCGCCCCCGTCGAGATCACGGGCTTCGCCCGCTTCAAGCTCGGCGAAGGCCTTGAAAAGAAGGAAGAGGATTTCGCGCAGGAAGTGGCCGCCGTCGTCGGCCGCTGATCGCCTTGATCCAGATCGGGCCCAAAGCGTTACCGCCCGCAAATGCGGTATTCGCTTTTGGGCCTGAATTGTATAAGGTGCCTTACGAGGTTGCGTGAGAGGTCGGGGAGACCCGGCGCTGGTCCCTGATGTCCGGCGTCGGACGATGTCACGCGCATTTCACGCTATCAAGAACCGCACCCGGACAAGAATTAGTTGGTGAATGACCGCATGACTGCACAGCCTCGCTTCCGCCGCGTCCTTCTCAAGCTTTCGGGCGAAGCCCTGATGGGCAGCAAATCCTACGGCATCGACCAGGAGACGCTGACCCGGGTGGCCCACGAGGTGGTCGCGGTGCGCAATGCGGGGATCCAGGTCTGCATGGTGGTCGGGGCCGGCAACATCTTCCGCGGCATGGCCGGGGCGGCGACGGGGATCGACCGGTCGTCGGCCGACCATATGGGCATGCTCGCGACCGTCATGAACGCCATCGCCATGCAGAACGCGCTCGAGCATCTCGGCGTCGATACCCGCGTCCTCTCCGCGATCCCCATGGCCACCGTCTGCGAGCCCTATATCCGCCGCCGCGCCATCCGCCACATGGAAAAGGGCAGGGTGGTGCTGTTCGCGGCCGGCACCGGCAACCCGTTCTTCACCACCGACACCGCGGCGGCGCTCCGGGCGGCCGAGATGAATTGCGACGCCCTTCTCAAGGGCACGCAGGTGGACGGCGTCTATACGGACGATCCCAAGAAGAATCCCGACGCCACGCGGTACGACCGGCTCGACTATCTCGAGGTCCTGAGCCGGGATCTCAAGGTGATGGACGCCTCCGCCATATCCCTTTGCCGCGAAAACAATATTCCCATATTGGTTTTCTCCATTCACAAGAAAGGCGAGTTCGCCCGCGTCATGAACGGCGAGGGCAGCTTCACCATCATCGATAACGGGCAGACGCCCGAAAAATGAAGGCGGGCTGCGGCCACGCGGCTCCATAGTTTGAGGAAAATGGCAGTCATGGCGAATTTTGACCTGGAAGACATCAAGCGGCGCATGAAGGGAGCGACCGACGCCCTGCGTCATGAATTCTCGGGCCTGCGCACGGGCCGCGCTTCGGCGAGCATGCTGGATCCGGTGACCGTCGATGCCTACGGCTCGATGATGCCCATCAACCAGGTGGCGACGGTCAGCACGCCCGAGCCGCGCATGCTGAGCGTGCAGGTGTGGGACAAGGGCCTGGTCGGCGCCGTGGACAAGGCGATCCGCAATTCGGGCCTCGGCCTCAATCCGGTGATCGACGGCACGACCCTGCGCATCCCGATCCCCGAGCTCAACCAGGAACGCCGCAAGGAGCTCGTCAAGGTCGCGGGCAAGTACACCGAACAGGCGAAGGTCGCCGTGCGCAACGTGCGCCGCGACGGCATGGATCACCTCAAGAAGCTCGAAAAGGACGGCGAGATCAGCCAGGATGAGCAGAAGCGCCTGGCGGACGAAGTGCAGAAGATCACCGACAGCATGATCAAGGAAATCGACCAGCTCTACGCCACCAAGGAGCGCGAGATCCTTCAGGTGTGATGGGAAACATGCTGTTTTCGCGACCCGATACGCAGCCCGATCTGCCCGCCGGCCCGCTGCCGGTGCATGTGGCCATCATCATGGACGGCAACGGCCGCTGGGCGCGGGCGCGGCATCTGCCGCGGGCGGCGGGTCACAAGCGCGGGGCGGACGCGGTGCGCAACGTGGTCACCGCCTGCGGCGAATTCGGCATTCCCTTCCTCACCCTTTACGCCTTCTCGTCCGAGAACTGGAAGCGCCCCATGGAGGAGATCGACGATCTCATGGGGCTGCTCCGCCACTACCTGCGCAACGAGGTGTCGGAGCTCAACGCCAAGAACGTGCGGCTCCGCTGCATCGGCGACCGCTCCCGGCTCTCGCCCGACATCGTGCAGCTCATGACCGAGGCGGAGGAGAAGACGGCGCGGAACACCGGGCTCACCCTCATCCTCGCCCTCAATTACGGCGCCCAGGCCGAGATCGTCGAGGCGACCCGCAAGATCGCCGAGAAGGTGAAGGCGGGCGAGATCGAGCCCGCGGCCATCGATGAGAAGCTCTTCGCCGCCCATCTCCAGACCGCGGACATTCCGGATCCGGACATCATCATCCGGACGAGCGGCGAACAGCGCCTCAGCAATTTCCTGCTGTGGCAGGCGGCCTATGCGGAGCTCGTCTTCATCGACGACTATTGGCCCGATTTCACCAAGCAGACCCTGACCCGCGCGCTGGCCGAATACGGCTCGCGCGATCGCCGCTATGGGGCGCGGAGTGGCTGACGGGCCCGTCACTTCCCCGCGCGACGAAGGCGGCGCGCCGGGTTCGGGCAAGCCGCCCGGCAAGTCGTCGCTCACCGTCCGGGTGCTGTCGGCTCTGGTGATGATCCCCGCCGCCCTCGGGATCTTCCATCTCGGCGGCTGGGTGCTGGCGGCGGCGCTGCTCATCGTCGGCGTTCTCATGTATCATGAATGGCAGGGCATCACCGGCGGGGACGGAGTCATCTCCGTCGCCGCGTTCGGCATCATCCTGGCAGCGGCCCTCGCGCTCGTCGTCCCGGGCAGGCTGGACGTCGCCTGGCCCGTGGCGCTCGCCAGCGTCCCTCTTGCGGCGTTCCTTGCCCTGCTGCTGGGCAGAAGCGTCGCCTGGGCCGCGATGGGGGCGGCCTACGTGATCCTGCCGCTCATCGCCATCCTGTGGCTGCGGCAGCATCATCCCCAGGGTCTCGCCTATACCTACTGGCTTCTTGTGGTGGTCTGGGCGACGGATACGGGTGCCTATTTCGCGGGATCCCGCATCGGCGGGCCGAAGCTTGCGCCGCGCATCAGCCCGCGCAAGACCTGGTCGGGCCTTGCGGGCGGCATGCTGGCGGCGGCGATCCTTGCGGCGGTTCTGGGGCAGGCGCTGGGCCTTGCGCTCGAGCCTGGGGCGCTCGCCTTGATCGGCGCGGCCCTTGCCGCATGGAGCCAAATGGGGGATCTTACGGAATCAGCCGTCAAACGCCGTTTCGGGGTGAAGGATTCCGGCCGCATCATCCCCGGCCATGGCGGAATCCTCGACCGTGTGGACGGGCTCATCTTCGCGGCGCCCGCCGTAGCCCTGATCCTGGCCCTCTCGTGAACCGGCCGGAGTGACAGAGACGACATCATGGCAGAAGCCCTTCTCCAGGATCCAGCGCAGGGAGCGGCCGGCGAGCCGCGCGTCCTGTCGATCCTTGGCGCCACGGGGTCCATCGGGCAGAACACCCTCGACCTCGTGCGGCGCAATCGCGCGGCCTATCGCATCGAGGCCCTGACCGCACATCGCAACGTGGATCTCCTGATCCAGCAGGCGCTGGAATTCCGGCCGCAGGTCGCCGTCGTGGGCGAGCCTGCGCTCTACCCCAGGCTCAAGGCGGCGCTGGCCGGGACCGGCATCGCGGCGGCCGCGGGCAGCGAGGCGGTGGCCGAGGCGGCGGCGCGGCCCGCATCCTGGATCATGGCGGCGATCGTCGGGGCGGCGGGGCTGGAGCCCACCCTGACCGCCCTCCGCCAGGGCGCCGTGGTGGCACTCGCCAACAAGGAATGCCTGGTCTGCGCGGGCGGCGTCTTCATGCGCGAGGTGGAACGCTTCGGCGCGACCCTGCTGCCTGTCGACAGCGAACACAACGCCATCTTCCAGGTCTTCGACTTCGCAAGGCCCGAGACCGTGGACCGCATCACGCTCACCGCGTCCGGCGGGCCCTTCCGCACCTGGTCGCGGGGGGAGATGGCGCATGTCACCCCCGAACAGGCGGTCGCCCATCCCAACTGGTCCATGGGCGCGAAGATCTCGGTCGATTCCGCCACCATGTTCAACAAGGGCCTGGAGCTCATCGAGGCCTATCACCTGTTCCCCGTGCGCGATGACCAGATCGACATTCTGGTGCACCCGCAATCGGTCGTGCACAGCATGGTGAGCTATATCGACGGCTCGGTCCTCGCCCAGCTCGGCTCGCCCGACATGCGCACGCCCATCGCCTATACCCTCGGCTGGCCGTCGCGCGCCCCGGCCCCCGCCAAGCGCCTTAATTTGGCCCAGATAAAACGATTGGATTTCGAGGAGCCGGACCTTGAGCGTTTCCCGGCCCTGCGCCTCGCGCGGGAGGCGCTGCGGGCAGGGGGCGGCGCGCCGACCATTCTGAACGCCGCCAACGAGGTCGCCGTCGCCGGTTTCCTCGACCGAAAAATCGGTTTTCTAGATATCGCGGAGATTGTACAAACGGTTCTGGAACAGGTTCCCGCGGCAGCCGTAACCACGCTGGACGACGTCCGGCAAATAGATAATCTCGCGCGGCGGCGGGCCGAAGAAATAATGAAGAGATTCGGGTAGAACGATCAGCGCATGGACCTGCTGCTAAATTTCGCCCATACGGCGCTCATGTTCCTGCTCGTGCTGACCGTGCTGGTCTTCGTGCACGAGTGGGGCCACTACTGGGTGGCGCGGCGCTGCGGCGTGCGGGTGGAGACCTTCTCCATCGGCTTCGGGCGGGAAATTTTCGGCTGGACCGACAAGGTCGGCACGCGCTGGAAGTTCTCGGCGATCCCCCTGGGCGGCTACGTGAAGTTCTTCGGCGACCTCAATGCGGCGAGCGCGCCTTCCGCGGCTGCGGTCGCCGGCATGAGCGAGGCCGACCGCCGCGTCGCCTTCCCGACCCAGACGGTCGGCAAGCGGGCGGCCATCGTCGCGGCGGGGCCCGTCGCCAATTTCCTGTTCGCGATCCTGCTCCTTGCCGGGTTCTTCGTCTTCGTCGGCCAGCCCTATACCTCGGCGGATGTGGGCGAGGTGCTGCCGGACAGCCCGGCGGCTGAGGCGGGCTTCGCCCCCGGCGACCGGATCCTGCGCATCGACGGGCAGAAGATCGACCGCTTCCTCGACATGCAGCAGATCGTCAGCATGAGCCCGGGCGAGCGGCTGACCTTTCTCGTGGAGCGGGAAGGGCGGCAGCTGACGCTGATCGCCGTGCCGGAAGCGGTGGAGGTCGCGGATCCCCTGGGCAAGCCGCAGATCATCGGCCGCCTTGGCGTCGCGCGACCCGCGGAAGACTTCGTGAAGCGCGATCCCGTCACCGCCGTCTGGTACGCCACCGCCGAGACGGGACATATCCTGCGCCTCAGCTTCAAGTTCCTGGGGCAGATCTTCGAGGGCAAGAGGTCGGGCGAGGAGCTGGGCGGGCCGCTCAGAATCGCGCAGTTTTCGGCCCAGAGCGCCAAGGACGGGGCCATGAGCCTCGTGTGGTTCATGGCGCTTCTCTCCATCAATCTCGGCTTCGTCAACATTCTCCCCGTTCCCATGCTCGACGGCGGGCATCTTTTGTACTATGCCTTTGAATGGGTTACGGGGCGGCCTTTGAGTGCGAAGGTGCAGGAATACGGGTTCAGGATCGGACTGGCTCTTGTTCTGAGTCTGATGGTCTTCGTCACCTGGAACGACATCAACTATCTAAAAATCTTCAATTTCTAAGGGACCGCAGGACTGCAGAGGTCCGCCGGGCAGGGGTTGGCGTTGCGTCATTACTTGAGAAAAAGACTTGTGAGCCTCTCGGTGCTGTCGGCCATGCTGATGGCCGGGCAGGGCATGATGGCGACGGCGGAGGCCCAGAGCATCATTTCCGACATCGAGGTGGTGGGGAACCAGCGCATCGAGGCGGGGACCGTGCGCTCCTACCTCACGGTGGCGCCGGGCGATCCTTATGACGAGGAAAAGGTCGACGAAAGCCTCAAGAACCTGTTCAACACGGGTCTCTTCGCCGACGTGACCATCACCCGTCGTGGCGACAGGCTTACGGTCAATGTGATCGAGAACCCGATCATCAACCGCATCGCCTACGAGGGCAACAAGAAGCTCGACAACGACAAGCTCAGCAAGGAAGTGCGGCTGCGCCCGCGCGTGGTCTATACCCGCGCCAAGGTGCGCGCCGACGTGCAGCGGATCCTCGAGCTCTATCGCCGCTCCGGCCGCTTCGCCGCGCAGGTCGAGCCGAAGGTGATCCAGCTGCCGCAGAACCGCGTGGACCTCGTCTTCGAGATTTCCGAAGGTCCCAAGACCACGGTTTCCAAGATCAACTTCATCGGCAACAAGCGCTTCTCCCAGGGCGACCTGCGCAGCGAGATCGCAACCCGGGAATCCCGCTGGTGGCGCTTCCTGACGTCGGACGATACCTATGATCCCGACCGTCTCGCCTACGACCGGGAGCTTCTGCGCCAGTTCTATCTCTCCAAGGGCTATGCGGACTTCCGCGTGGTCTCGGCGGTCGCCGAGCTGTCGCCGGACAAGAAGGACTTCTACATCACCTTCACCATCGAGGAAGGGGAGGTCTACGACTTCGGCGAGATCGACGTGGAGAGCGAGATCCGCGACGTCAATCCGGACGAGCTCCGGCCGCTCATCAAGACCCAGAGCGGCAAGCGCTACAACGCCAAGCTGATCGACAGCACCGTCGAGGCCATGACGGAAGCCGCTGGCCTCAAGGGCTACGCCTTCGTGGACATCCGCCCGCGGGTGCGCCGCGACCGCGACAAGCGCCTCATCAACATCACCTATCGCGTGCTGGAAGCGCCGCGCGTCTATGTGGAGCGCATCGACATCCACGGCAACGTGCGCACCCTCGACAAGGTGATCCGCCGCGAGTTCCGTCTGGTGGAAGGGGACGCCTTCAACAGCGCCCGCATCCGCCGCTCCCGCGAGCGCATCCAGGCGCTCGGCTTCTTCCGCGAGGCGGAGATCGAGCAGCTGCCGGGCTCGTCCGAGGACCGCACGGTCGTGGACGTGAGCGTGCAGGAGCAATCGACCGGCGAACTGTCGCTCAATGTCGGATTCTCGAGCGTCGAAAACTTCATCGCGGGCTTCGGCATCAGCGAGCGCAACCTGCTGGGCCGCGGCCAGGTGCTGCGGGCGCAGTTCTCGATCTCGAGCCGCCGCACCCAGATCGACCTCGGCTTCACCGAGCCCTATTTCATGGACCGGCCCATCGCCGCGGGCGTCGACCTCTATGCCCGCGAGGCGGACTACAGGCGCGAAAGCTCGTTCTTCCAGACGACCTATGGCGGCAGCCTGCGGGCGGCCTTTGCGATTACCGAATACTGGACCATGGGCACCCGTTACGTGCTGCGGCGTGACGAGATCGAGGGCGTGTTCAACACCACGAACCGCTATCTGCTCGCCGCCGAGGGCACCTTCACGACGTCGTCCGTCGGCTACAGCCTGATCTATGACGACGTGGACGACCGTCTGAACCCGACCCGCGGCCAGCGTTTCGTGGTCTCGCAAGACGTCGCCGGCCTCGGCGGCAACGTGCGGTACCTCAGAACCGTCGCCAACTACGACCGCTACTTCCCCTTGAGCGAGCGCTGGGTGCTGAAGCTCGCGGGCGAGGGCGGCTACATCTTCGGTCTCGGCGAGGACGTGCGCCTCAACGACCGCTTCTTCAACACCGTCCGCGGCTTCGAGCCGCGCGGCATCGGCCCGCGCAACCAGCGCATCGTGGACGGCAAGCCGCAAGAGCCCGATGACAGCCTCGGCGGGAACATCTATTATGTGACCACGGCGGAATTGCTCATTCCGCTCGGCTCGGCGGCCAACGAACTCGGCCTCAAGAGCAGCTTCTTCGTTGATGCCGGCGCGTTGTTCTCGATCGACGACGAGGACATTCTGGACGTTCCGGCGGGGCAGGCGCAGCAGATCATCGTCGGCGACAAGGCCAAGCCCCGTGTCTCCATAGGTGTAGGCTTCTCGTGGAACTCGCCGTTCGGACCCTTCCGGATCGACTTCGCCAAGGCTCTGGTGAAGGATGACGCGGACCAGACGGAGTTCTTCCAGTTCAACATTTCGAACCAATTCTGACAGGTAGATAATGAAACGTTTTCAGGCGATTTACATGCTCCCGGTCCTCGCCGCGGCGATCGTGGTCTCGGCGATTGCAAGCTGGACCACCCCGGCTCTTGCGCAGGGCGCGCTGAAGCCTGCCGTCATCGCGATCATCGATTCCCGCCGGCTGTTCAGCGAATCCAAGGTGAGCGAGGACATCCGCCAGCAGCTCACCAAGGTGTCGCAGCAGTATGCGACCGAGGAGAACAGCGAGCGTGAGAAGGTGCTCAAGGAGAAGGACGAGCTCGAGAAGCAGCGCGGCCTTCTCGTCCAGGAAGCCTTCGAGGAAAAATACACCGACCTGAAGCGGCGCGCCGATCAGCTCAACCGCAAGATCGACCTGCATCAGAAGCAGCTCAACGTCGCCCAGATGCGCGCCAACCGCGAGCTGCAGAAGGTTCTGAACCCCATCATCAAGCAGGTCGCCGAGCAGCGCGGCGCCACCCTGATCCTCGAACAGTCGCAGATCGTCTGGCAGACCGACGGCCTCGACATCACCAAGTCGGTGATCGAGCTTCTGGACAAGCAGCTGCCCTCCCTCAAGGTGCAGATCCCGACCGAAGCCGAAATCATCGAAATGGAAAACCAGGCCCGGCAGGGCGGCGGCCAGTAAGCCTGGCGCCTAGTTCGATCGAGGAGAGGCAAGGTTATGGCTGAGCCTGAAACCGTGACGGAAGCCGAGGCGGAGGTTCTCGACATTCTGAAGGTGATGGAGCTGATCCCGCACCGCTATCCCATGCTGCTGGTGGATCGCGTGCAGGACATCCGGCTCGGGGAATCCGCGACGGGCATCAAGAACGTCACCATGAACGAGCCGTTCTTCCAGGGGCATTTCCCCCAGCGGCCGATCATGCCGGGGGTCCTCATCGTCGAGGCCATGGCCCAGACGGCGGCGGTGCTGGTGGTCCATACCCTGGGCGAGCAGGCCCACGGCAAGCTCGTCTATTTCATGTCCATCACCAATGCCCGCTTCCGCCGGCCGGTGACCCCCGGCGACAGCCTGCATCTTGAAGTCAGCAAGGAGCAGAGCCGGGGCAATGTCTGGCGCTTCGCGGGCAAGGCCAAGGTGGACGGCGTCGTGGTGGCGGAAGCCACCTTCTCGGCCATGATCGCGGGGTAAGCGCGCCGCCCGGACTTTCGGCAGTCGCCCGGAACTTTGCAAAGGCCCTTGTGATGGCGACATTGCAAGGGCCATAGTTTTTTGAAGCAGCCTTTGAGGACGAAGACATGAGCGCGAAGGACGATTTCCGCCTGCTGCATGTGATGCTGCGGGTGCGTGACCTCGAAAAATCCCTGGATTTCTATTGCGGCAAACTCGGCATGAAGCTTCTGCGCCGCCAGGATTATCCGGGCGGGGAATTCACCCTGGCCTTCATCGGCTACGGGGACGAGAGCGAGACGGCGGTGATCGAGCTCACCCACAACTGGGGCCGCGAGGAGCCCTATGCCCTCGGCGACGGCTTCGGCCATGTGGCGATCGGCGTGAGCGACATCTACGGCCTGTGCGAGCGGCTCGCGGCCGAGGGCGTATCGATCCCCCGTCCGCCGGGGCCCATGAAGCACGGCACCACGGTGATCGCCTTCCTCGAGGATCCCGACGGCTACAAGGTGGAACTGATCCAGCGCTGACCAGGCGCCGTCCCTTGCGGGCAACAAAAAAAGCGGCCGGAATTTCCGGCCGCTTCTTTTCTTGTGTTTGACGCCCCGCGTCAGATGCGCTCTTCGAGGGGCTGATAGTCCCGCTTCGTGGTGCCCGTATAGAGCTGGCGCGGACGGCCGATCTTCTGGGTCGGGTCCTCGATCATTTCCGACCACTGGGCGACCCAGCCCACGGTGCGGGCGAGGGCGAAGATGGCCGTGAACATGCTGGTCGGGAAGCCCATGGCCTTGAGGATGATGCCTGAATAGAAGTCGACGTTCGGGTAGAGCTTCTTCTGGATGAAGTACTCGTCCTCGAGCGCGATCTTCTCCAGCTCCATCGCCACCTGGAACCGCGGATTGTCCTTGGAGCCGAGCTCTTCCAGCACCTCATGCGCGGTCTCG
>CAZDSS010000047.1:0-19696 GCA_964508185.1 uncultured Sphingomonadales bacterium
CCGATGCAGACGCTTTCGTCGGCGAGGCGCACATGCATGGCCCGTTCGTCCGCCGTGGAATGGATGGCCACCGTCTTGATGCCCATTTCCTTGCAGGCGCGGTGGATGCGGAGCGCGATCTCGCCGCGATTGGCAATGAGGATTTTATCGAACATGGATGCGCACCGCGTCCTATTCGATGATCATGAGCGGTTCGCCGAATTCCACCGGCTGCGCGTCGGACACCAGGATCTTCTTCACGACGCCCGCCTTGGGCGCAGGGATCGGGTTCATCACCTTCATGGCCTCGACGATGAGGAGCGTCTGGCCCGCCTGGACGGTGGAGCCTACGGTGACGAAGGGCGCGGCGCCCGGCTCCGGCGCCACATAGGCGGTGCCCACCATGGGCGACAGCACGGCGCCCGGATGGCTCGCATCGTCGCTCGCGGCAGGGGCCGCCTCGGCAGCGGCCGCGGCGGGGGCGGGCGCTGCTGCGGGAGCGGCGCTCACGGGAACCGTGTAGCTCGCGCTGACGGACCGCACGATGCGGATGCGACGGTCGTCTTCCTCGACCTCGATTTCGGTGAGATTGGTCTCATCAAGGAGGAGCGCCAGCTCGCGAATGAGTTCCTTGTCCACCTGAATTTTTGCCATGACCACTCCGATCAAAAGATGTTCTGATTATCTCCCGGATTGCAGAATCCGGGCAAGGCCGTCGAGGGCGAGCCTGTAGCCCGTCGCCCCGAGACCGCAAATGATGCCCCGCGCCGCAAGCGAGACGTAGGAGAAGTGACGGAAATCCTCACGCTTGTGAGGGTTCGACAGATGCACCTCGATCACGGGCAGGCCGACCGCAAGGAGTGCGTCGAGGATCGCGACCGACGTGTGGCTGTAGGCCGCCGGATTGATGATGATGCCCGCGGCATAGTCCCGCGCCTTCTGGATGGCGGTGACCATTTCGCCTTCGCCGTTCCATTGCTGGAAATCGATGGAAAGGCCCAGGGTGCGGCCATGTTCCTCGACCATGCGTCGGATGTCGTCGAGGCTTTCGCGCCCGTAAATCTCCGGCTCACGGGTGCCGAGGAGATTGAGATTGGGGCCGTTCAGGACCAGTACGGTCTGGGTTTTGCCCTCAGCCATAACGCCTTCGCATCTGCCATTTTATTCCTGTTGATGGGTTTGTATAATGCTTTAGCATGGGATTGCAAACCGAGATTGATGGGACGCCTCGCGACGCGCCCGCGCGCCTTGCGCCGCGGATGTGGCCATCTTACCTCGCGGCGGGGCTGCCCTTCTTCCATTTTCCGATCAAATCCAAAGGTCTGTGACAGGTGATCAATATCGTAATCAATGGCGAGCCGCGGCGTCTGGCCGCAGCCCACACGGTCCGTGAACTGATGGCGGAACTGGGACTGGATCCGAGCAAGGTGGCGCTCGAGCGCAACCGCGAGATCGTCCCGCGCTCGGAATTCGACAAGGTGCGGGTCGAGGACGGCGACAAGCTGGAGATCGTGCATTTCATCGGCGGCGGCAACGCGCCGGTCCTTGCCGACGACGGCTTCGAGATCGCCGGCCGCCGCTTCAATTCCCGCCTGATCGTCGGCACCGGCAAGTACAAGGATTTCGAGCAGACGGCCCGCGCCATCGAGGCGTCCGGCGCCGAGATCGTGACCGTCGCCGTGCGCCGGGTCAATCTCACGAACCCCAACGAGCCGAAGCTCGTGGATTTCGTGGACCCCAAGAAGGTGACCTATCTGCCCAATACGGCGGGCTGCTATACGGCGGAGGATGCGGTGCGCACCCTCCGTCTCGCGCGTGAGGCCGGGGGCTGGAACCTCGTGAAGCTCGAGGTGCTCGGCGACCAGAAGACGCTCTATCCCAACATGCCGGAGACCATCAAGGCGGCCGAGGAACTCCTCAAGGACGGGTTCGAGGTGATGGTCTATTGCAGCGACGACCCCATTCAGGCCAAGCGGCTTGAGGAACTGGGATGCTGCGCCATCATGCCGCTCGGCGCGCCCATCGGCTCCGGCCTCGGCATCCAGAACCCGGTGCAGATCCGCCTCATCGTCGAGGCGGTGAACGTGCCGGTCCTCGTGGATGCGGGCGTCGGCACGGCGTCGGACGCGGCGGTCGCCATGGAGCTCGGCTGCGACGGCGTCCTCATGAACACGGCGATCGCCGAGGCGCGCGACCCCATCCGCATGGCGCGGGCCATGAAGCTCGCGGTGGAGGCGGGGCGGCTCGCCTATCTCGCGGGCCGCATGCCCAAGAAGCGTTACGCGGACCCGTCGTCGCCCCTCGCGGGCCTCATCTGAGCGAACGCACAGGGATCCTTCCGCGCCCTGCCGGCTCTTGAGCCAATGTCACAGGGCAGGGGGCGATTCCATGTCGGGCGAATTCCGGCGGTCGTTGCGGCTTCCCCATCTCGTCATCCATGACGTCGGCGCCATCGTGGGGGCGCGGAAGCGCCCTCAGCGCCGGTCTTCCCGGGGATAGAGCCGGGCGTCGCCGAAACTGCCCGCAAGATCACGGCTCCGGATCCAGTGGGCGAGCAGGTCGAAATAGCCTTCCGAATGGCGGCCGGCGAGCGCGTCGCCCGATCCCGCTAGCTCGATGATGCCGTGGTCGGCATTCGGAAAAAGGGCGATGTCGATGGGCCGCCCGTCTTTCTGCAAATCGCGGAGGATCTCGAGCGTGGTCTCGTGCGGCGCCTCGGTATCCCGCCCCGCAAGGACCCAGAGCTGCGGCCGGTCGAGCTTGCGGAGCGCCGGCAGGGGATCGTAGGCGAGATCATAGGGGAAATCGAACATGGCCTTGATCCCGGCGAGATCTGCGTCGTCCGACGACACCATGGGGCCCGTGAAATCGCCGCCGAGATGCCGGAACCATTCCTCTTTCCCGTATTTCTCCTTGAGCCGCCGGAGCTCGTCCATGCCTTCGGTGAAGCGGGACTGAATGACCCGGGCGGCCGCCGCCTGCACCTCGTCCGCCCGGGCGAGGATTTCGGGGCCGTAGCCCCGCGCCTTGAGTTCCTGTGCCACTTCCTGCCGGTCCTCTTCCAGCATGGTGATCGCAAGGCCGTAGCTTACCACCACGAAATCGACCGGGACCCGTGTCGCCGCAAGGGGCACCACCCAGCCGCCCTGGCTTTCGCCCATGACCCCGATCGGAAGCTCCCCGACCCGCGCCCGCACGGCCTCGACCGCCGCCGCCACGTCCGCGGCCATGGCGGGGATCTCCATGGTGAAGTCGCCGGTCGACCGCCCGGTGCCGCGCTTGTCGAACACATAGACGGCTATGCCGTATAGCGGCAGGAGATACTGGAGGTAATTGTAGGTGACGGCGGAATCCTTGCCGGAGCCGTATTGCAGCACGACGACAGCCGCGGGCGCGCCGTTTGTTGGCATGACGATCTCGCCGTAGAGGGTCGCATCGTCATGGGTGAAGGGCAGGGCGGTGGTGGGGAGATCGATCCGCCGCCCGGTGAGCGGCCGGGCGCCGTCGTCGAAGCGCAAGCGCCCTTCGCCGCATGGGCCGAATTCGGCCCAGAGCATCACCGGCTCCCGCGCCGACCAGCCGTCGCCGGATTCATATGTATGCTCGCCCGTCGGGAACAGCTTGCCCGCGCGGCCGTCGGTGAAGCGGTAGCGCAGGTTGGGGCTGTCGCTCGGAGATATGACGAGCTTCGATCCGTCGGACAAGGCATAGGCCCCCGCATGGCACATGCCGGGCGGATCCTCCGGCGCGGCGATCGCAGCGAGGGGGCACAGAAACAGCAGAAAGGCCAGAAAACGGCCGCGCGCGTGAAACATCCCACAGGCTCCCCTGTTCGGCGCGCGGCCCGAGATGGGCGGAGGTCCTACTTCTTCCGGGCTTCCGCCACCTGCCGCGCCATTTCGTCATATTCGATGGCGCCGGGGACCAGCTTGTCGCCGATGATGAAGGCGGGGGTCCCCCTGAGGTTAAGCGCCGCACCGAGCTCCCGGTTGCGGTCGATCACCTCCTGCACCTTGGGGGCCCGCATGTCCTGCTTCAGGCGCTCGACGTCGAGCCCCACGCGGGCTGCGATCTCGAACACCGTCTTTTCGTTCAACGCCCCGCGATGGGCCATGAGCGCGTCATGGAAGGCCATGTACTTGCCCTGGGCCTCCGAGGCGATGGCGGCGCGGGACGCGAATTCAGCCTCGCCGCCGCGGATCGGCCATTCCTTGAAGACGACGCGCACATTGCGGTCGGATTCGATGAGCTTCTTGAGGGACGGGTTCACCAGCTTGCAGTAGGGGCAGGTGTAGTCAAAGAACTCCACCACCGTGACGTCGCCCCTGGGGTTCCCCGCCACATGGCTGTAGCCGTCGTTGAACAGCGCCTCCGCATTCTCCCGCACGCTTGCGGTCGCCACGCGCTCCTGCAGCACCTCGATGGCTTCCGGGATGATCTCCGGATGTTCGAGGATGTATTCGCGGACGATCTTCTCGATCGCCGCCCGTTCGGCGTCGGTAAAGTCCTTGGCCGCCGCGGGGGCGGCCGTGCCGAGCGCGAAGATCGCTGCGGCAAGGGCCGCGCCGCGGAGATGGGCTTTCAGCATATGCGTCTTTCCTGGGTTAAGGCTTCACTTTCTGGTGGGCTTGCCGTCCTCGCCGAGGTTGCTGGTGACGAGGATGTCCTGGGCGCGGATCCAGTTGGGCGAGCCCGCGGGCAGGCCCTTGAGCGCGGCGCGCGCCTGCATGCCCGCTTCCGGGCGCCGGCCGATGAGCGCGAAGCGCTCGGCTGAGGCGAGATGGGCCATGGGCTCGTTCCCGGCGCGGTGATAGGCGATCGCCAGCTGATACCAGCCGAAGGGGCTTTCCCGGTCGAGGCGGTTCGCAAGCTCCAGATGGCGGATCGCCTCGTCGTTGAGTTCGGGATCCTCGGTCGCGAGCAGCGCCTGGGACAGCTGGGTCAGGATCAGCGGCTCGTTCGGGGCAAGCTCCACCGCGCGGCGGAAGGGCGGGATCGATTCCCGGATCTTGCCGTTGCCGAACAGCAGGAAGCCCGTGAGCTCCCACAGGTAGGGGTCGTCGGGATATTCGGCGTTCAGGGCCTGCGCCTCGGCCAGCGCCTTCTCGAATTCCTGCATCTTGTTGTAGGCGTAGGCCCGGGCGTAGCGCGCATAAAGGCTGTTGTCGCCCACGGGATAGCGCGAGAGGGTCGAGGCCGGGGGCTGGAAATAGCCCCACATCTTGGCCTTCATGCGGGCGAACAGATCGTCATAGCCCGGCGGATTGGGCGCATCCCGGTAGGGTGACGCCTCCACCATGGCGCTCAGGGTATTGATGCGGTCCCGGGTCAGGGGGTGGGAGCGCACGTAAGGATCCTGGTTCGCCGTATAGAGAAGCTCCTGGTCGCCCAGGATCTCGAAGAAGGAGACGAGGCCGCGGCCAGACTGGCCGGTGGCTTCGAGAAACTTGAGACCCGCCTGGTCGGCGGACGCTTCCTGCGTGCGGCTGTAGGACAGGGCGAGGCGCTGCGCCGCCTGCTGGCTGCCCATGAGCACGGCCATGCCCGCATCCCCGCCGCCCGCGGCGATGGCCGCGGCGCCCAGGATCATGCCGAGGATCGATACGGCGGACGCACCCTTGAGCCCCTCATGGAAGCGGGCGAGATGGCCGCCCGAAATGTGCCCCGTTTCGTGGGCGATCACGCCTATGAGCTGGTTCACGTTGTCCGCCGCCATGACGAGGCCCGTATGGACGAACACGTTCTGCCCGCCGGCGACGAAGGCGTTCAGGGACTTGTCATGCACCACATAGGTGTGGACGGATTCCTCCGTCAGGCCCGCCGCCTCGAAAATCGGGGTGGAGATCGTGCGGATGATGGCCTCGAGCTCCGCATCGCGCACGATGGTGGGCGCGCTCTGGGCGGCGGCGGGGAGCGGCTGCAGCAACAGGGCCGCGCTTACGACGGCGGCCATGCCGGCCCGCCCGGCGGCGGCGATCCGGGCACGGAATCTTGCGGCGAACGGATGCTTCATGGCTTCAGCGAACAACCGGGGCTGCGGCAAAAATCATTCTCCATTGGCCTCCCTCGCTGTTGAAGCTAAGGTCTCGACTCGCGGGCGTCAACGGCCCGAGGTCAAAGGGCGATCAGCCCCAAGGGCAGCACAGGAAAGTGATCACAATGAGGCGGTCCAGGCCATGACCATCAAGCCAGAAGTGACGGCGGGCGCCGGCGGGGCGTTCGGCGGGGTGTCGGCCCGCGGCCGGGTTCCCGCCTTCTACGCCATGGAATTCATGTGCGAGGCCGGGGCGCTCCAGGCCGCGGGCAAGGACGTGATCTTCCTCTGCGTCGGTCAGCCGTCGCGCGGCGCGCCTGCGCAGGTGACGGAGGCGGCGCAGGCGGCGCTCAGGGAGGACATGCTGGGCTACACGGACGCCCTCGGCATCCGGCCGCTCCGGGAGCGCATCGCCCGGCATTATCTGGATAGCTACGGCGTGCATGTGGCGCCGGAACGGATCGCGATCACCACCGGATCGTCGGCAGGGTTTCTCCTCGCGTTTCTCGCGGCCTTCGATGCGGGCGGCAGGATTGCCATCGCGCGTCCGGGCTACCCGCCCTATTCGGCGATCCAGCAGGCGCTCAATCTGGAAGCCGTCCATGTGGATGTGGGGCCGGATACCGACTATCACATGACCCCCGACCATCTGCGGGCGCTCGCCGCGGGCCCCGGCGGCATCGACGGGGTCATGGTGACGAGCCCGGCCAATCCCACGGGGGCCATGCTGTCGCCCGAGGAGCTCGGCGCCTTCATCGCGACGGCCGAGGGGCTCGGCATCCGCGTGATATCGGACGAGATCTATCACGGCATCACCTTCGGCAAGCGGGCGGAAACGGCGCTCCGCTTCAGCGACGAGGTGATCGTCATCAACAGCTTCTCCAAATATTTCTGCATGACCGGCTGGCGGCTCGGCTGGATGGTGCTGCCGCAGGCTCTCGTCCAGCCGGTGGAGGCGCTGGCGCAAAGCTTCTACATCTCGCCGCCGACCCTCGCCCAGCAGGCGGCGATCGCCGCCTTCGACTGCAGGGCGGAGCTCGATGAGGTGGTGGCGGGCTATGCCCGCAACCGGCAGCTGCTGCTCGACGCGCTCCCGCGCATGGGCCTCGACCGCTTCGCGCCCGCCGACGGGGCGTTCTATCTCTATGTGGACGTGAGCCGCTACACGGCGGATTCCAGCGCCTTCTGCACCCGCATGCTGCACGAGATCCATGTGGCGGCGACCCCGGGGATCGATTTCGACCGCAAGAACGGTCACGGCTTCATCCGCCTGTCCTTCGCAGGCCACGAGGCGGACATCGCCCGCGCCGTCGCGCGCATGGAGCCCTGGCTCGCCGCGCTCTGACATTCCTCCCTGAAAGAAAAACGGCCGCCCGATGAGCGGGCGGCCGCACTCCTCTATCTGGCTGCGCCGGAGCGCGGGGCCTCAGTTGCCGAGCGCCCGCTGCCACCAGCCGCGGCGGCGCTTCTCGGGCGTCGGGGTGGAGCCCACCTCCGTCACCTTGACGGGGACGTTGGAGGCATGGCGGTTTTCCTGTTCCCGCTGGGCCTCGGCTTCGGCATCGGCCTGCGCCTGGGCGTCGGCCTCAGCCTGAGCGTCGGCCGCCGGAGCGGCAGGCGCCGCTTCCGCAGCCGGAGCATCAATTGCGGCCTCGGCCGGGACGGCTTCCGCAGCGGCGGCCGCGGCACGGCTGCGGCGGCGGGGTTTGGGCGCCGGGGCTTCGGGCGCGGCGGCGTCTGCTTCGGCGGCGGGGGCTTCAGTTTCCGCAGCGGCGGCCTTGCGGCTCCGCCGCGCGGGCTTGCGCGGCGCTTCGGCCGCGGGTTCGGCGGCGGCTTCCGCGCTCGGCGCTTCGGCGATCACCGCGCTTTCGGCCGCTTCGGCGATCGCCGGCTCGGGGGCGGGCGCCGCTTCCGCGACGGGGGCGTCGGCGGCTTCATCAGCGACCGCGGCGTCTTCCGCCGCACCCTCTTCGGCGCCGCTCACCTGCTGTTCGCCACGGCTCCGGCGGCGGCCGCCGCGACGGCCGCGACGGCGGCGCTTGCGCTCCTCGCTGTCGCCATTTTCACCATGGTCTTCATCCGCGGCGGCGGCAACGGCTTCTTCGCCCGAAACGTCGGCCGGGGCAAGCTCTTCACCCTCGGCGGCAAGTTCCTGTTCCGCGCCGTGATCGTCACCTTCGGCTTCAAGGGCCGGGGCATTGCCGTTCGCCTGATCGCCCGGCTGACGGTCGCCGCCGCGCCGCCGACGCCGGCGGCGCCGCTTGCGGCGCTCCTGACCTTCGCCGCGCTCGCCATTGCCTTGCGCCCGGGCGTCGCCATTGCCGCGGCTTTCGCCTTCGGCCGCAGCTTCCGCTTCTTCCGCATCCTCGGGCTCATCCGGCACGTCGTCGTCCTCGACGAGGATCACCGGCTCGCCGAGATCGGCGGAGCGTTCACGCTCGATGTCGCGCGGCAGATTCTCGCGCTCCATGCGGTATTTGGGCGCGACCAGGCCGTCGTCCACCTCGATCACCAGGCGGAAGCCGTAATGGCTTTCGATCTCGCTGATCTTGGCGCGCTTCTGGTTGAGGAGATAGAGCGCCACCGCCTGCGGCACATGCACATGCACCACGGCCGAGCGGCCGCGGATCCCTTCTTCTTCAATGGCGCGCAGCACATGGAGCGCGGCGCTTTCAACCGAGCGGATGATGCCGGTGCCGTCGCAATGGGGGCAGGGGGTGGTGCTGGCCTCCAGAATGCCCGGGCGCAGGCGCTGCCGCGACATTTCCAGAAGACCGAAGGCGCTGATCTTGCCCACCTGGATGCGCGCGCGGTCCGACTTCAGGCATTCCTTGAGGCGACGTTCGACCGCGCGGTTGTTGTTGCGGTCCTCCATGTCGATGAAGTCGATGACCACGAGCCCCGCCATGTCGCGTAGCCGGATCTGCCGCGCCACTTCCTCGGCGGCTTCGAGGTTCGTGCGGAGCGCCGTTTCCTCGATATTGTGCTCGCGCGTGGACTTGCCCGAGTTGACGTCGATGGCGACCAGCGCTTCCGTGGGGTTGATGACGATATAGCCCCCGGACTTGAGCTGGACCACGGGGTTGTACATGGCGTCCAGCTGGCCTTCCACCTGATAGCGGTGGAACAGGGGGATGCGGTCCTTGTAATGCTTCACCTTCTTGGCATGGCTCGGCATCAGGAGCTTCATGAAGTTCTTGGCCGAGCGGTAGCCTTCATCCCCTTCCACAAGGATGTCGTCGATGTCCTTGTTGTAGAGGTCGCGGATCGCGCGCTTGATGAGGTCGCCTTCCTCATAGATGAGGGCCGGAGCGATGGAGCGCAGCGTCAGCTCGCGGATCTCGTCCCAGGTGCGCTGCAGATAGTCGAAGTCGCGACGGATCTCCGCCTTGGAGCGGCTCAGGCCCGCCGTGCGGATGATGCAGCCCATGCCTTCCGGCAGATCCAGCTCTTTCAGGATTTCCTTGAGCTTCCGCCGGTCCTTGGGGTTCGCGATCTTGCGGCTGATGCCGCCGCCGTGATGGGTGTTCGGCATCAGGACGCAGTAGCGGCCGGGAAGCGAGAGATAGGTGGTGAGCGCCGCGCCCTTGTTGCCGCGCTCCTCCTTCACCACCTGTACGAGCATGATCTGGCGGCGCTTGATGACTTCCTGGATCTTGTAGCGGCGGGGCAGGCGGCGCGGGCGGCGGGGCAGTTCGTCGGCCACGTCGTCCTGGTGCGCGCCGATGGCTTCCACCTCGCCGTTGCCGTTCTCGCCATTGCCGTTGTCGGATCCGTCGCCGTCCCCATGATCGTCATGGTGCTGGTCGTCCTGGCGCGCGGCCTCGCGCTCCTCGGCGAGCAGGGCTTCGCGATCTTCCTTCGGGATCTGGTAATAGTCGGAATGGATTTCGCTGAAGGCCAGAAACCCGTGGCGGTTGCCGCCGTAGTCCACGAACGCCGCCTGGAGCGACGGCTCGATGCGGGTGACCTTGGCGAGGTAGATGTTGCCCTTTAGCTGTTTCTTGGTAGCGGATTCAAAGTCAAAGTCTTCAACGCGGTTACCCTTGACGATGGCGACGCGGGTCTCCTCGCTGTGGGTGGCGTCGATGAGCATACGGGTGGACATGTGAACATACTCCAGCGGAAAGGCCGCGCTGCCCGCCGGACTGGATCCCGGGGCGCGCAGGCCGTTCCTGATTTGTGAAAAATTCCTGATGCAGGATGGTGGGAAAAGAACCCCGCCGGAAAACCGGACCGCTCACCGCCGGACACGAGCCGGGGGCGCGGCGCACCTGCCACACCCGCGAGCATCGACAAACCTGTAAGGTCAGACCGATCTCGGGAGATGTGCGGGCGACAGCGTTCTTGGTTCATTAATTCTAGGTATCAACTCGGTTGTCTTCGCCCGTACTCACGCATGCGGAAGCGGGCGGATGTCCTTTCCAACCCGGCCTGAACTTACCCCTCGTCACTGGCGATCCACTATTGACCGTGAAACCGGAGAGGATCCGACGCAAAACCTGGCGCGTCACGGCGAGCCATCACACAGGTGGGGCAGTCCGGCAAATGGACTGGCGCTGCTAACATAGTCCGAGCAGGCTTGAACTGACAATAGATAAACTCATGTCAGGCGAGAAAAAATCCAGCTCCTGCGGAAGCGAAAAATCGCACCATACCGGCGGCGGGCGACGACTCTTTCCCCCGGCGCGGGTTTTGACTAGAATGCGGCCCGTAAATGCGGTTCAGCGAGTGGATATAACAAGGTGGAAAAGGGCGGAATTGTCACGGGGGTGCGCGCATTCCTGCGCATGATCTGCCTTGCGGTCCTGGCTCTTGCGGCGGTTCATTCCGGGGCGCAAGCCCGCACCGTATCGGACATCCGGGTCGGCGACAACGAGGGGATCACCCGTTTCGTCGTCGAGGCGGATCAGCCGCTCAAATATTCCCTGTTCACCCTCGCCGATCCCCATCGCGTGGTGATCGACATATCGGAAGCCCAGTTCGCCAGCAGCTACGCGGCGAAGGGCGGGGGCCTGATCGCGCGCTACCGCTTCGGCCTGTTCGAGCCGGGGACCTCGCGCATCGTCCTTGACCTTTCCGGGCCCGCCACCGTTCACAAGCATTTCACCCTGCCGCCCGCCGGCAAGACCGGGCATCGCCTGGTGGTGGATCTCAAGCCCACGAGCCGGGAAAACTTCCTCGCCAATGCGCGGAGCGCCCGCGACATGCCGCAGACGGCGACCGAAAGCGCTCCGCCCATCGACCGCTCGGAGCCGCGGCCCGAACAGGTGCGGCGGCTCATCGTGATCGATGCCGGCCACGGCGGGGTGGACCCCGGCGCCATCAGCGTCACGGGCATGCAGGAGAAGGTCATCACCTTGAGCGCCGCCAAGGTCATCAAGGAGGTGCTCGAGAAGACCGGGCGCTACGAGGTCATGCTGACCCGCGACCGCGACATCTTCCTGCCGCTCCGCCAGCGCTTCGAGATCGCCCGGCGGGCGCGGGCGGACCTCTTCATCTCGCTCCATGCGGACAGCTTCAAGACAAGTGACGTGCGCGGCGCCTCGGTCTATACTTTGTCGGAGCGTGCTTCCGACCGCGAGGCGGCGCTGCTCGCCGCCAAGGAGAACAAGGCCGACATCATCGCCGGCATCGACCTCCAGGGCGAGGCGCCGGAGGTTTCCAGCATCCTGATCGATCTCGCCCGGCGCGAGACCATGAACTATTCGGCGCATTTCGCGACCCTTCTTGTTCAGGAACTGGGGGAGGCGGTGATGTTGCGCCGGAACACCCACCGCTTCGCGGGCTTCATGGTGCTGAAGGCGCCGGACGTGCCGTCCGTGCTCCTCGAGATGGGATATCTGTCCAATCCCCAGGACGCCAAGGCCCTTGCCACGCGCGCCAGCCAGGAAAAGATCGGTCATGCCATCCGGCGCGCCGTGGACAACTATTTCCTCAAGGTGGCCAGCCATCAGCAAAGCATGCTTTGAGCTTGATCGCCGCCGCCACAGCGCCGACATATTTCCCCTGTAAGCCGCCCGAAGAATTGGTGCGAGGGGTGCGGGGCATCCGGTCGGGCGAATGCCGTCCTCGCATCGAGAAACGCGAACCAGGTACGGGCAGCCGGAGTTCTTGAAGAATGACCACAAAAATGCCATCCCGTGAGCCCCGATCCGGCGAGGAAGCAGGCCCGCGAAAGCCCCGTCGCCGCTGGCTGAAGCTGACGGCCGCCCTCATCATGACCGTCCTGTTCCTGGGGGTGCTGGCCGCTGCCGGGTTGGTCTATGGGTTGTATCATTTCGGCCGCGGCCTGCCCGATTACCAGCAGCTTGCCGCCTATGAACCGCCGGTGGTGACCCGCATCCATGCGGGCGACGGCAGCCTGCTTCGGGAATACGCCAGGGAAAAGCGGCTGTTCGTGCCCATCGAGGCCATTCCCCAGCCGGTGATCCAGGCCTTCCTGTCCGCCGAGGACAAGAATTTCTACAATCACGGCGGGCTCGACTATCGCGGCATCATGCGGGCGATGATCACGAACCTGCGCAACATATCCTCCAACCGGCGGCTCGTGGGCGCGTCCACCATCACCCAGCAGGTGGCGAAGAACTTTCTGCTTACCAGCGAGGTGAGCTACGAGCGCAAGATCAAGGAGGCGATCCTCGCCTATCGCATCGAGCGCGCCTTCACCAAGGACCAGATCCTGGAGCTCTATCTCAACGAGATCTATCTCGGCTTCGGGTCCTACGGCGTCGCAGCGGCGGCGCTCAACTATTTCGACAAGGCGCTCGACGAACTGACGCTCGCCGAAGCCGCCTATCTCGCCGCGCTGCCCAAGGCGCCCAACAACTATCATCCCGTGCGGCGCAAGGAAGCGGCCGTCGCCCGCCGCAACTGGGTCCTCGCCCGCATGGCGGAGGACGGCCATATTCCGATGCAGGTCGCCCGCGCCGAGCAGGAGCAGCCGCTGAACGTGCGCCTCGGCGGCGACGTCGAGCTCTTTCACGCCGATTACTTCACCGAGGAAGTGCGCCGTCTCCTGTACAGCCGCTACGGCGAGAAGGGGCTCTATGAAGGCGGGCTTTCGGTGCACACGACGCTCGACCCCAAGCTTCAGGCCATCGCCGAGCGGGTCCTGCGCCGCGGCATGGTGGCCTACGACCGCAGGCACGGCTGGCGCGGTCCGCTCCAGCGCCTGCCGCAGGCCGCAATGACCGGCGAGGGCTGGCGGGACGCCCTGCAGGAGCTTAGGATCCCCCTCGGCATGCCGGGCTGGCGCCTTGCGGTCGTGACGGACGTCGATGACGAGGCGGCGGCGATCGGCCTTGCGGACGGCGGCCGCGGGCGCATTCCCCTGTCCGAGCTCAGCTGGGCGCGCCGCGCGCTTGGCGAAGGCAAGCTTGGCCCCGCGGTCGAGAAGGCGGGTGACGTCCTGCGCGTCGGCGACGTGATCGCCGTCGAGGAAGTGAAGGCGGAGGAGGGGACCCATTTCGCCCTGCGCCAGATTCCGGAAGTGGGCGGCGCGCTCGTGGCGCTCGACCCTCATACGGGCCGGATGCGCGCCATGGTCGGCGGCTTCGACTATGCGGTCAGCGAATTCAACCGCGCGACCCAGGCCCTGCGTCAGCCGGGCTCGGCCTTCAAGCCCTTCGTCTATGCGGCGGCGCTCGATAGCGGCTTCACGCCGTCGAGCCTGGTGCTGGACGCGCCCTTCGTCATGGACCAGGGGGCGGGGCAGGGGCGCTGGAAGCCGTCGAACTATGCCAATGACTTCCTCGGCCCCAGCACGCTGCGCGTGGGGCTCGAGAAGTCGCGCAACCTGATGACCGTACGGCTCGCCCAGTATGTTGGCATGGACCGGGTGGCGGACTATGCCCGCCGCTTCGGGATCCACGACCAGATGCAGCCGACGCTCGCCATGGCGCTCGGCGCGGGCGAGACCACGGTGGCGCGCCTCACCGCCGCCTATGCCATGCTGGTCAATGGCGGCAAGGAGGTGAGGCCCATCCTCGTCGACCGCATCCAGGACCGGCGCGGCCGGATCATCTATCGCTCCGACCCCAGGCCCTGCGAGGGCTGCGCCGGCGCCTTCGATCCGAGCCAGCCGCCGCCCCAGCTTGCGGACATGCGCCGTCAGGTGGTGGCGGCGGAGACGGCGTATCAGATCGTCTCCATGCTCGAAGGGGTGGTGCAGCGCGGCACCGGACGGGTCATCGCCTCCGTGGGCAAGCCGCTTGCGGGCAAGACGGGCACCACCAACGACAGCAACGACGCCTGGTTCGTGGGCTTCTCCCCGGACCTCGTGGTCGGCGTCTATATCGGCTACGACCAGCCGCGAAGCCTCGGCGGCCGCGAGACGGGGTCGAGCATCGCCGCCCCCATCTTCCGGGATTTCATGGCGGCGGCCCTGAAGGACGTGCCGGCGATCCCGTTCCGCATCCCGTCGGGCCTGCGCCTCGTGCGGGTCAACGCCAGGACCGGGCTTCCGACCTATCCGAGCGACCCGCAGGCGATCCTCGAAGCCTTCATTCCCGGCACCGAGCCCACCGGCGAGCGGGCGGTGCTCGATGGCGGCGAAGCGATCGCCAATAGCGGCGAACAGTTGACGGTCGGCACGGGCGGCCTTTATTGAGGTGCGAGCCCTTCGGACGCCGGGGGGCTTTTCATACCGGCCCTCATCCTGTATGAGAGCCACAGCAAAGAGGTACAACGAGTTTCATCATGCGTGCCGAAGCACAGAATCTGGTCGACAAAATCAAGCAGTCGCTCGCACTGCTGAGGAGGCATCTTTGACTGGGATCAGGCCGTCGATCGTCTTGACGAACTGAACGCCCTCGTCGAGGACCCCAATCTCTGGAACAATCCTGCGGAAGCGCAAAAGCTGATGCAGGAGCGGACCCGTCTCGACAATGCCATCAACACGAGCCGCGCCATCGCCCAGGAACTGAGCGATACGGCGGAGCTCATCGAAATGGCGGAAGCCGAAGGCGACGAGGATATGGCCCAGGAGGGGATCGCCGCGCTCGACGCCCTCGCGAAGCGGGTGGAGCAGCTGGAGATCGAAGCCCTGCTTTCCGGCGAAGCGGATTCCAACGACTGCTATCTCGAAGTCCATTCGGGCGCCGGCGGAACCGAGGCCCAGGACTTCGCGCAGATGCTCCTGCGCATGTACATGCGCTGGGCCGACGCCCACGGCTACAAGACCGAGCTCATCGAAGAGCATGCGGGGGAAGAGGCCGGGATCAAGTCGGCGACCATTCAGGTCAAGGGCCACAACGCCTATGGCTGGCTCAAGACCGAAAGCGGCGTCCATCGTCTGGTCCGCATCTCGCCGTTCGACTCCAACGCGCGGCGGCATACGAGCTTCGCCAGCGTCTGGGTCTATCCCGTGGTCGACGACAGCATCGAGATCGAGATCCTGGACAAGGACCTCAAGATCGATACCTACCGGTCGTCGGGCGCCGGCGGGCAGCACGTGAACACCACGGACAGCGCCGTCCGCATCACCCACCTGCCGACCGGCATCGTGGTCCAGTGCCAGAGCGAACGCTCCCAGCACAAGAACCGCGCGACCGCCATGAGCATGCTGCGCGCGCGCCTCTACGAGCGCGAATTGCAGCGGCGCGAGGAAGCGGCCAATGCGGAGAACGCCCAGAAGAGCGACATCGGCTGGGGCCACCAGATCCGCTCCTACGTGCTGCAGCCCTACCAGATGGTGAAGGACCTGCGCACGGGCGTCGAATCCACCCAGCCCGACCTGGTGCTGGACGGCGACATCGATGCCTTCCTCAATGCGGCTCTCGCCGCCCGGGTCCATGGCGGCCCGTCGGAAACGGTGAGCGATCTGAGCTGATCGCGGCCCGCCCCAGGGCCTGAAACAAGAAAAGCGGAAGGACCCCGGTCCTTCCGCTTCCTGTTTCGGGGATCTGTCCGTCGCCCGTCAGGCGGCGGAATCCTTGTTCGCGGCCTTGGCCTCGGCGGCTGCGGGCGGCACTTCCGCCACCGGCTGGACGCGGCGCTCTTCCACCTGCCGCCGCTCCTCGTGATGGCGCCGCTCGTCCTGCGGCCGCCGTTCCTCCAAGGGATTGGTGGTATGGCTGAAATTGCCCTCGACGATGGCGCCCGCTTCCACGCTCACGATCTCGTGGCAGAGGTCGCCGCGCACCTTGGCGGTCTTCTCCACCCGCACCGAGCGGCCGCGGATCTGGCCTTCAACCGTTCCCTTGATGGTGACGCTGTCGGCGGCGATGGTGCCCTTGACTGCGCCGGTCTCGCCGAGCGTCAGGGCGGCGGCGCGGATGTCGCCCTCGACGGTGCCGTCGAGCTGCACTTCGCCGTTGGTGAAGACGTTGCCGACGATCCGGACGTCGGGCGCGATGATGGAGGGGGTGCCGGAGGCGGGCTTTCCCGCGACGGCCAGGGCGGGCTTCGGAGTCTTAGCCGACTCGGTCGGGTTGTCGGGAGAGCGTGAGAACATCTTCGGCTGCCTTGAAAAAGTTGAGCGGGTTCAGGGGCTTGCCGTCGAACCAGATCTCATAGTGCAGGTGGGGGCCGGTGCTGCGTCCGGTGCTGCCCACCAGGCCGATGACGTCACTGGCCGAAACTGGCTGCCCTGCCTTGACCTTAGCCTGACGCAGATGTCCGTAGCGTGTGACAAATCCGTTACCGTGGTCCAGTTCGACCATGATGCCGTAGGCGCCCTTCCAGCCCGCATGGCGCACGATGCCGTCGGCCCCGGCTCGCACCGGGCTGTTGCGCCAGGCCGCAAGATCCGCGCCGCGATGCACCGCGCGCCGCCCGTTGAGGGGGTCGCGCCGCTGGCCGAAGCGGCTGGAGACGTAGAAGTCGTCGAGCGGCACCACGAAGGGTGCGTTGCGCAGGGCCTCCTGCAGGGCGGCAAGCTCGCTCTTGGACTGCTCGAGAAGGTCGAAGGGATCGCCCTCGATCCGGCCGGGATCGTCGGAGGCCTGTTCGTCCCCATCCGCGGCGATGAAGGGGCCGCCCTGGCCGGTGGGCACGTCGGGCCCGAAGGCCATGCGCATCACCCCTTCCTTGCTCATGCCCGCGCTTTGCAGGATGGAAATGAGCCGCTGGCTCTGGGCCGAAAGCGAGCGGGCGAGGGCCGCCGCCAGTTCCTCCTGCGACTGCTCGAGCCGGGCGAGGTCCTGGCTCAGGCTGTAGGCGCTGGGGGCGACGTCGGAACCGCGCCCGACGAGGCGGCCGAACAGATCGGCGACGCGCCCGGGCGCCGTGGTGATTCCATGAAGGGAGGCTTCGGGCTGCGAATCCCGCTTCGGCGCCGGCGCATTGCCCGTGGGCAGGAGTTCCGCATCGTCGCCGAGGAGTTCGCGCAGGTATTTCTGCCGCTGCTTGAGCCGCTCCGTGCGCGCCATGAGGTCCGTCTGGAGGGAGCGCAGCTCGGCGTCCAGCGCCTCGAAGGAGCGGGCGAGCTCGTCGATCTCCTGCTCCTTGGCGGCGATCATGGCGTCGCGGGTGAAGAAATTCACCGAGGCGACGACGAACCATGTGAGGAAAATGAAGGCGCCGAACAGTCCCAGTACCTGGACCCGGGGAGATAAGGACAGAAAACGCACGACGCCATTGGCGCGGAAATAGAGCTGCCGTTCTGGAAACCAGCGACGACACCTTTCCTTCACGACGCCAGAGATCGTCGCAAGTTTCACGAGGTCCTTCCCCTTTCCGCCTTTTCAGACATTTCAAACCATAAGGACGGGGGATGCAACACGAATGTTCCGCAGAAGTCCAGAAAATATTGCGGTTTGTTAACGAATATTAACCATTTCCCGCCGCCAGAGGGGCATAGAAATCGGCGGGAAATTGCGCGGCGTCGCGGGCGGGCTCATTGAAGGGCGGCTTCACCTCGCCGCGGAAATGTCGCCGGACGAGCGTGTGAAAGGTGTCCCGGGGATCGACGGAATCCCGGGCGCAGAAATGGTCGAGCCAGCGCTTGCCCGCCGCCACATGGGATATCTCGTCGTTGAAGATGACGGTGAGCGCCGCGGCGCTTGCTTCATCCTCATACTTGCGGAAGCGTTCGATCATGGCGGGCGTCACGTCGAGCCCCCGGGCTTCGAGGATCAGGGGCACGATGGAAAGCCGCGCCTTGATGTCGTGGGCCGTCTCCATGGCCGCCTGCCACAGCCCGTCATGGGCGGGAAGATCGCCATAGGCTGCCCCGAGCGCCGCGAGACGGTCGGACAGCATGAGGAAATGGCGCGCCTCGTCGTCGCCCACCCGCACCCAGTCGTCGAAGAAGGCGCGGGGCGGGTTTTCATGGGCAAAGCGCGCCACCATGTCCCAGGCGAGATCGATGGCGTTGAGCTCGATATGGGCGACCGCATGGAGAAGGGCGATGCGGTTCGCAAGGGTGCCGCCCGCCCGGCGCTTCGGCATGTCGCGGGGAAGCAGCAGGACGGGGCGCTCCGGCCGCGCGGGCCGCAGGGGCGGCATGTCGGGAAAGGCGAGATCTAACCGTCCCGCGAACCAGGCGGCCGCCGCTTCCCGCGAGAGGCGCGCCTTGTCATGGGCGTCGGCCGTGGACAGAACGGCGCAGGCCGCGCCGCCGAGGGTCGAGGGCAGTGCGGTCATCGGCCGAGGGACTTCACCGCTTCCAGCACCTCTTCCGCATGGCCCTTCACCTTCACCTTGCGCCAGACGCGGCGGATGACGCCCTCGCCGTCGATCAGGAAGGTGCTGCGCTCGATCCCCATATAAGTCCGGCCATAGAGATTCTTCTCGACCCAGACGCCGAAGGCCTCGCAAAGCCTGCCGTCCTCATCCGACAGGAGCGGGAAGGCGAGATCGTGCTTCTTGGCGAAATTGGCGTGCCGCTTCACGCTGTCGCGGGAGACGCCGACCACCGCCGCGCCCGCCTTTTCGAACTCCGCCGCGAGGCTCGAGAAGGCGATCGCCTCCTGGGTGCAGCCGGGCGTGTCGTCCTTGGGGTAAAAATAGAGGACGAGCGGCTTGCCCTTGAAATCCGACAGGGAAAGGGTGCGGCCGTCCCCGGCGGGCAGGGAGAAATCGGGCGCTTTGTCATTGACGTCGGGCATTGGTCACAACTCCTGTTCCGAACCTTGTCTGTCAGCCAGTGCCGCGGCGGGCTCCGCGATGAGCCTGTTATAGACCCCGGTCACCTCCGCTTCCAGCCGTTCGAGCCGGTCGCGCAGCGTGGCGAAATCGGCGAGCCCCGCCGCTCGGGCGAGGGCAGCGGCAAGGCCGCGCGGCGCGCGTTCCTCGGAGAAATCCTCGTCGCTGCAAAGCCGCAGCAGGCCCTGCACCTGTTCGAGAAGGGTCGCAGCCTCGGTCAGGGTGTCGCCGTCCTCCGGCGCGAGAAAGCCGTGGCGGGTGAGCCTCGCGACGGCATCCGCCCCCGCGGGCGACAGGATCTCCGGGTTGTCCGCCCCATGGCGCAGGACGAGATATTGCCAGATGAACTCAATGTCCACGATCCCGCCCTTGCAATGCTTCACCGACCATATGCTGTCGCTTCCGAATTCGGCGCGAAGCCGTCGGCGCATGTCGGCGACGTCGAGCAGGAGCTTTTCGGGATCGCGCGGGCGGGTGAGGATGCGGCGGACGCAATCGGCGACCTCGGCCGCCAAGGTCGGATCCCCGGCGACGGGCCGCGCGCGGGTCAGCGCCATATGCTCCCAGGTCCAGGCCGACTCGCGCTGATAGGTG
>CAZDSS010000048.1:0-1958 GCA_964508185.1 uncultured Sphingomonadales bacterium
CGTTGCCGATGGCGATCAGTTCCACATCATGGGCCTTCACGAGGCGGCCGAGGGTTGCGATGGATTCCTCCCAGCGCCGCTGCGGCTCGTGGGGATAGATGGTGTCGGTCGCAACCACCTTGCCGGTGCCGTCCACCACCGCAACCTTCACCCCCGTGCGATAGCCCGGGTCGAGCCCCATGGTGGGACGCGTGCCGGCGGGCGCCGCCATCAGCAGGTCGCGGAGATTGCCGGCGAAGATCTTGACCGCGTCCTCCTCCGCCCGCTCCCACAGGCGCATGCGGATGTCGATGCCGATATGGCTCTGGATGCGCGTGCGCCAGGCCCAGCGGACGGTGTCCATGAGCCAGCGGTCGGCGGGGCGGCCCTGGTCGCTGATGCCGAAATGGGCGGCGATGCGGCGCTCGTAGATGTCGGGCGCGCGGTTGCCCGGCTCCGCCGGTTCCTCGGCTTCGAGCGTGAGGTCCAGCACCTCCTACTTCTCGCCGCGGAACAGGGCGAGGATGCGGTGCGACGGCAGCCTGGTGAAGGGTTCCGAGAAATCGAAATAGTCGGCGAACTTGGCGCCCGCCTCGGCCTTGCCCTCGCGCAGTTTCGAGATCATGCGGCCGCGTTCCCACACTTCCTCGCGCAGGCTGCCGATGAGATCGGCCTGCTCGGCGAAGCGCTCCACCAGAATGGCGCGGGCGCCGTCGAGCGCGGCGGCCGCATCCGCCACTCCCTTGTCCGCATCCACATATGTTGCGGCGGTCGCCTCGGGATCGAGCATGGGATCGCCGAGCAGGGCGTCGGCCAGCGGCTCCAGGCCGGCTTCGCGGGCGATCTGCGCCTTGGTGCGGCGCTTGGGCTTGTAGGGGAGATAGATGTCCTCGAGCCGCGCCTTGGTGTCGGCTTCCTTGATCTGGCGCTCGAGCGCCTCGTCGAGCTTGCCCTGCTCGCGGATGCTGTCGAGAATCGCCTGCCGACGTTCTTCCAGCTCGCGCAGGTAGCGCAGCCGCTCTTCCAGCATGCGGAGCTGGGTGTCGTCCAGGGTGCCGGTCGCTTCCTTGCGGTAGCGGGCGATGAAGGGCACCGTCGCCCCCTCGTCCAGCAGATTGACCGCCGCGGCCACCTGCCATTCCTGAACCTTGAGCTCTTCCGCAATGCGCTGGTTGATGGACTTCATGACGCCTCGACAGTTTACAGAACGAGGCTGCGCTTTTACCACCGCGCCGCGGGCAGGTCAAAAGATCCGGGCCGCCGCCCGGCCCGCGTCACACGCGGCCGGAAACGAGCTTACAGCGACTTCACCAGATGGCCGCCGTCCACCGGAATGTTGACGATCAAGCCAATCATATGACCCTGGAGAATCATAAAATCAGGATCCCACCGCTTCATGCTTTCGAAGAAGGCGGGGCCGAACTGCACTGATATCCGGATCACCGGCTGCGGCCGGTTCCGGCGGCGCGCTTCGCGCCGGGGCGCGTCTTCGCCTGTTGGGCCGCCTCCTCCCGTGCGAGACGCAGGGCGCGAAGGCGCGCGATCTTTTCGTTGGTCTCATCGAGCGCGGCGCGCTTCGCCTGCACCAGTTCCTTCTGGCGCCGCTCCTGCGCCTTCCGTTCCTCGGCCGCGGTTCTGATGGAAATCATGGGCAATCCCTCCGACACACAATAGTGAATTCACGGCCGGCGCAAGCGGCGCCGTCCGCATGAAGCGCTTAAAGGTTCGGATTGTCATTGACGGGCGCGATTCTCCCCGGCCCGTTTTCCGAGATTTTTCAAGCCTGTGCTGGATCTGGGGTGTGATCGCGATTTTTCAAGATGGACGGACGATCGCCGATCCGCGAGGAGACCCCGGAAAAGCGGAAGGGCCCGGGAGAACATCTCCCGAGCCCTTGCTCAATATGGCTCCCCGGGCCGGATTCGAACCAGCGACCAATCGGTTAACAGCCGATTGCTCTACCACTGAGCTACCGGGGA
>CAZDSS010000048.1:2058-19431 GCA_964508185.1 uncultured Sphingomonadales bacterium
TGGAGGCACCGCCCGGAATCGAACCGGGGTACACGGATTTGCAGTCCGCTGCGTAGCCACTCCGCCACGGTGCCGTCAGCCACTTGACGTGGCTCGATATAGCATCGCCTCGGGCGGCGCGCAACGATCCTTGTTCCCCCGCCGCCGGTCGCGTCGACCCGGCGTCCGATCTTCCCGCATTTTCCGCCGCGGCGGCCATGCAGAGCGAGATTGTCAAGGCGCATCCCCTCCATTATAAACGCCAGCGTGTGTAACGACTGCCTGGGGCATGCGCGCCGCATCCGGCCGCGCCCCGTTCGGCTCCGGTTCATGGGACTGCGCGGATGATGGATTTCGAACTGGCTCGCGACTTGATGATTGATGGGCAGCTCAAGCCCAATCAGGTCAACGACCCGCGTGTTCTGGATGCGTTCCGCGCCGTGCCGCGCGAACTCTTCGTGCCCGCCGCCCTCAAGGGCGTCGCCTATATCGACGAGGATATGGAGGTCGCCCCGGGCCGCTATCTGCTGGAGCCCATGGTGCTCGCCCGCATGATCCAGGCGGCCAATCCGGGGCCGCGCGACGTGGCGCTGGATATCGCCTGCGGCACCGGCTATTCCGCCGCCCTGCTCGCGCAGCTTGCAGGCGCCGTGGTCGCCGTGGAGGAGGACCAGGAACTGGTGGACCGCGCCACCGGCACCCTTCTTGACCTGCGCTATGACAGCGTGGTGGTGGTGAAGTCGCCGCTCACCCAGGGCTGGGCCGAGCAGGCGCCCTACGACGTCATCGTCATCAACGGCATGGTGGAGGATGTGCCCCAGGCCCTCCTCGACCAGCTCAACGAGAACGGCCGCCTGGTGGCGGTGGAGAACATGCGCGGCGTGGGCAAGGCCATGCTCTATATCAAGGAAGGCGGCATCATCGGCCGGCGCGAGCTGTTCGATGCGGCGTCCCCCCTTCTGCCCGGTTTCGTCAAGCCGCGCGGTTTCGTATTCTGATCCGGCGTCCGGCAGGCGCCCCCCCAAGAGGAACGCCTTCACAAGCCGGATCCTTTAACGTTTCTGTATCGCATTCGCGGTATTGATGGGGCGCGTCCCGAGGCGGGACGGGCGCCGGCCGGGGGCCGGCACGCCCCCCATGACGCTTGATCTTTGCTGGCACAAGACAAGGCCGACAGGCAGCCAATAGCCGGACCGGCCGCAAACAAGGGGAAGCCCAAATGCGATATCCATGGATCCTGGCGCTGACCGTCTGCACCGCGCTGGTATCGCCTGCCCATATTTCCGCCGCGCAGGCCGAGACCCTGACCGATGCCCTCGCCGCCGCATACGAAGGCAATCCGGATATCGAGGCGGCGCGCGCCGAGCTTCGCGCCATCGACGAAGGCGTGGCCCAGGCCCGCGGCGGCTGGCGCCCCCGGGCCGACGCCGTGGGATCGATCAGCCGGTCGGATACCGAGCAGTTGTCCACCGTGCGCGGATTCCCTGAACGGCGCGATACGACCTTGACCGGCAAGAGCGCGTCCATCGCCGTGGAGCAGCCCATCTTCCGCGGCTTCCGCACCGTGAACGAAACCCGGCAGGCCAAGAACCGCGTCTATGCCGGGCGGGAAAATCTGGAACAGACGGAAAGCGACGTCCTGCTCGAGGCGGTCACCGCCTATATGGACGTGACCCGCGATCAGGCGGTCCTTGAGCTCAACCGCAACAACGTGCAGGTGTTGCAGCGCCAGCTGGAAGCGAGCCAGGACCGCTTCCGCGTGGGCGAGATCACCCGCACCGACGTCGCCCAGTCGGAAGCCCGCCTGTCCCGCGCCATCTCCGACCGCATCCAGGCGGAAGCGCAGCTGGTGGCGAGCCGCTCCCGCTTCAACCGCGTGGTCGGCTTCATGCCGGGGACCCTTGCCCCCGTCACCACCCTGCCCGAGCTGCCCGAAAGCGAGGAAGCGGCGCTGGAGATCGCACTCGCCGAAAATCCGCGGCTCAATGCCGTCCGCTTCAACGAGCGGGCGTCCGCCAATGCCATCGGCGTCGCCAAGAGCGGCCTTCTGCCCGAAATCTCCCTTCGCGCCGAATACGGCCGCGACTGGGACACCTCGGTCTTCACCCCGGAATCGACGCGCAAGCAGATCACGGCGCAGCTGCGCATTCCTCTTTACGAAGCGGGCATCCAGTCCTCCCTCGTGCGCGAGGCGCGGCAGGTCAACAACCAGTACCGCCTGCTGATCGTGAGCGCCGAGCGGCAGGTGATGGAGAACACCCGGAACGCCTGGGAAGCCCTGCGCGAGGCGCGCTCGCGCATCCAGTCCAATCGCGAGCAGGTGCGGGCCAACGAGATCGCCCTCGAAGGCGTGCGCCAGGAAGCGGATGTGGGCGCGCGCACCACCCTCGACGTGCTGGACGCCGAGCAGGAACTCCTCGATTCCCGCGTGGCGCTGGTCACCGCCGAGCGCGACGCCGTGGTGGCGGCCTATGCCCTGCTCGCCGCCCTCGGCCGGCTGAACGCGGAATATCTCGACCTGCCGGTGGAGCGCTACGACCCCGCGCGCAATTACGAGCGCGTCAGCGACAAGATCTGGGGCTGGGGAATCGAGGACGAATGACGGGGCGGACCGCCGCCGCCGATCGGCCGCGCCGGGCACAAGGCTTTTTTTACTAAGTTTTGATAATGTAACCTGATAGGCTGACAGCCGGATCGGGGGAACGACGCCCGGGGGCAAGAACAGGCGCAGACGACAGGTCATGAGCGGTAGAAGAGAACAAGACGAGCCGACCATGGAGGAAATTCTCGCCTCCATCCGTCGCATCATTTCCGAGGAAAGCGATCCGGAGCCCGCGCCGCAGCCGAGATCACGCCCCGCCCCCGCCGCGCCCGCGCCGGAGGATGACATTCTTGAACTGACGGAAGTGCTCGAGGACGAGCCCGCGCCGGAGCCCGAACCGGAGGAGGAGCCGGCGATCGACATGGGCGACATGGACGCCCAGGACCTTGAGCTCGCCGAGCCCGAGGACGAGCAGCCCGCCTTCGACGAGCCCGGGGAAGAAGAATTCGCGGAAGCGGAAGCGGAACCCGAGCCGGAGCCCGAACCCGAACCCGAACCCGCAGAGTCCGTTGCCTCCGACCTCGACGACTGGCTCGATGTGGACCCCGCGGACGAGAAGGAAGCCATCATGTCCGCCGCGAGCTCCGCCGCCGTGCGCGACAGCTTCAGCGAGCTTTCGGACCTTCTGGTTGCGGGCTATGCGGGATCCAGCAAGACGCTCGAAGGCATGGTGCGCGAGATGCTGCGTCCCATGCTGCAGAAATGGCTGGACGCCAATCTCCCCGGCATCGTGGAGCGGGCGGTGGCGCGGGAAATCGCCCGCCTCGCCCGGGTCAAGCGCCCCTGACCGCTGCGCGGATCCGCGCCATTGGTTAACATGGCGCGGCACGACGCAATCCTTCGTTAACTTTTCCTTTTCCTTTGCCACCGTATTCTGGGCGGACGGCGCGGCATGCCGTGCGCGCATTGCGTGCCGCATATCGGGGAGACGAGGCCATGGCCAAGCTTGAACGGAATCGCCTGGACCGGGACGAAGGCGGCGCCACCGCCGTCGAATATGCATTGCTCATCGGCTGTCTGGCGCTTGCCATCATCGGGGGCCTGAGCGCCACCGGCAGCAGCGTCACGGACCTGCTGGACCATGCCCGCAACGCCTTCCCCAATAGTGAGGAAGGCTAGGCATCATTACCACTCATTAACAGGTGCACCGCTATCTTGCTCCATGGCGGCGCGACTGTATTCGCCCCGAAAAAAGTGTCTTTGGGTAAGGAGCCATCATGAGCAGTGCGTCTATGGACGGTGCAGGCCGTCTGGACTTTCTCGAAATTGATGCTGATACGGTCGCCCTGCTGCGGGAGTTTCGCGAGCACCTTGTTCCCGCGCTTCCCGGCATCGTCGACCAGTTCTACGACAAGCTGCGGACCGCGCCCGAGCTGCGCCCCCTGCTCGGCACCGACGAGACGGTGAAGCGCCTGAAGCTCAGCCAGATCGGGCACTGGAAACATCTGTTCAACGCCCAGTTCGACGAAGCCTATTTCCGCCGGGCCAAGGCCATCGGCGAGGCCCATCACCGGGTCAATCTGAGCCCGCGCTGGTATATTGCAGCCTATGCTCTCATGCTGAATCATATCGTCGGCGTGATCGAGCAGGTCTATGGCAACGACCCCGCCAAGACGCGCCGCGTCACGGCCGCCGTGAACAAGATCGTCCTGCTCGACATGGATCTCGCGATCTCGGTCTATATCGAGGCCATGGCCGACCGCCGCCACATGGAAATTTCGCGAATCGCCGACCGGCTTGAGGCGGACATCCAGTCCACCATCAACGAGGTGCGCGAGCAGAGCAGCGCCGTGCTGCGCGCCACCGTCGGCATGTCCAACGCCGTGCAGCGCGCCGCCGAGCGCTCGCGCCAGGTGGCGAACGCATCCGAACAGGCTTCGGCCAATGTGCAGACCGTCGCCTCGGCCACCGAGGAAATGGCTTCCTCCGTGCGCGAGATCGGGCGCCAGGCCGACCAGTCCAAGGCCATCACCCAGCGCGCGGTGAGCGAAGCCGGCCGCACGGCGAGCGTGGTGACGAGCCTCACCAACACCGCCCAGGAAATCGGCAAGGTCCTGAAGCTCATCTCCGACATCGCGGGCCAGACCAATCTTCTCGCGCTGAACGCCACCATCGAGGCGGCGCGCGCGGGTGACGCCGGCCGCGGCTTCGCGGTGGTCGCGTCCGAAGTGAAGTCGCTTGCGAACGAAACCGCCAAGGCGACGGACGAGATCCGCAACCAGATCGGCAACATCCAGGCCGCGGCGACCGAGACGGTCAACGCCATCGGCTCCATCCGCGAGGTGATCGAGGAAGTGCAGTCGATCGCCATCGGCATCGCCGATGCGGTGAGCGAGCAGTCCGCCGCCACCAGCGAGATCAGCCGCAGCATTCACGAGGTGGCGACGGGCACCCGCGACGTCTTCACCAACATTTCGGAAGTGGCCCAGGATACGAGCGAGGTAGACGATCTCGCGGCCGACGTGCGGCGCTCGTCCCAGCAGGCGGAAGCCGCGACCATCGCCCTTCAGGAGCGCGTCGCCCGCGTTCTCGAGGAAATCCGCGGCCTCCGCGCGGCCGAAATGGTGGACACGGGGACGGAGCGCAAGACCGCGGGCCTCTGAGGCCCACGCCCCGTTCACAGGAAAAACGGCGCCGCCCCCAAGGGGACGGCGCCGTTTTCTTGTCCTGTGTTGCCCGTCAGTGGCGGCTTCTCGCGCTCTGCCGCAGGACCACGAGCGCGACGCCGGACGCCCCGATGGCAGCCGCAAGGCTCGCGCCGAACCACAGAAGCTGGTCCGTGAAGGCATCGGCGGTAAGCCGCGCCACGAGGAACGCCGCAAGAAAGGCGACGGCGAAGGACAGCGCCAGTTGCTGGAATGAAGTTGAGCGAATTCCGGACATGTACGGCCTCGACGATTTTCTCGTTCTGCAGCCCGCGGGCTGCGGCTAAAAACACGGTCTGGCCCCCAGACATCCATGACCATCCCATATCTAAAGGGCTAGTATGTCCGGGCCATGTCGAAAAAATGACTTTATCATGGCCGCCGGCTCACCTGCCGCAGGCCGCGGGCCCTCCATATCGGAAAGCGTCGGCCCTAGGCGGAAGTTCCCCGCCCGGCGGCAAGAAAGCCGGCCTTGGCAAAGGCGATCATGCGGGAGATCACCTCGTCCGCGCGGGATATGTCGCACGCGCCTCGCGAGATGGTATTCAATCGCTGCAGATGAGTAAAGGTATAATGCATAGTGCCTAGCGCAAAATGCATAGCCCAGTAGAGTTCGGGCTCCGGCGCATCAGGCAGCGCGCGCTTGAGCGCCGGGATGAAGCGGCGGAGATGCTCCACATCCTGGTAGAACAGCGCCTTCAGCTCCGGCTCGTCCTCCATCTGGCAGCGGGCGAGGAACTGGATGAAGACCGCAAGCCCCCGCTCCGGCTGGAACAGCCAGCGCACGGGCGGCGCGAGCAGGGCTTCGAGCACGCCTTCGAGCGGCAGCGGCCCTTCGGGCCCGTGCCGGGCGATGAGCGCCTGCAGCATGCCGAGGCGCTCGCGGTTGAGATCGGTCGCCCGGCGCAGGAACACGGCCTTGAGGAGCCCCGCCTTGGAGCCGAAATAATAGTTCACCGCCGCGAGGTTGACCCCCGCCTCGGCCGTCACGTTCCGGATCGATACCGCGGCGAAGCTTTGACTTGCGAACATGCGCTCGGCCGCATCAAGAATGCGCTCGCGCACCTGGTCGCGGCGCAGCTGGGGCGCTTCTTCCACTTCCGACATTCTTTTCAAACCGACGTTTGATACATTGTTGCACAAAATGCGCATTCGGGCGTCCCAAAGCAAATATTTTATGCTGAAGGGCGCGGACCAAGTCAGGTCAAATCGCCGGAATCCCTCCATTTCTATCCGAACCGAGGGGGAAAACAGGCCCCTTTCGGGGTCGATCACGCAACTGGACCTGTCCCGCAAAGGGGTTTACAAGCGACGTGCGGAATTGCCGGCTAGCGAAAATGGGAGGCGCCACCACGGCGATGATGCCGGCCCGAACAACGGCGCCGTTCGGATGGGGAACCTATGGCGGATGCCAAAACCATGATAGCGACGCGCAAGTCATACATTCTCGCGGGAGCCATTCTGCTGCTGGTCGTGCTGTGGCTGGCCTCGGGCGCCTTCAGGAGCGATTCGGGATCCGGCACGGACGCCGCCGCGGCGACGGACGCCGCCCTCATGTCGGTGCGCGTGCGCGACCTCGCGCCGGAGCCCTATGCCGCCGACCTCGTGGTCAAGGGCCGGACGGAAGCCGTGCGCCGGGTGGAGCTCAAGGCCCAGATCGACGGCTTCGTGGCGCGACTGCCCGTGGAAAAGGGCGCGCGGGTCAAAAAGGACGACGTCATCTGCGAACTCGCCGTCGAGGACCGCGCCGCCCGCCTTGCCGAGGCGGAGGCCCTTGCCGCCCAGCGCGCGCTGGAGCTCAACGCGGCCAGGGAGCTTGCCGCCAAGGGCCATCGCGCCCCCACTCAGGTCGCCGCCGCGCAGGCGCAGCATGACGCGGCGATCGCCCAGGTCGAGCAGATGAAGACCATCCTGTCGCAGACCAGGGTGCGCGCCCCCTTCGACGGCATCGTGGACGAGCGGCAGGTGGAAATCGGCGCCTATCTTCTGAAGGGCGGGACCTGCGCCACAATCCTCGATATCGACCCTTATCTCGTGATCGGCGCGGTGTCGGAACGGGACGTGGGCCGGATCAAGGTGGGCCAGCGCGGCCGCGCGCGGCTTGTGGACGGGACCGAGGTCGAGGGCCGCATCCGCTATGTGGCCGCCGCCGCCGAGCCCGAGACCCGCACCTTCCGCGTGGAGCTTGAGGTGCCGAACCCCGAGAACCGCCTGCGCCACGGCGTGACGGCGGAAATCCGCCTGCCGCTCGGCGCCCGCCCCGCCCATCGCGTGCCGCGGTCGGCCCTGGTGCTGGACGATTCCGGCCGCATCGGCGTGCGCGTGGTGGAGGAGCCGGGCATCGTCCGCTTCCTTCCCGTCGAGATCCTGGGCGACGACCCGACCGGGCTCTGGGTCGGCGGCATCGAGGGCACGATCCGTCTCATCACCGCCGGGCAGCAATTCGTCTCCGAGGGCCAGCGGGTCGAGGTCCATGACGAAGGCGGCGCGGCGAGCGAGCGGGATCCCGCATGAACAGACTGATCGAGATCGCGGCGACCCACGGGCGGCTGTTCCTGACGGCCCTCGCGCTCATTTTCCTCGCGGGATTCTATGCCTATTCCACGATCCCGAAGGAAAGCAGCCCGGACGTCCCCATTCCCTACTTCTATATCAGCCTGACCCATCAGGGGATCTCGCCCGAGGATTCCGAGCGCCTCCTCATCAAGCCCATGGAGACCTTCCTCAAGGGTCTTCAGGGCCTCAAGGAGGTGAAGGGCATCGCCTATGAGGGCGGCGGCGCGCTGGTTCTCGAATTCGACGCCGGGTTCGATCCCAACCGCGCCCTCCTCGACGTGCGGGAAAAGGTGGACCAGGCCAAGTCGGAGCTGCCGGAGGAAACCGACGAGCCGGTGGTCACCGAATTCAACGCCAGCCTCTTCCCCGTGGTGACCGTCGTCCTCTACGGGGACGTGCCGGAGCGGATGATGGTGCGGCTGGCCCGCGACCTCAGGGACGAGCTTGAAAGCCTGCCCGGGGTGCTGGAGGCGGAGCTCACCGGCCACCGCGAGGAGCTGCTCGAGGCCATCGTCGATCCCGTCCTTCTCCAGTCCTATGCGGTGACCGAGCAGGAGCTCATCAACGTGGTCCTGCGCAACAACCGGCTGGTGGCGGCGGGGTCGCTCGATACGGGCGACGGGCGCTTCGCGGTCAAGGTGCCGGGGGTGTTCGCGAGCCCCGCCGACGTCCTCGCCCTTCCCATCAAGGTCAAGGGCGACGGCGTGGTGACGCTGGGCGACCTTGGCGAGGTGCGGCAAACCTTCATCGACCCCACGAGCTTCGCCCGCATCGACGGCAAGCCGGCGGTATCCCTCACCATCCGCAAGCGCGCGGGGGCGAACATCATCGAGACCATCGACGCCGTCCGCCGCACGGTGGAGATGCGGCAGCAGACCTGGCCCGCGGGCCTGCAGGTGGAATTCCTGCAGGACCAGTCGGTCCCCATCCGCGACATGCTGCAAAGCCTGCAGAACAGCATCGTGAGCGCCGTGCTGCTCGTCTTCGTGGTGATCGTCGCCGCCATGGGCGCGCGCTCCGCGGGCCTCGTGGGCATGGCGGTGCCCGGATCCTTCCTGCTTGCGATCCTCGTCCTCTACATGAGTGGCTACACGGTCAATCAGGTGGTGATGTTCGCCCTCATACTCGCCGTCGGCATGCTGGTGGACAGCGCCATCGTGGTGACCGAATACGCCGACCGCAAGCTGGTCGAAGGCATGAAGCCGCTTGAATCCTACGTGATGGCGGCGCAGCGCATGGCCTGGCCCATCATCGCCTCCACGGCGACGACCCTGGCTGCCTTCGTGCCGCTCCTGTTCTGGCCGGGGGTCATGGGCGGCTTCATGAAATATCTGCCGCTCACCCTCATCATGACGCTTTCGGCGTCCCTCGTCATGGCGCTCATCTTCCTCCCTACCCTGGGCGCCCGCCTGGGTCGCGCCCCGGCGCGGGCATCGGACGACGGCGCGCTCGCCCGGCTGTCCGCCGACGAGCAGGATCTCGACAGCCGGACACTGCCGGGGATTACCGGCATCTATGCCCGCCTCCTCGACCGGGCGATCAATCGCCCCTGGCGCTTCCTGCTGACCCTGCTGGGCGTCGGCGTCCTGATCTTCGTCGCCTATGGCATGAGCGGCCCCAAGGTCATCCTGTTCCCCGAGGGCGAGCCCGAATATTTCAGCCTGCAGGTCCATGCCCGCGGCAATCTTTCGATCCATGAGCGCGACGCCCTGGTGCGCGAGGTGGAGGAAGCGGTGCGCGATCTTCCCGGCGTGCACAAGCTCTATGCGAGCGTCGGCATGGGCGGCGGCTTCGGCCGCGATCAGGGGGAAGACCTCATCGGCTCGGTGATGCTGATCCTCGACAACTGGCGGCACCGCCCGCGCGCCGCCGTGCTCATCGAGGAAGCGCGCAAGCGCACCGCCGACATCCCCGGCATCAAGGTGGAGCCGCTCAAGGAAGAAATGGGGCCCGTCCAGGGCAAGAACATCGACATCGACGTCACCGCCTCCGACCCTGAGCTCATCGCGCCTGCGGTCGAAAAGCTCCGCCGCTTCATGGAAGAGGAAATGACGGGGCTCGAGGACATCGAGGATACCCGGCCGCTCCCCGGCATCGAATGGGTCATGGTGGTGGACCGCGCCGAGGCCGGACGCTACGGCGCCGACATCAGCTCGGTGGGCAGCATCGTCCAGATGGTCACCAACGGCATCAAGGTGGGGGACTACCGCCCGGCGGATTCCATCGACGAGGTGGATATCCGCGTCCGCTTCCCCGAGGACAAGCGGCGGCTGGAGCAGCTGAACGATCTCAGGATCCAGACCCCCATGGGCAATGTGCCCCTGAGCAACTTCGTCACCCGCGAGCCGCGTCAGCGGGTCACCACCATCGAGCGCATCGACGGCAACCGGGTGATCTCCGTCCGCGCCAACGTGGCCGAGGGCCACAACGTGTTCGAGAAGCTGCAGCAGATCCAGACCTTCCTGATGGAGAACAGCAGCGACCCCCGCGTGCGCTACATGTTCCGCGGCCAGCAGGAGGAACAGCAGAACGCGACCGCCTTCTTGAGCGAGGCCTTCTTCATCGCCCTGTTCCTGATGGCGATCATCCTGCTCGCCCAGTTCAACAGCTTCTATCAGGCGACGCTCATATTGAGCGCCGTCCTGCTGTCGCTCATCGGGGTGTTCCTCGGCATGCTGGTGACCGGCCGGGACTTTGTGCTCATCATGACCGGAGTCGGGATCATCTCGCTCGCCGGCATCGTCGTGAACAACAACATCATCCTGATCGACACCTTCAACTATCTCCGCCGCCGCGGCCTGCCGGTGACGGAGGCGATCCTGCGCACGGGCGCGCAGCGCCTGCGCCCGGTGATGCTGACGACCATCACGACCATCGTGGGGCTTCTGCCCATGTGCTTCGGCATGGACGTCAATTTCATCAATCGGGAAGTGGTGTTCGATGCGCCGAGCACGGCCTTCTGGGTGGATCTGGCGATCGCCATCGTGTTCGGCCTCGCCTTCTCGACCATGCTCACCCTGATCGCGACGCCCTGCCTGCTCGCCCTGCGCTATCGCAGGCAGGAACGCAAGGCGGCGGAGAAGGAAGCGCGGAAGCGCACCCTGAAGGCGGCGGAGTGACGGCCGCTCAGTGCAGCGGCCGCCGCGGCTCGTCCGTGTCGTCCGAATAGACCGCGTCTTCCCCCTCCCCTTCCGCGTCCGCGACAGGCGCAAGCGCTGCGCCGCGCCGGTTCATCACCACGGTCAGCGGGATCGAGAGGGCGTAGAGGAAGCAGACGATGGACACGGTCCCCCATGTCCAGACGCTGAGGGACGCGGCGAACAGCCCCACCGCCACCAGCATGGGCAGGACATAATCGCCCTTCACCCGGATCTTCTTGAGGGACAGGGTGGGCAGGCGGCTCACCATCAGGAAGGAAAGAAGCGCCATGTAGGGCGCGACCAGCGCCGGATTGCGGAAGAAATCCGTGCCGAACTGGACGGAAAGGGCGAAGGGCCAGAGCGCGAGCCCCGCCGCCATGGGCGCGGGCACGCCGGTGAAATTCTTGCTCGGCGTCTCCTCGAGCTCGCTCATCACGTTGAAGCGGGCAAGGCGCAGGGCGCAGCAGACGGCGAAGCCGAGCGCCAGCACCCAGCCGATGCCGCCGAGCCTGGACAGGGTCCAGAGATAGACGAGGACGGCAGGCGCGACGCCGAAGCTGATGACGTCGGACAATGAATCGAGCTCCGCCCCGAAGCGGGACGCGCCCTTCATCATGCGCGCGACGCGGCCGTCCAGCATGTCGAAGATCCCGGCGATGATGATGGCGCCCGCGGCCATCTCCCACCGCCCGGCAAGCGCGAACTTGATGGAGGTCATGCCGGCGCAGAGGGCGAGCACGGTCACCGCATTGGGCACGAGGCTGCGCGCGGGCAGAAACTGAAGACGACGACGCTCTCTCATAGGAACCTCTCACGGCCCCGCCGCAAGGGGCGGCCAGGGGCCCACAGGTTGACGGCCGCAGGTCTGCGGCGGCCGCCTACCGGACTTCGCCGAGGCGCTGACGCTCGCGCGATTTTTCGTCGGCGATCACCGTCTCGCCCGCGATCATGCGCTGGCCCACGCAGACGAGGGGGCGCATGCCTTCATCGAGATAGACGTCCAGACGGCTGCCGAAGCGAATGATGCCGAACCGCTCGCCCGCCAGCACCTTCTGGCCGCTTTCGAGCTCCGACACGATGCGCCGGGCGACGAGCCCCGCGATCTGCACGAAGGCGATGTCCTTGCCGCCCGAGGTGCGCATGCGGATGGCGTTGCGCTCGTTGTCCTCGCTCGCCTTTTCGAGCTCGGCGTTCAGGAACTTGCCCGGGGTATAGGCGATCTGGGTGATTTCGCCCGTCGCGGGCACGCGGTTCACATGGACGTCGAACACGTTCATGAAGATGCTGATGCGCGGCCGCGGCGTCTCGCCCATGCCCAGTTCGGCCGGCGGCACCGCTTCCGTCACGCTCTGCACCATGCCGTCGGCGGGGCTGATGATCAGTCCCTCGCGCACCGGGGTCACCCGTTCCGGATCGCGGAAGAAATAGGCGCACCAGGCAGTGGCGATGACGCCGAGCCAGCCCAGCGGCTCCCAGACGAGGAACAGGAGCAGGGTGACCAGCGCAAACAGCACCAGATATTTGTGACCCTCGCGATGGATCGGGGTCAGCACCGAGAAAAGCGCGTCCATGTCCCGCCACAAGCCCTCAATTTGCGCCGGACCGGGCGGCGGCCCGGCCGGCGGCGGTTTTGCAATGTTTTAATCGACCGTACCCCATTGTTCAATGCTTTCCGGGGTCACGGATTTTCGAGCGCCACGGGGGACGCGGTCGTAACGCCGAGGCCCGCAAGCTTCTCCCGCGCCTCGGCCGCTTCCTGCTGGCGCCGCCACATGGAGGCATAGATCCCGTCCATGGCGAGAAGCTCCGGATGCCGCCCGCGCTCCACGATGCGGCCTTCCTGCAGGACAAGGATCTCGTCCGCATCCACCACCGTCGACAGACGATGGGCGATCACCAGCGTCGTCCGCCCCGTGGCGACGGCGCGGATGGACGCCTGGATTTCCTGTTCCGTATGGCTGTCGAGGGCGGACGTGGCTTCGTCCAGCAGCAGGATCGCCGGATCCTTCAGAATGGTCCGGGCGATGGCCACCCGCTGCTTCTCCCCGCCGGACAACTTCAATCCGCGCTCGCCCACCATGGTGTCGTAGCCGTCGGGGAGTCGCGTGATGAAGTCGTGGATATGGGCAAGGCGGGCCGCCTGTTCAACCTCCTCGTCCGTCGCATCGGGCCGCCCGTAGCGAATGTTGTAGCGGATGGTGTCGTTGAACAGCACCGTATCCTGGGGCACGACGCCGATCGCCGCGCGCAGGCTCGTCTGGGTCACGTCGCGGATGTCCTGCCCGTCGATCAGCACCCGCCCGCCCGCGATGTCGTAGAAGCGGAAAAGGATGCGGGAGATCGTCGATTTCCCCGCACCGCTCGGCCCCACGATCGCGACCGTATGGCCCGCGGGCACGCGGAACGAAAGGTCCTTGAGGATCGGCCGCTCGGGGTCATAATGGAAACAGACCTTGTCGAACACGATCTCCGCCCCCGAGCAGACGAGAGGCTTTGCGTCCGGCTTGTCCTTCACCTCCTCATGCTCCTCCATCAGGCGGAACATGAATTCCATGTCCACAAGCGACTGTTTTATCTCGCGATAGACGAACCCGAGGAAATCGAGCGGCGTGTAGAGCTGCAGGACGAGCGCGTTGATGAGCACGAAATCGCCGACCGTGAGCCGCCCTTCCGCGACCCCATAGCCCGCGAGCACCATGACCGAGATGAGCCCCACGGCGATGATCGCCGACTGCCCCACATTGAGGAGCGACAGGGTCACCTGGCTCTTTTCCGCCGCGCGCTGGTAGCCTTCGAGCGCGCGGTCGTAGCGCATGGCCTCGTGCCGCTCGTTGCCGAAATACTTCACCGTCTCGTAGTTGAGCAGGCTGTCCACCGCCTTGGTATTGGCCTGGACGTCCTGGGCGTTCATTTCGCGCCGGAACTTGAGCCGCCATTCGGTGACCGAAAATGTGAAGATCACATAGGCCGCAAGCGATGTCGCCGTGATGAGGGCGAACCAGAAGTCGTATTTGACAAGGAGGATCCCCGTCACCAGCGCGATTTCAAGGAGCGTCGGCAGGATGTTGAAAAGCGTGAAGCGCAGCAGGAAGTCGATCCCCTTGACCCCGCGCTCGATCGCCCGGCTGAGCCCCCCCGTCCGCCGCTCCAGATGGAAGCGGAGGGACAGGGCATGGAGATGCTCGAAGGTCTTGAGTGCGATGACCCTGAGGGCATGCTGCCCCACGCGGACAAAGGTCGAATCCCGAAGCTCCCCCAGCGCGTCGCCGAGCAGGCGCACCACCCCGTAGCCGATGATGAGGGCGACCGGCACCACCACCAGCGTCGGGGCGTTGAGGCCGTCCACCGCGCCCTTGAGGAAGAACGGCACCGTCACGGCGACGCCCTTGGCGGCGACCAGGAACAGGATCGACAGCACCACGCGCAGCTTCAGATCCCCCCGCCCGGCGGGCCAGAGATAGGGGAGAAGCGTGCGCAGCGTCTCGAAATGATTGCCTTCGGTCGGCAGCTCGGCGCGGGCGATGGCGGCGCCGGAGGTGGAGGAGGAACTGGACGGAGACAAGAAACACCCTTTCGCAAATTCGTTATTTAACGGGATGTTAAGGCGCACCCCATTCAAATGGCCGCAGACGCCGACCGACGCGCCGGCAGTTGAGGGACGAGCAGGTGCGAAATCCTTCCCGCACAACGATTAACGGCTATAGATATGGGCTTTAACGAGGTTCTCCACAAGGCTGACCAGACCCTGCGGCAGGAACTGCCCCTGTTGCCGGCGGACTTCGGCTTCAGCTGGGCCGGAATCGAGTTCGGAGCAAGGCTTGAGGAATGCGATCATTCCGCGGATTCCGGGGCGGAGGATCCCGCCGCCTATCGCCTCACCCTCAGCACGGAGCTGGGCCACATGCCCTATACGGCCGAGAATGGCGAGGCGCGGCGCATGATCCGGGAAGCGATCATGGGCGGCATGCGCCATATGGGCGTCAGCTTCGACCTGTCGCGGAACGGCGGCGTCGTGATGCATGCGACGACCAACTTTCCGGCGCCTTTGAGCTGCGACAGCCTGATGCAGGCGCTCACCTTCACCCTTCTCCATATCCGCCCGGCGCTCCTGCGCCTGCGCTCCCTCATGCTGCGGGAAAACGGCCGGCGCCCGGCGCGGCGGCTTCAGGGCGTCGGCGCGTCCTGACCCTCGGTCGTGGGGGCGTCCTCCGGCCCGCGGTCGCTGCCCGGCGCCTGCTTGGGCAGGGTGAATTTCTGTTCGGGGTAAATGAGATCGGGATTGCGGATCTGGTCCTTGTTGAGACCGAAGATCAGCGTGTAGTGGTAGCCGACGCCGTAGAGGCGGCGGGCGATCTGCCACAGATTGTTGCCCGGCTGCACGATGATGCTGCCCTCGGCCCGGGTGACGTCGAGCGGCATGCCGCTGGTGAAGGGCACCTCGATCCGGAGCTGCACCTTGTCCTCGGCCATCATCTGTTCGAGCCGCAGCACATGGTCCCCTTCGGAGAGCCCGTCGGCGGCGGCGAAGGTCCAGCGCCCCCGCTCGTCGGCGCGGGTGGTGCCGAGAAGGGCGTCGTCCAGGAAAAGCCGCACTTCGGACCGCGCCGCGGCGCGCCCCGCGAAGGTCGCGGCCCCGGTGCCGTCATAGTCGAGCGTTTCCACCATCAGCCCGCCGCCGAAATCGACGCTCGCCGTCGGCCGCTGCAGGATGGTGCTGGGCCCGCGCCCGTCGCGCGGGGTCATGACGGCCATCACGCCCTCGCCCGAATCGAAGAAGCGCTCGTCCGTCCGCTCGGGCACCACCACCACCACGACCTGTTCGGATTCCAGGGGCTCAGCCCCCTCGCCCCGGGCGGTGAGGCTCAATTCCGAAGGCCCGGTTTTCAGGGGTTTTTCGAAGATCAGCACCCATTCGCCGCGATCATCCGCGCGCACCTTGCCGATGACTTCCCCGTCCGCCAGGATTTCCACCTCCGCACCGGGGGCGGCGCGGCCCGCGATCACGCCTGTGCCGCCACGGGTGACGCGCACCACGTCGAAGGACGGCTTGATCTCGCCCGGCGCCTCCGCTTCCTCGGCGGGGGCTTCCCGCGGGGGCGGCGGCGCTTCGGCCGGCTGTTCGCTGAAGATGTCGCGCGGCTGTTCGGGCGCCAGCACATACCACAGCCCCGCCGCCACGGCGATGATGCCGATGATGAACAAGATGGCCGTCCATGGCCCCCGTGGCGGTGTGGTCTCGGTCTTCAACTTGATGCGACGCGCGTGACGCCCCTTGCTGCTGGTATGGTGGGTCAGGCCATGAACTTAGAGGAGATGCGGTCGTCTTGACCAGTGGAAATCTCTGTCTTTCGCCGTGGCGAGCGTCACTCCTGCCCCGTCCGTCCCTGCCTCGCACAACAATTTGACCATTTTCGGGCGCTCGGGCATTTAGGAGGCATGGGTTGAGCCCGGGCGCGGTTGCCCGGCAGGCCCCCGTGAGCAGGCGTCCCATGTCCCGCACGTCCCGGCTGCCCCGTTCGATCTGCGTCTATTGCGGCTCCCGCCCCGGCCGCGATCCGCGCCTTGCGGCGGATGCGGCCGCGTTCGGCAGAACGCTCGCCGAAGCGGGCATCACCCTCGTCTATGGCGGCGGCTCCATCGGCCTCATGGGGATTTTGGCGCGGAGCGTCCTTGAGCACGGCGGCAGGGTGATCGGCATCATCCCCGGCCATCTCGACCATCGGGAGATCACCCAGACGGGGCTCACCGAGCTTCACGTGGTCGGCAGCATGCATGAGCGCAAGCGCATGATGTTCGAGCGGTCGGACGCCTTCGTGGCGCTCCCCGGCGGCATCGGCACGCTGGACGAGACCATCGAGATCGTCACCTGGCGCCAGCTCCACCTCCATGACAAGCCGGTGATCCTGGTGGACCTGCGCGGCTACTGGCAGCCCCTCCTGAAGCTCCTCGACCACATGAATGAGGAGGGATTCGCCGGGCCCGAAGTGCACGGACTCTTCGAGGTTGTATCAAGCATGGACGAAATCCTCCCCGCCCTTGCGGCGTCGCCCGCGCCGGACCTTCCGGATCGCGAGGAATTGCTGTAATTGCAATCAAAAATCCGGCGCCACGGATTGCACTTTGGCGCAGGAATGTTATGGTGCGCGGCGTCTGACATGCCCGGCCGACAAGGAGACAAAATGAAGAAGATCAAGGTTCAAAACCCAGTCGTGGAACTGGACGGGGATGAAATGACCCGCATCATCTGGTCATGGATCCGCGAGCGTCTCATTCTGCCCTATCTCGACATTGATCTGATCTATTACGACCTGGGCATGGAGAACCGCGACGCGACCGACGACCAGGTCACCGTGGACGCCGCCAAGGCCATCCTGAAGCACGGCGTCGGCGTCAAATGCGCGACGATCACCCCCGACGAAGCCCGGGTGAAGGAATTCAACCTCAAGAAGAT
>CAZDSS010000049.1:0-19158 GCA_964508185.1 uncultured Sphingomonadales bacterium
GTGATGCCGGAAACCCAGAGCCAGGAGAAGAAGGACATGCTCCGGCTCTGCGGCTGCGAGCTGGTGCTGGTCCCCGCCGTTCCCTACAAGGATCCCAACAACTACGTCAAATATTCGGGCCGCCTCGCCGAAAAGCTGGCGGAGACGGAGCCCCACGGCGCCATCTGGGCCAACCAGTTCGACAATGTGGCGAACCGCCGCGCCCATTACGAAACCACGGGCCCCGAAATCTGGCGCCAGCTGGACGGCAAGGTGGACGGCTTCATCTGCGCCGTGGGCAGCGGCGGGACGCTGGCCGGCACCGCCATGTATCTCAAGGAGCAGAACCCCGACGTGCAGATCGGCCTCGCCGACCCGTTCGGCGCCGCGCTCTACAACTACTACAAGCACGGCGAGCTCAAGGCCGAAGGGAGCTCCATCACCGAAGGCATCGGCCAGGGCCGGATCACCGCCAATCTTGAAGGGATCTCGGTGAATCACGCCTACCAGATTCCGGACGCGGAGGCGGTCCAGATCATCTTCGACCTGCTGATCGAGGAAGGCCTCTGCCTCGGCGGGTCGAGCGGCATCAACATCGCGGGCGCCATCCGCCTCGCCCGGGAACTGGGCCCCGGCCACCGCATCGTCACCATTCTTGCCGACTACGGGAACCGCTACCAGAGCAAGCTTTTCAACCCCGCTTTCCTGCGCGAGCGCGATCTTCCCGTGCCGTCCTGGCTCGATGACACCAAACCGCGGCGCGCAGTGCCCTCGGTCGCCGTCTGACAAGGATCGAACATCATGGCTCCCGCATCCCCCCTCGTCTCGACGGAATGGCTCGCCAGTCATCTGGACGCCCCGGACGTGCGGGTGGTGGATGCATCCTGGTACCTCGAACAGGAGGGGCGGAACGCCCGCGCCGAATATGAGGCGGCCCACATTCCGGGCGCCGTGTTCTTCGACATCGACGAGATAGCGGACAGCGACAGCCCCTACCCCCACATGCTGCCGAGCCCCGAGAAGTTCGCAAGCCGCGTGCGCCGCCTCGGCCTCGGCGACGGCAACCGCATCGTCGTCTATGACAACGGCGGCCTTGCGCGCAGCGCCGCCCGCGTCTGGTGGACCTTCACCGTCTTCGGCCATCGCGACGTGGTGGTGCTGGACGGCGGCTTCCACAAATGGCGGGTCGAGGGCCGCCCCATCGAGGACATCCCGCCCATGCCGCGGGAGCGCCATTATACGGCGCGGGTCAACCGCCTTCTGGTGCGCGACATCGACCAGATGCGCCGCATCGTCCTCAATGGCGACGAGCAGATCGTGGACGCCCGCGCGCCGTCGCGTTTCAGCGGCGAGGCGCCGGAGCCCCGCCCGGGCCTGAGGAGCGGCCATATTCCGGGAAGCTACAACGTCCCGAACGGCGCGCTGTTCGACGAGCACGGCTGCTTCAAAAAGCCCGAGGAGCTCCGCCGCCTGTTCGAGGAAGCGGGCGTCGATCTGTCCCGGCCCGTGGTCACCACCTGCGGCTCGGGCATCACGGCGGCCAATCTCTTCCTCGCCCTGCAGATGGCGGGGGCGAAGCGGGTCGCCCTTTATGACGGCTCCTGGGCGGAATGGGGCGCACAGGACGACACCCCCGTCGCCACCGCCGAAGCCGCGGGCTGAACCATCTCACGCAAGGGAAAGCCGTGACCGACAGCAAGCGCAAGGATACCCGGCTCGTCCATGGCGGACGGCGCAAGGAATGGACGTTCGGCATCGTCAATCCGCCGGTATTCCACGCATCCACCGTCCTGTTCGACACCGTGGCGGAGCTGAAGGCCGCGGCTTCCAAACGCGACGAAAGCCTCTATTACGGCCGCCGCGGCACGCCGACGACCTTCGCGCTCGCCGATGCGCTCACCGAGATTTCGGGCGGCGCGGGGACGGTCCTCTACCCCTCGGGCCTTGCGGCCCTCACCGGCGCGATCCTCGCCTTCGTGGAGGCGGGCGACCATATCCTCGTCACCGACAGCGTCTATGACCCGACCCGCGCCTTCTGCGACCAGATGCTGCGCCGCTACGGGGTGGAGACCACCTACTACGACCCTCTGATCGGCGGAGGCATCGCCGACCTCATCCGGCCCAATACACGGCTTGTCCTTGTCGAAGCGCCCGGATCCCTCACCATGGAAGTGCAGGACATCCCGGCGATCGCCGCCGCCGCCCATGACGCCGGGGCGCTCGTCTTCATGGACAATACCTGGGCGACGCCGCTCTTTTTCGACGCCTTCGCCCATGGGGTCGATGTGTCCATCCTCGCGCTCACCAAATATGTGGTGGGCCATGCGGACGCCATGATGGGCGCCGCGACCGCGAACCAGAAGGCCCTCAGTCGCCTGCGCCAGGGGGCGGGCTTCCTCGGCAATTGCCCGGCGCCGGACGACGTCTATCTCGCGCTTCGGGGGCTGCGGACGCTTTCAGTCCGCCTGCGCCAGCACGAGGCGAGCGCGCTTCAGATCGCGAAATGGATCGCCGAGCGGCCGGAGGTGGACCATGTGCGCCATCCGGCCCTGCCCACCTGCCCCGGCCATGAGGTGTGGAAGCGGGATTTCACCGGATCGTCCGGCCTCTTCTCCTTCGTGCCGAAGAACGGCACGGAGCGGGCCGTCACCGCCTTCCTCGAAGGCATGGAGCATTTCAAGATGGGCTTCTCCTGGGGCGGCTATGAAAGCCTCGCCCTCGGCTATTTCTCGGTCGACAAGGCGCGGACGGCGACGCCCTGGACAGCGGGGCCGCTCATCCGCCTCCATATCGGGCTTGAGGATCCCGAGGATCTGAAGGAAGACCTCGACCGCGCCTTCGCCCGCTACCGCGCCGCCCTCTAGATCCGGCGCGGCAGGGCGAGGCTCAGGACAAAGATCAGGACCGCCGCCACCACCACGGAAGGCCCCGCCGGGCTGTCCCACAGGTATGACGCCCCGATGCCGGCGATCGCCGCAAAGAGCCCCGTGAGCGCCGCCCGCACCGCCATGCCTTCGGGCGAGCCCGCCCGTCGCCGCGCCGCGGCGGCGGGGATGATGAGAAGGGCGGTCACCAGCAGCACCCCCACGACGCGCATGGCGACCGCGATCACGATCGCAATGAGCAGCATGAAGGCCGCGCGGACGAGGCCCACCCGGATCCCTTCCGCCCGGGCGAGATCCTCGTGCACCGTCACGGCCAGAAGCTGCCGCCAGACGAGTGTCAGGATCACGAGGCCCGCGGCGACGCCCGCATAGATCCACGTGACCTCGCCCCAGGTCACGGCCAGGATGTCGCCGAACAGATAGGCCATGAGATCAAGCCGCGCGCCCTGCACGAAGCTCAGGGCCACGAGACCCCCGGCGAGCGCACCATGGGCCATGATGCCGAGGAGCGTGTCGATCGCAAGGCTCCGCTGGCCCTCGAGGAAGCTCAGGGCGAGCGCGATCGCCGCGCAGACGATGACGATGGTGAAATGCGGCGCAGCGCCGATCGCAAGGCCGAGCGCGATGCCGAGAAGCGCGGAATGGGACAGCGCGTCGCCGAAATAGGCCATGCGCCGCCACACGAGCACGGCCCCGAGCGGCCCGCAGAGGAGCGCGATCCCCGCCGCCGCCACCAGAGCCCGCAGAACGAAATCGTCAATGTTCATGGGGTTGTCCGTGAGCATGGGCGGGATCGCCGCAATCGTGGGAATGATCGTCGTGATCCCCGTGGTGATGGTCGTGCCGCGGATCATGGGCATAGAGCGCCAGCACCTCCGCATCCGCGCCGAACAGCGCGCGATAGGCGGGATCCGCCCGCACCGCATGAGGCGTGCCGGAACAGCAGACATGGCGATTGAGGCAGATCACCCGGTCGGTCCCCGACATCACCAGATGCAGATCATGGGAGATCATCAGGATGGCGCAGCCAAGGCGCGCCCTCATGTCGAGGATGAGGCGGTAGAGCGCCGCCTGGCCGCTGATATCGACCCCCTGCACCGGCTCGTCCAGCACCAGAAGCTGCGGCTTGCCGAGGATCGCCCGGGCCAGCATCAGGCGCTGGAACTCCCCGCCCGACAGGCCCTGGACCGGAGCGTCCTCCCGCCCCTCGAGCCCGACGAGGGCGAAGCTTTCGCGGATCCCGGCCCGCGTCACCCCGGGGCGGAGGCGGAGGAAGCGTTCGGCGGTCATGGGCAGCAACGGATTGAGATGAACCTTCTGCGGCATGTAGCCCACGCGCAGGCCCGGCGCGCGGACGACGCGCCCCGAATCGGGCCGCAGAAGGCCGAGGGCGATGCGCACCAGCGTGCTCTTGCCCGCGCCGTTCGGGCCGATGAGGGTGACGACCTCCCCCGCCGCCACCGACATGTAGACGTCGCTGAGGATCGGCCGTCCGCCATGGGACTTGGCGACGCCTTCCAAAGTGAGAAGCGGTTGCCCGCCCGCGCCCATGGGCTCAGTTGCCCTGGGCTGCGGCCGCCGGGCGTTCGCCCTGGCAGCGGCGGCAGAGGCCGAGCACTTCCACCATGCTCGCCGTCACCGCGAAGGCGCGGGCCGCCGCAGCGTCGCCGATCGCCTGCTGCAGGGGCGCGCAGTCGCGGATCTCTTCAACCGCATGGCAGGCGGAGCAGACGAGGAATCCGCCGCGATGGTCCTGTTCCGGGCTGCCGCAGCCGATGAAGGCGTTGAGGCTTTCGATGCGATGGATGAGGCGCTGGGCGATGAGGAAATCGAGCGCGCGATAGACCGTGGGCGGCGCCGCCTTGGACCGTTCCTCGCGCAGGAGATCCAGCACCTCGTATGCCGTGATGGGCTTGTGGCGGCTCCATACGAGCTCCAGCACCCGGCGCCGGAGATCGGTCAGGCGCGTGCCGTTTTCCTCGCAGATGCGCTCCGCGGCGGAGACGGCTTCGGATATGCAGATGTCGTGATTGTGCGCGGCGGTCTGGGTCATGGCCCGATCTGTTCACGGCCCCGTGCGGTGCGGCCCGGTCTGTTCAAGGAAGTTCCGGTCCTTTATAACAGCCGCCGTGCAAAACTCAAATTGACGGAGCCCGTCATGCCCGATCAATCCCCCGCCCCGGCGCTCGGCCAGAAGGTCGCCGAGGCGCTGTCGCGCATCGCCTTCAACAGCGACGGCCTGGTGCCCGCGATCGCCCAGCAGCATGACACGGGCGAAGTGTTGATGATGGCCTGGATGAACCGCGATGCGGTGGCGGAGACCCTGACCACCGGCCGGGTCTGCTACTGGTCGCGGTCGCGCGGGAAATTGTGGCGGAAGGGGGAAAGCTCGGGACAGGTGCAGCGCCTCGTCGCCTTTCATGTGGATTGCGACGGCGACACCATCCTTCTCAAGGTGGACCAGACGGGGGTCGCCTGCCATACGGGCCGCCGCACCTGCTTCTTCAACAAGCTCGAGGCGGACGGGTTCACCATCAGCGAACCCGTTCTGGTGAGCGAAGCCGATCTCTATGGCGGCCGGGACTGACCCTATTTCAGCGCGCTGCGCAGGGCCGAAAGCGGGAACGGCTTGATGAGGCCCTGGACGTCCATCAGACCGTATTCGATTCCGATCTGTTGGGCGTTGGACACATAGTCCTTGCCGTAGCCGCTGATGATGATGACCCGGGCCTGATTCATGGTTTCGGCCAGATAACGGATGAGGGTGATTCCATCGATATCCGGCATGACCACGTCGAGAACGATCATGTCGGGCCGGAATTCTTCCAACTCCCGCTTGAATTCGATCTCGCTTGCAACCTCGCGCACCTCGTAGCCGGCTTCTTCCGCGATTTCCCGGACCAGATCGCGGATTTCCGGCTCGTCGTCCATGATTAACAATTTACGAGTTGCGGACATGGCCTCCCTTCCACCAGACAGAACGTTTTGGATTGTTTTTTGTTCTGGGATCCCCACAGGTTAGCTCGCTGCTACATATGTCATACTTGAACGTTTTCCCCCTTAACGAATGGTAACTGATGCGACGTTATCATTAACTTTTCCGAAACCCGAGAAAAAAATTTACAGGCCATTCAGGAATTTTCTCGCAGCGCTAGAAAAGCTTGTAACGCTTGTCGGTGGATTTTGGATCCCGAACGCCGCAAAGCGGTTGCCCTTTGCCACATCACGTATTAATTAAGATACCAACGCAGCACCAGGGATTGCCTATGCACGCCCCCAATGGCGTGCTTCTTCCCGCGTTTTCTTTACTAGATCCCCCCAGGGGGATATACTCATATCGGCTTATAAGAAGCAGAAGTGGCTTTGCTTGACTGTTAAGAAAAAATGAAAAAAAGCCACTACGGCATCAGGATGGGAATGACAGTTTAAATGCGAGTACTCATTGCCGACGACCACAGCCTTTTTCGCGAAGGCTGTAAGTTGCTGTTGCAGGATCTCGATCCTGGCATGGAAGTTGTCGAGGCCGGTGATTTCGGCGAGGTTCAGAAGAAGCTCGAAAACCACGAGGATTTCGACCTCATCCTTCTCGACCTGCGCATGCCCGGTATGGGCGAGATCGAGGGCGTGAAGCGGGCGCGCCAGCTTGCGCCGTCCACGCCGCTCGTGATCCTGTCCGCGCTCGACGATCCCTATTACGCCCAGAAGGCGATCGATCAGGGGGCGGCCGGTTTCATCCCGAAATCCTCGAACCACACGGTCATCGCCAGCGCCCTGAAGCTCATTCTCGCTGGCGGCAATTACGTTCCGCCGTCGCTCATGAGCCGCCCCAGCAATGCGCCCCAGTCCGACCGTCCCAAGCGCTCGCCCGGCGAACTCTACGCGGCGGTCGAAAAGGTCCTCACCCCCCGCCAGATGGACGTGATGCGGCTTCTCGCCCGGGGTGAGTCCAACAAGGGCATCGCCGAGGCGCTCGGCCTTTCCGAAGGCACCGTGAAGGTCCATGTGGCGGCGATCCTCAAGGCGCTCAATGCGGCGAACCGCACCCAGGCAGTGCTCATCGCGTCCAGCATGGAAGCCGACTGATCCATCATTCCGAATGTCTGAAATTGCACGCCCTGCGCCATCCGGCCGGGCGTGCATTTTCTTTTGCGGCGACGGTCAGGCGTCCGGCGCGTCGCCCCGGGCGAGGGAGAAGGCGATCAGCGCCCGAAGCCGCGCGGGATTGGCGGGCTTGCTCAATACCGGAATATCGTATTTCCGCGCCTCGTCGAGACAGGCCGGGCTGTCGTTTGCGGTGACCAGTATGGTCGGGATGTCCTTGCCGGCCATCTCCATGATCTGCCGCGCCACGTCGATGCCGGTCGCCGCGCCGTCGAGATTGTAGTCGGCGACGATCAGGTCGGGCAGCTGGTTTTCCCCCTGGGCGAGGCTCAGGGCGTCCGCCTGGTTCATGGCGACGAGGCAGCGGTGCCCCCATTCCTCGATGAGCTGGCGGGTGGCGAGCGCGGTCGTCGCATTGTCCTCGATCAGCAGGATGAGCCCGCTCCTGAAGGTCGCGGGGGCGACGATGCGGCCGTGGGACAGGGGCTTGCGCGCCTCCACGGCCGCGGTGCGGGCGAGCGGCACCTCCACCGAGAAGCAGGAACCCTTCCCCACCTCCGACTGGACCGTGATGCGGTGGCCGAGGAGGTCGCACATGCGCTCGACGATGGACAGGCCGAGCCCCAGGGCGTAGCTCTGTTCCCGGTCGTCCTGACTCGATTCAAGCCGGGTGAATTCCCGGAAGATCTCCCGCTGCTTGTCCTTGGGGATGCCCTTGCCGGTATCCCACACCTGCAGGACGAAATGGTCGCCCTTCCGCCGCCCGCCGAGGAGGATCTTGCCCTTCGCCGTGTAGCGGATGGCGTTGGACACCAGATTGTGGAAGATGCCCTTGATGAGCAGCCGGTCGCTCCAGATCTGAAGGTTGGAGCGCACGACGCGGAGATCCAGCCCCTTGCTCTCCGCCTGGGGGCCGAGCTCCGCCAGCACCTGCTCCATGAGATCGTCGACGGGGATCGCCTCGGGCCGCGGCACCACCACACCGGCCTCGAGCTTCGACAGGTCCAGGACCGCCCGCAGCAGCACCCGCGCGCCTTCGACGGCCCGGCCCATGGTGGCGATGATGTTCTGCCGCTTTTCCTCGTCCTTCTGCCCGGCGAGGAGCCCGAGGAGGATCGACAGGGAATGGAGCGGCTGCTGCAAGTCATGGCTCGCAGCGGCGAGGAAGCGGGACTTCTCGATATTGGCCCGCTCCGCCTGTTCCTTGGCGAAATGCAGCTCCCGCTTGGCGTGGAGCTCCTCGGTCACGTCGGTGATGACGGAAATGAAGCCGTCCACCTGACCGTCTGCGTTGTATTCGTAGTTCCAGTTGAACAGGACGTCGAGCACCTTGCCGTTGACGTCGCGATAGCGGCCGAGATTGGGAAAGGGCGCGGGGCGCGCGCGGGCGATGGCGCGGAAGCTTTCCCGCTGCATGTCCTGCTCTTCGGGCACGAAAAGGTCCCAGACGACCTTGCCCTCGAGCTCGCCCGGCGCGTAGCCGAGCAGCCGGTCGTGGGCCGGGTTCGACAGGCGGATGACGCCGTCGCGGTCGACCCGGGTGATGCCATAGGGGATGACCTCGATGAGCTTGCGGAAACGCTCCTCGCTGGCTCTCAGCGCGCGGGTCGAGCGTTCCCGCTCGGTGACGTCGAACGCCACCACGAAGACGCCGACGATCTCGCTGCCGCTCCAGCGCGGGAAATAGTTGCTCTCGAGGATATGGAGATCGTCATTGACGGAAATCTCCGTCTGCACGATCTCCGTGCGGCCGGCGAGCGCCGCCTTCATGGCCGCCGCATGGATGGGGAAGCGGGCCGCGGCGCTCTCCCCGAGGGCTGCCTTGCCGCGGATCTGGGCCACGGGAAAGCCGAGAAGGTCGGCGAGGGGCGCATTGGCGAAGATGTAGCGCCCGTCCGTATCGAGGCAGGCGATATAGGCTGGCGACTGGTCGATGAGGTTGCGCAGCAGCAGCTCGCTTTCATGAAGCGCGCTGACGCTCTGCTTGCGCTCGGTGATGTCGAGCGCGGTGAACTGGGACAGGACCTCGCTCCCGATGACGCAGGGCCGCACCAGATATTCAAGCCAGATCTCCCGACCCTGGGCGTCCAGCACCCGCCCTTCCCGCGCCGGCAGGTCCTGATCCGCGGCGGAGAGCGACAGGATCGCGGCGATGTCCTCGCTGTCCTCGGCGAGGAAGTGGTCGGCGATGTGCCGCACGCCCTGGGCGAGATAATCCTGCGGGCTGTCGTAGCCGAAGATGCGGGCGAAGGTTTCGTTGACGAAGATGGGCTCGCCGTCCTGCAGGAGGGCGATGGCCTGCAGAGAGCCTTCGACCAGGCTGCGGTAGCGCTCCTCCCCCTCGCGCAGGGCCTGGGCCGCCGCCTCCCGCTCGGTGGTGTCGAGCGCCACATAGAAGAAGCCGTGGACGGCGCCGCTCAGGCCCGTCTCGGGCACGATCTGGGCGGACAGCGTGCGCAGCCGCCCGCTGGCGTCGCGGATGGCGTCGGCCACCTCCACAGTCTCGCCGCTCATCACCCGCTCGATTGCGGGAAGAAGGATCGCCATGCGCTCCGCATCCACCGTCGCCTGCCAGGGGAGACCGATGATGCGGCTGCGCGGCAGGCCGATCACTTCCTCGGCCGCGCGGTTGACCATGCGGATCTGGCCGTTCCCCGCCACATGGACGACGATGGCCTGGGTTGAATCCACCAGACGCTGGAAGCGGCCTTCGAATTCGTGGAAGCGCAGCTCGCTGGTCTTGAGGCGGGTGATGTCATAGACCGTCACCAGTATGGCCGCCTCGCCCCGCCAGGTGATGGGGCGGCGCTTGAGCACGATCCAGATCTCCGCGCCATCCCGGCGCAGGGCGCGAAGGTCGAACTGCTGCTCGGCGCGCCGGGAATGCTCCATCCGGAGCTCCTCGGCCAGATCGCGGAAGGCGTCGCGCTGCTCGGGCACGATGAGGTCGTGAAAGTCGCGCGGACCCTCGGCCAGAAACCGCTCGCCCGTGCCGTAGCCGAAGATCCGCGCCGCAAGATCGCTGCAGAACAGGGGCCCCATGTCGCCATAGACGAGGACGCCCTGAAGGGAGCCCGCGACCAGTTCCTGAAACAGATCCTCCGGCCCGGACGGAATGTCGTCCGTCCGAAGCTTGGGGTCGGCCACAGCGGGATCTGTCTTTGCCATCTTTTGGTCGGAATTGATAGCTGATTGGAGATAGGCGGAAGGTACTATAACGGGCCGGGGAATAACAGCCCGGAACGGCGCCCTTGCCGCGTCATGCGGGCGGGTTCACAATCGGGGAGTTAGAGGAGAACGTGAGGCCGTGCCCAACATCCTTCTGATAACAAAGGGTCATCCCTTCGACCGGGAAGCCTTCTTTTCCATGTTCGACGCCGATCCGGAGCTCAGCTGGACCCATGTGGAGCAGCCGGCGGCGCAGGTTTTCTTCGATCCCGAGCTTGCCGCCCCCTATGACGCCTTCGTGCTCTACGACATGCCGGGGATCGAATTTCATCCCGAACCGGGCCGCGCCCCCGATTTCGTGCCGCCGCCGCCGAAGATGGTCTCCGGATTCCGGCGGCTGCTGGATGGGGGCAAGGGCCTGGTTTTCCTGCATCACGCGCTCGCCGGCTGGCCCGCCTGGCCGGAATATGCGGACGTCCTGGGGGGCCGCTTCCTGTACCTTCCGGGCGAGGTGCGCGGGCGACGCTGCCTCGATTCGGGCTATCGCCACAACGTCACCTACCGCGTCCGCACCGTGGCCGATCACCCGGTGCTCGAAGGCATCCCGTGCCAGTTCGAGATCACGGACGAACTCTATCTCGCCGAGATGTTCGAGGACGAGGTGACCCCCCTCCTCCGCGCCGACCATACCTTCTGCGCCGAGAACTTCCATTCGGCGGCGCGGGCGGTGGTGGACAACGAAATGTACTCGAATCGCGACTGGCCCCACCCGCCGGGAAGCAACCTCATCGCCTGGGTCAAGAGCGCGGGCGCGAGCCCCATCGTCTATCTCCAGCCGGGCGACGGCCCGAGCGCCTATGAAAATCCCCATTACCGCCGCCTTCTGGGCAATGCGATCCGCTGGGTCGCGAGCGCGGAAGCGCGGGAATGGGCGCGATCGCGGCTAGATACCGCAGATACGGCGGAAGCGGGCCAGTAGCTTGCGGCCCGCCGCCTCCGGCGCGGAATCGAGGGCGGAGAGCCTGAGGTCCACATCAAGCCCCGCCGCGCGAAGCTCCTCCCGCTCCTCGTCCAGCAGGATCCTCGACACGGGCTCGGTGAATTCCGGGTGGAACTGCACGCCCCAGGCGCGGTCGGCGAAGCGCAGCCCGTGATGGGGATCAACGGCGGTGGCCGCCAGCACCACCGCGCCGCGCGGCGGATTGAGCACCGACTGATAATGGGCCTCGAAGCCGCGAAGGGGCGGAACGAGGGCGGAGAACAGCGGATCCTCCCGCGCTTCCGCATGGAGGGTGATGTCCGCCGCCCCGTAATTGGGCCCGCGCGGGTTGGCGGCGACCACGCCGCCCAGAGCGTGGGCGAGCAGCTGGTGGCCGTAGCAGACGCCAAGGACCGGCGTCCCTTGGGCGACGGCGCGGCGCAGCCATTCGGCCGTGCGCTCGCTCCACGGCAGGCGATCCGTGACCATGGCCGGCGAGCCGGTGACGACCGCGCCGGCGATGCCGCCGGGATCGGGCAGCGGCTCGTCCCGGAACACGCGGCAGACCTCCGCCGCGCCCGCCGCAAGGTCAAGCGCCGTCAGGAACATGCGGTCATAGTCGCCGATGGTGGTGCGGATCCGGCTTGATCCGCTGGAGCCCGTCTGAATGATGAGAAGCTTCTTCATCCTTGCCGTTTTTCCCCAGTAAGTCGCCTGTCACGCCGCCCGGCGGAAGGTCAGGTTGATGCGCCTGCCGCCCGTCGCGGGATGCATCCCCTCACCTACCGGCAGAACCCCGTGATGGTAAAGCCGCGAAGGCCCGCCCCAGACCACCACGTCGCCGTGATATAGCGCCACCCGCCGCGCCGGGTCGCCCCGCCGCGGCCCGCCGAACTGGAAGGTGGCGGGAAGCCCGAGGGACACCGAGACGATGGGGTGATCATAGTTGCGCTCGTCCCGGTCCTGATGGAGGGTGAGGCGCGTTCCCGGCACATAGCAATTGATGAGGCAGGCTTCGGGCGCAAAGCCCGGAAATCCCGCAGCAGCAGCTGCATCGGCCGCAAGTCTCCTGAAGGATTCCGGCATTTCGGGCCAGGGCTTGCCGGTCAGCGGATCGCGCCCCTCGTAGCGGTAGCCCCTGCGGTCGCTGACCCAGCCGAGGGTCCCGCAATTGGTCATGGCGACGGACATGCGCTTGCCGCCCGGGGTCTCGAGATGGCGGAAGGGCGCCTGGGCCGTGATGCGATCGACCTCGGCAAGAAGCGTCTCCGCCGCGTCTTCCGCAAAGCCGCGCAGCACGACCGCGCCGGTGGCGAGTTCCACCCGCTCCTCCCCCGAAAGAAGGCCGGGGATCAGGGGCGCGTCAGGCGGCGTCATGGAAGATGATCCCCAGGGCATGGCGGCGGCCGTGGCGGATGCCGCTCACCCCATGGCGCATGGCGACGCGATAGTCGCCCCGCACGCCGCGCACCGGCCGCTGGTTGACGGCGAACACGACGGCGTCACCCAGATCGAGCGGCACCACGGAGACCCGCGACTGCATGCGCGGCCGCTGCTCGGTCATGACGAATTCGCCGCCCGAAAAGTCGGCGCCGGGTCGCGACAGCAGCAAGGTGAGCTGCAAGGGAAAGAGCTCCGCCCCATAGAGGTCCTGATGCAGGCAGTTGTAGTCCCCCGGGCCGTAGCGCAGCAGCAGCAGCGTCGGACGCCTTTGCCCTGCGGCATGACAAAGACTGATATATTCATCAAGCTTTTCAGGATATTCGCGCTCGGTCTTCATGCGCAAATTCCAGTCCCGCGCCACCAGCGCCAGCCGGGGATAGAACGCCGCGCGGAGGCGCGCCACGAGATCCGGCAGGGGATAGCGGAAGTATTTGTACTCTCCCCGCCCGAAGCCGTGGCGGGCCATGTGGACATGGCTGCGGAAATGCCGGTCGTCGTCGTAAAGGCCGGCGATGGCCGCAGCCTCCGCCCCCGTCAGCAGCCCCGGCAGCCGCGCCCAACCTTCGGCGTCGAGATCGGCGCGGATCGCGGCCCAATCGAGGGTTGCGACCCGCTCCCCAACATCATGGGGTCTGAGGGCGGCCGGCGCGATCACGGCTTTCCGCCCTTGCGCTCGCGGGCGAGCAGCGCCGCCTTGCGGGAGACGCCCCAGCGATAGCCTGCAAGGCTCCCGTCCTTCGCCACCACCCGATGGCAGGGCACGGCGACGGCGAGCTTGTTGGCGGCACAGGCAGCGGCGACGGCGCGGGCGGCGCCCGGCCTGCCGATCCGCGAGGCGATGTCGCCATAGCTTGCGGTCGCACCCGTCGGAATGTCCCTGAGCGCCTGCCACACCTTGAGCTCGAAAGCGGTGCCCTGAAGGTCCAAGGGAAGGTCGATCCCCGTTCCCGGCTGCTCCACCATCGCGACCACGCGCGCCACATGGTCGCGGAAATCCGCGTCGCCCCGCTTGATGCGCGCGCGGGGGAAGCGGCGCGCGAGATCCTCAACCAATGTCCCAGGATCGTCGCCCAGAAGAATGGCGCAGATTCCCTTCTCCGTCATGGCGACCAGCACATGGCCGAGGGTGGACCGGGCCAGGCCGAAGCGGATCTCCACCCCGGCGCCGCCCTGCCGCCAGGCGGTGGGCGTCATGCCGATGAGCTCGCCCGATTGGGCATAGAAGCGGCTGCTGGCGTTGAAGCCCGCGTCATAGATGGCGTCGGTCACCCGCGGCGCTTGGGCGAGCCCCGCGCGCAGCCGGCGCGCCCGGGCCGCCGCCGCATAGGCGCGCGGGGTCACCCCGGTCACGTCGCGAAACAGGCGGTGGAAATGCCAGCGGCTGAGACCCGCCGCGGCGGCGAGCGCCTCGAGCCGTGGCGGCTCCTCCGCATCCTCCATGGCGCGGCAGGCGGCGGCGACCAGCGCCGCATCGCGTGTCCTCCGGGACGGCGCATCCGGGCGGCAGCGCCTGCAGGGCCGGAACCCCGCCGCCTCCGCTTCGGCGGCGGTCGGGAAGAAACGCACGTTCTCGGGCTTCGCCCGGCGCGACGGGCAGGACGGCCGGCAATAGACGCCGGTGGTCAGCACCCCATAGAAAAAGCCGCCGTCGGCGGACGGATCCCGCCGCACGAGCTTGTCCCAGCGCGGGTCCATGGTGACGGATGTTGCGGTCATGACGCTGCTCCTCGATTCCAAGCATATCGTCATGGCAGCCTGCCGGGGCAAGCGCCTTTCCGCACTCCGTCCCTTGCGGTCAAATCGGGTTTTCTGAAAATTTGGCCCGCCCTGCAGGATTCGAACCTGCGACCCCATGCTTAGAAGGCACGTGCTCTATCCAGCTGAGCTAAGGGCGGGTGGCGGCGTCAGCCGTCAGCGGAAGTTCTCCGCGTAGGACTGAATCCGGGGCATGCGGGGCTGCGGCGGGATGATCTGGTAGGAAAGCCCGTTGCGCTCGCAGTAGGCGATGGCGGCTTCCTTCGTCGGGAACTTCAGCCGCACCTGGCCCTGGGTATTCACCGAGCCCGTCCAGCCCATGAGCGGCTCCACGAACCGTCCCTTTTCGGGTTCGAACTCCAGAACCCATTTCCGGGTGTTGAAGCGCCCGGACTGCATGGCGGTTTTTGCCGGTTGATAAATGCGGGCCTGCATCAAGACAAACCTTCGTCCCTGGTTAAAGTCCCTGTTCGCCGCTGTTGTAGCGCAAAGGAATTGCCGCAACAAGCCCAAGGAGCGGCGCTTCACTCCACGGGCGTCACCCAGGGAAAGAGACGGACGGGAAGCTTGTCGGTGAAGGCCGCGGCCCGCGCCACAAGGTCGGTGCGCGGCAGAAGCCCCGTCTGGGTGTCGATGAAGGAGACGACGGAGGCCGCATTCACCGTCGCCGCGCGGAGCGCGAGTTCCGCGCGCTCGCCCGCCGCCATCATGCCGGCAAAGGTGGAGGCGAAGGAATCCCCCGCCCCGGCGGTTCCTGCGACCCGCACCTTCAGGACCGGGCAGTGATGGATTCCCTCATCATCCGCAAGATAGGCGCCGCCCGTGCCGTCGGTCACCAGCACATGGCGCGGCCCGAGCTTGCGCATGGTCGCAAGGAACCGGGCAAGCCCCATGTCGAACCCGCCGAAGCTCAAGCCGAGCCTCAAGAGTTCCGGCATATCCCCCTGAACTTCAATGCGCGGCAGCCCCTCGCGGGATGCGGGATTTGCGGCCAGCGCCGGCACCAGCGCCGCCGCCTCAACCCGGTTGATGGTGAGAAGATCCACGTGCGGCAGGCAGTCGAGGAAGGCCTGGGTGCGCGAGGTGAGCTGCCGGATCCCGGGATTGGTGGTAACGAACGCCCCCGCCTCCCGCGCCATGCGCAGGATGCGCGGGAACTGGTCGGCGGAATCGTCCGACAGGGCGGTGACATAGACGAGGTCGGCGCCGGCGAAGATCTCCGGCCGGATGTCCCGCTCGCGCAGCATCCGGTTGGCGCCGCGATGGGTGAAGATGGTGGCGTTGCGATCGTGGGACGAGACCATGACGGCGGTGCCCGTCGCGGCTTCCGGGGTCTCGAGCACGAAGTCGGTCCCGACATTTTCCGCCTGCAGGCGCTCCCGCACCTTGTCGGCGTTGAGATCGCGGCCGACCTTCACCACGGCCTTCGCCTCGTAGCCCAGGCGGCGCAGGGACACGGCCGTGTTCACCGCGCCCCCGCCCACATGCATGGTGATGCTTTCCGCCTCGATCTTTCGGCCCTGTTCGAGGAGCAGGAAGGAGGTGGTGGCGTTGGTCATGGTGACCCGCTCGATATCCGCGTTGCGCACGATGGTGATGATGTCGATCATCGCCGAGCCGATGGTCACGGCCTTCATGTCCAAACTCCCCCCTTGCCTCGGAATCCTGGACCGTTCTAGTCGCCCTCGCCCGCCGGGGCAACCGGGGCGCCGGGGGCAAGCGTGACGACGGCGGCGCCCGCCGCATCCAGAAGCTCCAGATCGTCGCCCGCGAGCCTCCAGGCGACGACGCGGCCGAGGACGTCGAGGAAGCGGCGCTCCGCCTCCATGATCTCGGGCGCGCAGGCGCGCCGGGTGGTGACCAGGGGGCCGAGCTCCAGCTTCTCGCCCCGGAACTTCGCCTGGCCTGCGAGGAAGTTGCACCCCGCGCGGCCGTTCACCTGCCCGCTCGCCGCGAAGGTCAGGGTCTGCTGGGCCTTGGGGTCGGCTGCGCTCCCCTCCACAAGGCTTGCAATCCATTCCGTGGCGTAAAGCGCCGAGCGCGCCCTCGGCTCGTCCGCGTAATGGAGGAAGCCGCGCAGCCTGCCCTTGCCGTCCAGCACCCGCTCGGCGCGGCCGTGATCAAGAATGGGCGGGGTGCCGGATGCCGGATAAAGGACGGGTCCGCCCTCGCCCGAGGTGCCGTCGCTTTCCGGCGCGTCTGCGATGTCCTTCGCCTTGCCGCGGCTGGTGGCGATGCAGTCGCGCCGCCGCCCCTCGTCATCCTGCAGGCGCACCGTGACACGCCCCTCCGCCGTGGCGGCGGCATGGAGGACGCGAAGCCCGGTTCCCTCGGCCTTCTTCAGGCATCCCTCGATCGCGGGGAGAAGGTCCGGCAGGTTCCGCGTCCAGTCCCCGGGATCCCTGGCGGCGACATCGGCGACGGGCGCTGCGGCGAGATCAAGCCCCATGATCGCCGTGCAGCAGCCCGCAAGGGGCCGCTCGCCGGAAAGGGACGCCACCGCCGCGTGCGTGAAATCGGGTCCCTCGTCGGACATGGTGTCGAGGCACTGGCCGCGCCGCATGACGGCGACCAGCACGTCGCCCGCCTTGCCGCCGGACGCGCCGCGCCAGACGCTGACGGACGGGTCGAGATATTCAAGATGGTCCATCCGGCCCTCGAAGGTCTCGGACTCCCGCTTCTCGCCGAGGGGACGGGAAAGGCGCGCCTCGCCCTCGTCCATCACCAACGACCAGAAGGGCTCGTTGCCGCGGCACTGGAACTGACGCACCGTCATGGCCGAAGCCTGCGCTCGAGTTTGAGCTTGCGTTTGAGTTTGGGCTTGAGCCTGGGCCTCACCCTGCGGCGCGGCCGCCGCAACTCCCGCCCCAAGACTTGCGCAGGCCGCAAGGCCGATCATCCACTGCTTCATTGCCATGATCGCATCTCCCATGCCTTCCGCCCATCATCGGCCGAAGCCTTCGATCGGACAAGAAAATGCTCGCCGACCATTGCGGCGCGAGTGGGGCAAAGCCCCATGCAACGGGAAATGCGGGAAGTGGTCGGGGAGACTGGATTCGAACCAGCGACCCTCTGCTCCCAAAGCAGATGCGCTACCAGGCTGCGCTACTCCCCGATATTGGATTTCTGCGGGTTTAGCTCATCTCTTGGTGCCGCGCAAGGATTTGCGAAGACCAGAAGGGCCTGTCCCGTCACTCCGCGGGAACGGTATGGGACGCGAAGATCTTGTGCTCCACCCGGTCGTTCACGCCGATGCCGAGGCGGGCGACGGTGCCGCCGTTGAGTTCGAGGACCGCGCGCACGGGCACCACGGACGAGATGGGCGTCTCGTCATGGGGCACGGCGTTCTCGCGGATATGGCGGATCACCCCGTCGCCGTCGATGAACAGCATGTCGAGGGGAATGAAGGTGTTCTTCATCCACATGGCGACCCGGGCCTCGCGCCCGTAGTCGAAGATCATGCCCGCATCCTCCGGCATGGAGCGGCGGAACATGAGGCCGCGGGCCCGTTCCTCGGGCGTCGCGGCAAGCTCCACGATGAAATCGTGGTCCCGCCCGTCGGCGGTGCGGATCACCAGGGCGTCGCGGGGCAGGATGTCGACCGCCCGCTCCTCCGTCGCGGCGTTGGCGGCGCCGCTGAGGCCCGCCGCGGGGCGTGACACCGCCTCGTTGTCGCGGCTCGCGGCAAGGTCCGCGCAGGCCACACCGGCAAGCCCGCCGCAAAGGGCGACGAGCATCACCAGGGGACGCATGAGGATTTGCTTTGAAATCATACGACAGCCGCCGCCATCATCCGCGCTACGGACAGGGCCAGATTCAGGTTTCCGCCTTCTGCACCGCCTGGATGTTGGTGGCAAGCAGACCGCGTTCGCCGCGGCCGATGGCGACCCGCACCTGTTCGCCGGGTTCAAGATCGGTGATCCCGGCTCGCCGCAGCACCTCCATATGCACGAAGATGTCCTGCTGGCCGTCGCCGAGGGAGACGAAGCCATAGCCGCGGGCGCGGTTGAACCACTTGACCACGGCCTCCACCGCCTCGCCCGCAGGCATGACGGGCGCGATGGACGCGCTTTCCCGCTCCCGCGCCGGCGGTGTGAGCGCCGTGGACAGGTCCAGGGCGGTCACGCGGATCGCCTGCCTCCCCTTGGGCCGCCGCACCACAAGGCAGGTGACGGTCGCCCCTTCGGGAACCGACCGGCGGCCGATCTCCTTCAGGGCGGAGAAATGCAGCAGCACGTCCCCCTCCCCGTCGTTGGGCACGACGAAGCCGTACCCCTTGACGGCGTCGAACCACTTCACGACGCCGGTAAGTTCCACTGCCTGTGAATCCTGCGTCAACGGCGAAGCCGTTTCCGCATCCCCGACACAACTACTCGTCGTCACGGTATCCTCCCCACTCCTAGGGGAATTACCATAGCATGTTTTGCGCGGATCACAAAGGAATCCTTAACGGTAGATTAACAATTTGGGCGAGCACAACCGCCCGGCGCGAAGGGCGCGGCCGCAGATGATCGCTGGACAGCGGACGAAAATCCGCCTATTAGCCGGGCCATGATCGACCCCCTTTATCAGAAGGAAATCCTGCGCCTTGCGGCGGAAGCGGCGGGCGCCGGGCGGCTTGACGCGCCGGATGCGAGCGCGTCGGTGCGGAACCCCCTGTGCGGCGACCAGATCACCCTGGACCTCAAGCTCGAGGACGGCCGCATCACGGCGCTGGCCCATCACACCCGGGCCTGCGTCCTCTGCCAGGCGAGCGCGGCGCTGCTTTCGACGACCGCCCTCGGCCGCAGCATGGCGGAATGCCGGGAAGCGGCGGAGTCCCTCAGGAAATTCCTCGCAGGCGACGCG
>CAZDSS010000050.1:0-3887 GCA_964508185.1 uncultured Sphingomonadales bacterium
GAAATCGCCCTCCGCATCCATCGCGCCTGCAAGGAAATGGGCATCAAGACGGTGGCCATCCATTCCACGGCCGATGAACGGGCCATGCATGTGCGCCTTGCGGACGAAAGCGTCTGCATCGGGCCGCCCCCCTCGGGACAGAGCTATCTCAACATTCCGGCGATCATCGCCGCGGCCGAGATCACCCACGCGGACGCCATCCATCCGGGCTACGGTTTTCTCTCGGAAAACGCCACCTTCGCCGACATCGTGACGGAGCACAATATCTGCTTCATCGGCCCCAAGGCGGAGCATATCCGCCTCATGGGCGACAAGATCCAGGCCAAGGAAACGGCGAAGAAGCTCGGGATCCCGGTGGTCCCCGGCTCCGACGGCGGCGTTCGGGATTTCGAGACCGCCAAGCGTGTGGCCCGCGACATCGGCTATCCCGTCATCATCAAGGCGGCGGCAGGTGGCGGCGGCCGCGGCATGAAGGTGGTGCGCGAGGAAAGCGAGCTCGAGCGCGCCATGGGCGCGGCCCGTTCCGAAGCCAAGGCGGCGTTCGGGGACGACGCGGTCTATATCGAGAAATATCTCGCGACGCCGCGCCATATCGAGTTCCAGATCCTCGCCGACAGCCACGGCAACGTCGTGCATCTGGGCGAGCGCGACTGCTCCCTGCAGCGCCGCCACCAGAAGGTGCTGGAGGAGGCCCCCTCCCCCGCGCTGAACGCCGACGCGCGGGCCGAAATGGGCGCGATCGTCACCAAGGCCATCAAGGAGCTCGGCTATCTCGGCGCCGGCACCATCGAATTCCTCTATGAGGACGGGAAGTTCTATTTCATCGAGATGAACACCCGCATTCAGGTGGAACATCCGGTGACCGAGATGATCACCGGGATCGACCTGGTGCGCGAACAGATCCGCGTCGCCGCCGGCGCGCCCCTGTCCTTCAGCCAGGAGGACATCCGCTTCCATGGTCACGCCATGGAATGCCGCATCAATGCCGAGGACCCCTTCACCTTCACGCCGTCGCCCGGCACGGTGAAGGATTACCACACCCCTGGCGGACTTGGCGTTCGGGTCGATTCGGCGCTCTATTCCGGCTATCGAATCCCGGCCAACTACGACAGCCTGATTTCCAAGCTGATCGTCCACGGCAAGACGCGCAACGAATGCATGATGCGTCTTCGCCGCGCGCTCGAGGAATATGTGATCGACGGCGTCAAGACCACGATCCCCCTTCACGAGCGGATCATCGCCAATCCCGATTTCGTGAACGGCAACTACGACATCCACTATCTGGAGAAGATGCTGAAGGCGGACGAGGGAGGCGCATGATCGGGCGATGACCCGTATCACCCCCGAGCTGCTTCTCCAGGCATATGCTCATGGGTTCTTTCCCATGGCGGAATCAGCCGCGGCGCCGGACGTGTTCTGGCTCGATCCCGAGCGCCGCGGCATCATTCCCCTCGACAGGTTCCACATTCCCCGCCGCCTGGCGCGCAGTATGCGCCAGGACATCTACGAGGTGACGACCGACCGCGCCTTCGCCCGCGTCCTCGAAGGCTGCGCCGAGACGGACGAGAAGCGGCGGGAGACCTGGATCAACGATCTCATCTTCGATCTCTATGTGAAGCTTCACGAGATGGGCCACGGCCACAGCGTCGAATGCTGGGAGGACGGGAGGCTCGTGGGCGGGCTGTATGGCGTGTCGCTCGGCGCCGCCTTTTTCGGGGAGAGCATGTTCAGCCGGGCGCGGGATGCGAGCAAGATCGCGCTCGTCCATCTGGTCGCCCGCCTGCGCGCCGGAGGGTTCGAGCTTCTGGACACCCAGTTCGTCACCCCGCATCTGCGGCAGTTCGGGGCGGAGGAAATCCCCCGCGCCGCCTACCGGCAGCGCCTTTCGCGCGCCATCGCGAAGCACGCGGATTACTGGGCCTTGCCGGAATCGATCTCGGGCAGCGCCGCCTTGCAGGCGATCACCCAGACGTCGTAGACGGGATGCTCCATGGCCGAAACCGAGGGGCTGGACGCGAACATCCAGCCGCTGAAGACGGGCTCGGGCTCCGCATCCGGACGGTGATCCACCACTTCGAGAAAGGCCTTGGCTTCGGGCGCCTCCTCGGGCGGCGTGGCGTAGCAGGCGCGCACCGTGACGGACAGCGTCCCGAATTCCACGGGTCGGTCCACGGCGGCCTCGATCCGGGACACCCGCCCGGTGATCTTGTCGAGCGCATTGAGCACGGCAATGCCGTGCGGCTCGTCCGTCGTCGGCTGGGCGGCCACAGGCGTCGCCGCAAGGACCGCGGCGAGAAGAAGACCGATGCGGCGCGCCGCCGTCATTACTTGCCGCTCTCCGAGCCGCCGGACGCGAACTTGCTGAGCAGGGTCAGAAGATCGACCGCGCCCTGGGTCTCGATGATCTCGTCGCCCGGCTCCAGCATCACGTCGCTCGCCCCGGGGCTCAGCGCCAGATAGTTGCTGCCGAGAAGCCCGCTCGAGGTGATGCGGGCGAAGGTATCCTCGGGCAGGCGCACGGCGGGGTCGATATGCATGCGCACGATGGCCGAATAGCTCCGGGGGTCCAGCTCCTGCGCCACGACGGTGCCGACCTTGATGCCGCTCAAACGCACGTCCGCGCCGTTCACCAGGCCGTCCACGCGGTCGAAGCGCGCCGTCAGCTCGTAGCCGTCGACCGTGCGCAGGCTGGTATTGGTATAGGCGAAGAACAGGAAGAATCCTGCCGCCGCCAGAACCAGGGCGCCCATCAGGGTTTCGACCAGATTATGCTTCATGCGCGAAACTCTTCCTCAGATGGCGGCCGTATGGCGCGGGAAACCGGATGGCGTCCTGGCGCGGCAGGCCGCGCCGTTCCCGATCACTCGGGCCGCCAGGCTTCATAGTCGCCGGTGGCCTTGGGGCGCCGGCCGCGGTCATAGAGGCTGCCCGGCGGGAAATAGGCGGCTTCCGTACCCGTCATGTTGGGAACATGGGGTTTTTCCCACGGCTTGGCCGGAAGGGGCTTCCTGGTCGGCGGCTCGGCCACCAGATGATGGAGCCAGGCATGCCATTCCGGCGGAATGCGGGACGCTTCCGCTTCCCCATTATAGATGACCCAGCGCCGGTCTTCCTTCTTGTGCCTGTAATAGCGGTTGCCCTGGTCGTCCGTGCCGACCAGCTCGCCGTTGCGCCAGGTGAAGATCCCGGTGCCGACGGTATATCCGTTCCACCAGGTAAAGATACGAGCCAACAAAGACATGCCTTCAACAGCCTGCATTTTCTGCCGCCCCCCCGAACCCGACGACCGGGGCGTGCGGCCGTGCCCCGCATGGCCGAAAGGACCGGGGGCGGACAATCGGCGAGAATATGCCATCCAAGGCGGCGGAAAGTCCAGCATGACTTTCCCGGGCCTGAAGGAAGCCCCGAATCGACGTCAAACGACATCTAGTGGCTCATCCCCTGTCAACCCCAACATATATAAAAATATCATTGCGCGCCGGTGCATTAACTTCCTACTATTCCCATATACCAACACACAGGAACGAGAAGGACGGGGGCCATCATGCGCATTGAACGCCGCTTTACCCGCGAGGGTCAGTCGCCATATGACGGTATCGAATTTCGTCTGGCCACCAGCGAAATTCGCAATCCCGACGGCTCGCAGGTATTCCGCCTCGACAATGTGGAAGTTCCGGCCCACTGGAGCCAGGTGGCGACCGACATTCTCGCCCAGAAATATTTCCGCAAGGCCGGCGTCCCCCAGGCATTGAAGTCGGTGGAGGAAAACACCGTCCCCTCCTGGCTGTGGCGCCATGAGGCGGACGAGGAAGCGCTCGCCGCCCTGCCCGCGGAGAAGCGCTATGGCTCCGAACTCTCCGCCAAGCAGGTGTTCGACCGTCTCGCCG
>CAZDSS010000050.1:3897-5908 GCA_964508185.1 uncultured Sphingomonadales bacterium
TCTCGCCGGCACCTGGACCTACTGGGGCTGGAAGGGCGGCTATTTCGACGCGGAACGCGACGCCCGCGCCTTCTTCGACGAGCTCCGCTTCATGCTGGCGCAGCAGATCTGCGCGCCCAATTCGCCGCAATGGTTCAATACGGGCCTCCATTGGGCCTACGGCATCGACGGTCCGTCCCAGGGCCATTTCTATGTGGACCACGAGACGGGCGAGCTGAAGAAGTCGGACAGCGCCTACGAGCGCCCGCAGCCCCATGCCTGCTTCATCCAGGGGGTCGAGGACGATCTCGTCAATGAAGGCGGCATCATGGACCTGTGGGTGCGTGAGGCGCGGCTGTTCAAGTACGGCTCGGGCACGGGCAGCAACTTCTCCCATCTCCGCGGCGAGGGCGAGAAGCTTTCGGGCGGCGGCAAGTCCTCCGGCCTCATGAGCTTCCTCAAGATCGGCGACCGCGCGGCGGGCGCCATCAAGTCCGGCGGCACGACCCGCCGCGCCGCCAAGATGGTGGTTGTCGACATCGACCATCCCGACATCGAGGCCTTCATCAACTGGAAGGTCGTCGAAGAGCAGAAGGTGGCGTCCCTCGTCGCCGGCTCCCGCCTGGCCGAGCTGCATCTCAACCGCATCATCCGCGCCTGCCACGACGGCGCCTTCGTCGAGAACGGCGTGGCGTCCGACGATGCCTTCAACCCGAAGCGCAACAAGGCCCTGAAGCGCGAGATCATCGCCGCGCGCAAGGCCATGATCCCCGAAAACTACATCCAGCGGGTGATCCAGTTCGCGCGTCAGGGCTTCAAGGCCATCGAATTCCAGACCTATGATACGGACTGGGATTCGGAAGCCTACATGACGGTGTCCGGCCAGAACTCCAACAACTCGGTGCGGGTCACCGACGAGTTCATGGAAGCCGTCCTCGCCGACAAGGAATGGACGCTCACCGAACGCACCACCGGCAAGGTGGCGAAGAAGGTCAAGGCGCGTGAGCTCTGGGACCAGATCGGTCACGCCGCCTGGGCCTGCGCCGATCCGGGCCTGCAGTTCCATACCACCATCAATGACTGGCATACCTGCCCGGCCTCGGGCCCGATCCGTGCGTCCAATCCCTGCTCGGAATACATGTTCCTGGACGACACGGCCTGCAACCTCGCGTCCCTCAATCTCCTGACCTTCCGGCAGGAGGACGGGTCCTTCGACGTTCCGGGCTTCACCCATGCGGTGCGGCTGTGGACCGTGGTGCTCGAGATCTCCGTGCTCATGGCCCAGTTCCCGTCGGCGCGGATCGCCCAGCTTTCTTATGAATACCGCACCCTCGGCCTCGGCTTCGCCAATATCGGCGCGCTCCTGATGGCGTCCGGCCTGCCCTATGACAGCGATGCAGGCCGCGCGCTCTGCGGCGCGATCACCGCGCTCATGACCGGCACCGCCTATGCGACGAGCGCCGAGATGGCGGCGGAACTCGGCGCCTTCCCGGGCTTCGAGAAGAATCGCGAGCACATGCTGCGCGTCATCCGCAACCATCGCCGCGCGGCCCATGGCGAGACTTCGGGCTATGAGGGTCTGCGCACCCTCCCCGTCGCGCTCGACCGCGCCAACTGCCCCGACCAGACGCTGGCGGAAGCCGCCGCCGCGGCCTGGGACCGGGCGCTGGAGCTCGGCGAGCAGCACGGCTACCGCAACGCCCAGGCCACGGTGATCGCACCCACGGGCACCATCGGCCTCGTGATGGATTGCGACACCACGGGGATCGAGCCCGACTTCGCCCTGGTCAAGTTCAAGAAGCTCGCGGGCGGCGGCTATTTCAAGATCATCAACCGCATCGTGCCCGAGGCGCTCGTCACCCTCGGCTATGACGAGCGGCAGATCGCCGACATCGTGGCCTACGCCGTCGGCCACAACACCCTGAAGAACGCGCCCTTCATCAATCACGAGACCCTGAAGGCGCGCGGCTTCGCGGAGGCTCAGCTCAATGCCATCGAGCAGAACCTCGAAAGCGCCTTCGACATCAAGTTC
>CAZDSS010000050.1:5918-19141 GCA_964508185.1 uncultured Sphingomonadales bacterium
AAATGGACGTTGGGCGAAGAGTTCTGCCGCACCGTGCTCGGCTTCTCGGAGGCGGAGCTGTCGGACTATTCCTTCGACATGCTGTCCGCCCTCGGCTTCACCAAGGAGCAGATCGAGGCCGCGAACCTCTATTGCTGCGGCGCCATGACGCTTGAAGGCGCGCCGCATCTCAAGGCCGAGCATCTGCCGGTCTTCGACTGCGCCAATCCCTGCGGCCGCATCGGCAAGCGGTATCTTTCGGTCGAAAGCCATATCCGCATGATGGCGGCGGCCCAGCCCTTCATCTCGGGCGCCATCTCCAAGACCATCAACATGCCGAACTCGGCGAGCGTCGAGGACTGCAAGGACGCCTACATGCTGTCCTGGCGCCTCGCCCTCAAGGCGAACGCGCTCTATCGCGACGGCTCCAAGCTGTCGCAGCCCCTGAGCTCGTCGCTGCTCGATGCCGAGGATCTCTTCGAGGACGAGGAGATGCCCATCACCCAGAAGACCCAGATCGTCGCCGAGCGCATCGTGGAGCGTATCGTCGAAGGGCCCGCCCAGCGTCGCCGCATGCCTGAACGGCGCAAGGGCTATACCCAGAAGGCGATCGTGGGCGGCCACAAGGTCTATCTGCGTACCGGCGAATACAACGACGGGACGCTCGGCGAGATCTTCATCGACATGCACAAGGAAGGCGCGGCCTTCCGCAGCCTGATGAACAATTTCGCGATCGCGATTTCCATCGGCCTGCAGTACGGCGTGCCGCTCGAGGAATATGTGGACGCCTTCACCTTCACCCGCTTCGATCCCGCGGGCCGGGTCGAGGGGAACGACGCCATCAAGATGGCGACCTCCGTCCTCGACTACATCTTCCGCGAGCTTGCGGTGTCCTATCTCGGCCGCACGGACCTCGCCCATGTGGAGCCCGCGGATCTCCTGCCCGACACCCTGGGCCAGAGTTCGGACCGCAATCCGGGCGGCGATCTTGCGGCGGCGAGCCAGGCGCTCGACCGCGTGATGAACCTCGCCTCCACGGGTTACGTCCGCAACAACCTCTATGTGCTGAGCACGGCCAAGGCGGCGCGCGCCGCGGCGCAGCAGGAGACCATGACCTCGACCACGGCCCTTGCCGGCGCCGAGCAGCGGGTCGCGGGCATGGCCGCGGGCTATGCGGCGGCGTCCGGCGGCGGCGCCGCGACCGTCGCCTCCCGCGTCGCCGAAGCCCGCATGAAGGGCTACGAGGGCGACGCCTGCACCGAATGCGGCAACTTCACCCTTGTCCGCAACGGCACCTGCATGAAGTGCGACACCTGCGGGACCACGAGCGGCTGCTCCTGATCCCCGCGCCCGAGCTTCCCTCATCCGGCCGCCGGCAGCACCCCGCTGCCGGCGGCTTTTCTCGTCCGCGCCGCCTTTACCAAATCTTTACAGGTTGGGGCGAAATGTGTCCTTTCTGGATCCGCGTCTTGAACGAAGGACGAGCCGACCATTGCTTATGGAGCGCCCCGACCCCACGACCCTTCGGGCGACGCCGGCAGCGCTTGAGACCAGCGACGCGCCGATGGCGCGTGCCTCTGCGCTGCCCGCGGATTCCCTGGCGGTGCTCGACGGCCTGCCCAAGGCGATCTGCCTTTTTCAGGAACATGGACGCCGCTTCCTCATCCATTACATGAACGAGCGGGCGCAAACGCTCCTGTCCGGCAGCGATCCCTTCAATCCTTCGGCCTCCGGCAATCCCTGCCGGCCGCTCCACAGCCTGCCGCAATTCCGCGAGGCCCTGGCGCGGAGCAGCCGGACGGGCGAGCTCGCCCGCTTTTCCTGGCAGACGGATATCGATGGCGCACCCCGGCTCTTCCATTGCGAGCTCGGGCCCTTCGGAGATGTTGCGCGGGACGAAATTCACGTCCTCCTTCTGTCCGACGGGCTGGCCGACGAGGATGCCGAGCGGCCGCGGCTTTTCGAACTCTTCTACGACCGACTGACGGAGCTTCCGAACCAGGCGCTCTTCTCCCTGCGCCTCGGCGAGCGGCTGGAGCTCCGGCGGCCGGGCGCCATGCTCGCGGTCGCCATCCTCAATCTCGACCGGTTCCAGCTGGTGAACGAAAGCCTCGGCCACGAGATCGCCGACCAGCTCCTTGCGGCGGTCGCCGCGCGGCTTCGCAGCGAGCTTTCGCGGGACCTTCTGATCGCGCGCCTTAGCCGCGACGAATTCGCCATCCTCCTTGACGAGATCACGGATCCCGGGGCGGCGGAGCGGCTCGGCCGCGACATTCACGAGCTTTTCCGCAAGCCCTTCCTGATCTCGGACCACGACATCCTGGTCTCGGCCAGCGTCGGCATCGCCTTCGCGACCTCGCCGATCGTGCGGCCCGAGGAGCTTTTGCGCAACGCCAGCATCGCCATGCACCGGGCGAAGCGCGAGGGCCGGGTCAAGACCGTGATCTTCCACGACGATCTCAAGACCCGGGCGAAATCCCAGTTCAAGTTCGAAAGCGACCTGCGGCGGGCACTGGCCGAGGGATCGCTCCACCTCCATTACCAGCCCATCGTGTCGCTGGCGACGGGCGAGCTCATGGGCTTCGAGGCCCTGAGCCGCTGGCACCATCCGGAGCGCGGGCCGGTCTCCCCCACGGAATTCATCCCCGTGGCGGAAGCGAGCGGCCTCATCGTGCCTCTTGGGGACTGGGCCATTGATACCGCCTGCGCCCAGCTTGCGGCATGGCGGGCGCGCTACCCCGCGGCGGCCGCCTTGACCGTCAACGTGAACGTCTCCGGCCTGCAGATCACGGCCGGCGACCTTTCGAGCGTGGTGCGGCGCGCCCTCGCCAGTTCCGGTCTCGATGGCCAGGCCCTGAAGCTCGAGATCACCGAAAGCGCCCTTCTGAGCCAGGCGGAGCTCGTGGTGGACCTCCTCCTCGACCTCAAGAGCCTCGGCGTGTGTCTCGCCCTCGACGATTTCGGCACGGGCTATTCGTCCCTCAGCTATCTCAACCGCTTCCCGGCGGACACCCTCAAGATCGATCGCAGCTTCGTGCGCAAGCTCGGCACCAGCGACGAGGACCTGAAGATGGTCCATATCATCACCATGCTGGCGAGCGCCCTCGGCCTCACGGTGGTGGCGGAGGGGATCGAGACCGCCGAGCAGGCGGAGCGCCTCGCCGCCCTCGGCTGCCATTACGGCCAGGGCTACTACTTCGCCAAGCCCATGCTGCCCGAAGCGGTCGAGGCCGCCTTCCTTGCAAGCCCCCATGCGCTGACCGCCCGCCCCTAGAAAACCGCGCCTTCCCATCATGCATTGGCCGGTCGCAAGGCAGCGCGACGCGGGCGCTTGCAGAAGCGACACCTATTGAATACGGTTTCGTAACCCCAACTTCTGTGCTACACGCGGCCTTTGGTCCATTCCTTAAATTCGAGCCTGAATGAGCAACATCGTCATCGTTGAATCGCCCGCCAAGGCCAAGACAATCAACAAGTATCTCGGCGGCGATTATGAAGTCCTCGCAAGTTACGGCCATGTTCGGGACCTGCCGTCCCGGGACGGATCCGTGCGTCCCGAGGAGGACTTCGCCATGGATTGGGAAGTGGACCGGGACAGCGCCAAGCGCCTCAACGAGATCGCCCGCGCGGTCAAGAACGCGGACAATCTCTATCTCGCCACCGACCCCGACCGCGAGGGCGAGGCCATCTCCTGGCATGTGCTGGAGGTGCTGAAGGCGAAAGGCGTTTTGAAGGACATCGGCATCAAGCGCGTGGTCTTCAACGAGATCACCAAGTCCGCCGTGCAGCAGGGGATCGCCAACGCCCGCGACATCGACCGCGAGCTGGTGGACGCCTACCTCGCCCGCCGCGCCCTTGACTATCTCGTGGGCTTCACCCTGTCGCCCGTCCTGTGGCGCAAGCTTCCGGGCGCGCGCTCGGCCGGGCGCGTGCAGTCCGTGGCGCTCCGCCTCGTCTGCGAGCGCGAGCGGGAGATCGAGACCTTCCGCCCCCAGGAATACTGGTCCATCACGGCCGACATGCTGACGCCGAAGCAGGAAGCATTCACAGCCCGCCTCGTGGAGCTGGACGGCGCGAAGCTCGACCGCTTCAGCATTGGGGACAAGGGCGCGGCGGATGTGGCGAAAGCGCGCGTCGAAGCCGCCCGCTTCACGGTATCTGAAGTTGAATCCAAGCCGCAGCGGCGCTTCCCGCAGCCGCCCTTCACCACCTCCACCCTGCAGCAGGAAGCGGCGCGAAAGCTCGGCTTCAGCGCCACCCGCACCATGCAGGTGGCGCAGCGGCTCTATGAGGGCATGGATATCGGCGGCGAGACCGTGGGTCTCATCACCTACATGCGAACGGACGGCGTGCAGATGGCGGAAGAGGCGATCGCCGCCTGCCGCAAGCTGATCGCCGAAACCTTCGACAACACTTCGGCCAGGGGCCGCTACCTGCCCGAAAAGCCGCGGATCTACAAGTCCAAGGCCAAGAACGCCCAGGAAGCCCACGAGGCGATCCGCCCCACCAATTTCTGGCGCCGCCCGGAAGAGGTGAAGCGCTATCTGGACAACGACCAGTACCGGCTCTACGAGCTCATCTGGAAGCGGGCCGTGGCGAGCCAGATGGAAGCGGCGGAATTCAACCGCACCACGGCGACGCTGGCATCCGCGGATGGGAAAATCCTTCTCCGCGCAACGGGTTCGGTGCAGATCTTCGACGGCTTTCTCACCCTGTATCAGGAAGGCCGGGACGACGAGGGCGACGACGAGGACAGCCGCCGCCTGCCCGAGCTTGCCCGCGGCATGGCCACGGACGTGGCCAGGGTTCTTGCCGAGCAACATTTCACCGAGCCGCCGCCGCGCTACACCGAAGCGTCGCTCGTGAAGAAGATGGAAGAGCTCGGCATCGGCCGGCCGTCCACCTATGCCTCGATCCTGCAGGTGCTGCGCGATCGCAAATATGTGCGCATGGACCGCAACCGCTTCGTGCCCGAGGACAAGGGGCGGCTGGTCACCGCCTTCCTCGAAAGCTTCTTCCGGCGCTATGTGGAATATGATTTCACCGCCGATCTCGAGGAGCAGCTGGACGAGATCTCGGCCGGCCATATCGGCTGGAAGGACGTGCTGCGCGCCTTCTGGCGGGATTTCGCGGCGGCGGTGGACGCCACCAGGGAATTGCGTGTCAGCGAGGTGCTCGACAATCTCAATGAGCTTCTCGGCCCCTACATCTTCCCGCAGACCGCCGACGGCAGCGACCCGCGCGCCTGCCCCGCCTGCGGCGAGGGCAAGCTGAGCCTCAAGCTCGGCAAGTTCGGCGCCTTCATCGGCTGCTCCAACTATCCCGAATGCCGCTATACCCGGCAGATGGCCGATCTCGACAAGGAGGACGCGGCGGCGGAAGGCCCCAAGGTGCTCGGCCTTGATCCCGAGACGGGGCTTGAGGTGTCGCTCCGCAGTGGACGCTTCGGCCCCTATGTGCAGCTCGGCGAGGGGGACAAGCCCAAGCGCTCGTCGATCCCGCGCGACATGCCCGTGGATCAGGTGGATCTCGAACGGGCGCTCGCCCTTCTGGCACTGCCCCGGGAAGTGGGCGTCCATCCCGAAACGGGCAAGCCCATCACCACGTCCATCGGCCGCTACGGCCCCTATCTCGCCCATGACGGCAAGTATGTGAGCCTGCCGAGCAGCGAGGAAATGTTCACGATCGGCATCAACCGCGCGGTGACCCTGCTCGCCGAGGGCAAGAAGGGCGGCCGGGCCAAGGCCGAGGCCTTGCGCGAACTGGGGGTCAATCCCGAGACGGACAAGCCCGTCAAGGTGATGAGCGGACGCTACGGCCCCTATGTGACCGATGGCGCCACGAACGCCACCCTGCCCCGGGATGTGACGCCCGAAACCATCACGCTGGATGCCGCGTTGGCCTTACTTGCCGCCAAGGCGGCCAAGGGCGGGAAGACGACCAGGGCGAAGGCCACAAAAACGGCCAAGACCAGCACGGCCGCCAAGACCAAAACGGCGACCAAATCCAAGGCCGCGGCCAAGCCGAAGACGGCGAAATCCGGCACGGCGGCGAAGACGAAAAAAGCCGCCGCCACCAAGGCATCAGGCGCATAGAGCATATATTGAGCAAAGCGAAACAACACCGCGAAGCACCGTTCCCGAGCCGGGACGAGGTTTTGCGTTTCATCGAGGAGTCGCCGACGCCCGTCGGCAAGCGCGAGATCGCGCGCGCCTTCCATATTCACGGCAACCAGCGCATCCGCCTCAAGGCCATGCTCAAGGAGTTGAGCGACGCGGGTCTCCTCCATCGCGGCCGCGGCCGGTCGGTGCTGAAAAGCGGGGATCTCCCCAAGGTGACCGTAGTGACGGTGACGGGCCGCGACAGCGAAGGCCATGCCATCGTGCGGCCGGACAACTGGACGGACGGCGCCGCCGTGCCGCTCATTCTCCTGAAGGAAGAGGACGGCCGCCCGTCCCTGGGCCTTGGCGACCGGGCGCTCGTCAAGATCGGGAAGCTCGGCGCGGGCGTGTTCGAGGCCCGGGTCATGCGCCGGATGGAAGCGGCCTCCCCCGCCTTTCTCGGCCAGATCACGCGCGCCGACGACGGCTGGCGCATCCTGCCCGTGGACAAGCGGGCGCGCAGCGAATTCAAGGTCGCCGACGAGCATCTCATGGGCGCGGAACCGGGCGAGCTCGTGCTGGCCGAGGAAATCCGCGGCAAGCAGCGCCTTTACGGCCTGCGCAACGCGCGGGTGCGGGAGCGCCTCGGCGACCTCAACGCCCCCCGCTCCATCAGTCTGATCGCGATCCATGCCCACGGCATCCCGGTGGAATTCGACCCCGCCGCGATCCGCGAGGCCAAGGCGGCGAAGCCCGTGCCCCTCGGCGATCGCGTGGATCTCAGGCATCTCCCGATCATCACCGTCGACCCGTCGGACGCCCGCGACCATGACGATGCGGTCTGGGCGGAAGCCGACACGGATCCCGCAAATCCCGGCGGCTGGCATGTGGTGGTGGCGATCGCCGATGTGGCCCATTACGTGCGCCCCGGCTCCGCGCTCGACCGCGAGGCATGGAGGCGCGGCAATTCCGCCTATTTCCCCGACCGCGTGGTCCCCATGCTGCCGGAGGAGCTGTCCACCGACCTCTGCTCCCTCAAGCCGGGGGTGGACCGGCCGGTGATGGCGGTTCATCTGTGGTTCGACCAGGACGGCAACAAGATCCGCCATCGCTTTGAACGGGCCATGATTCGCTCGGTCGCGAACCTTGCCTACGAGCGTTTCCAGGCGGCCTATGACGGCATGACGGACGAGGTCACGGGCCCGCTGCTCGAGCCGGTCATCAAGCCCCTTTACGGCGCCTATTTCGCCCTGTTGAAGGCGCGGCAGCGGCGCGGCGCGCTGGAGCTGGTGATGCCCGAGCGCAAGGTGCGGCTCGATGATGCAGGCCGGGTCGTGGAGATCCGCGAGCATCAGCCGCTCGACGCCCATCGCCTCATCGAGAACTTCATGATCGCGGCCAATGTGGCGGCGGCGGAAACCCTCGAACAGGCCGGCGAGCCCTGCATGTACCGGGTGCATGAGGAGCCTTCGCCCGAAAAGATCATGGCGCTTCGCGACTTCCTTGCGACCCTCGATCTCAAGCTCGCCCGCGGGCAGCGGCTGACGCCCAAGGCCTTCAACCAGGTGCTGGAAAAGGTCGCGGGCACGCCGCAGGAGCATGTGGTGAACGAGGTGGTCCTCCGAAGCCAGAGCCAGGCGCGGTATGATCCCGAAAATCTCGGCCACTTTGGCCTCGGGCTCAAAAGATACGCCCATTTCACCTCGCCCATCCGGCGCTATGCGGACCTGCTCGTCCATCGCGCCCTCATTTCGGCGGGGCGCTTCGGCAAGGACGGGCTGACGGCGGAGGAGCGCAAGCGTTTTTCGGATACCGCCGAGCATATCTCCATGACCGAGCGGCGGGCCATGGTGGCCGAGCGGGAATCCATCGACCGCTATCTCGCTTCCTACCTTTCCGAGCGCGTGGGCGCGGAGTTTCCGGCGCGCATCTCGGCCGCCACCCGCTTCGGCCTGTTCATCACCCTGGACGAGACGGGGGCCGACGGCATCATCCCCATGTCGAGCCTGCCCGGGGACTATTATCACGTGGACGACGAACGCCACGCCCTGCGCGGCGAAGCCACCGGCCGCATCTATCACATCGGCGATCCGGTGATCGTGCGGCTCGTTGAAGCCAGCCCCATCTCGGGCGGCATGCGCTTCGAGCTCGTGGAGGATCCAGAGACGGAGCGCAAGCTCGCCTTGGGCGCGGGCCGGAAGAAGGCCATGCGCGGCCGCCCGGCGCGCGACAGGAAGTTCAAGGGACGCAAGAAAGCCGCAAGCGGTCGCAAGGCCGGCCGCATCCCCCGCCCCTTTGCCTGAGGGATCCCGCGGGTTGTCGGGGAAAGCGCAGGATTCCCTTGACTTCCCGTTCGCCTTGGCTATGGTGGCGCGCAGTTCCCGATGAGATTATTGCGGAAAGACCAGTCATGGCGAAGCCTACCAGCATCAAGATCAAACTCCTGAGCACCGCGGATACGGGTTATTTCTACGTCACCCGCAAGAATCCGCGCACCCAGACCGAGAAGCTTACGCTTCGCAAGTATGATCCGGTCGTGCGCAAGCATGTGGAATTCAAGGAAGCGAAGATCAAGTAACTTCGCTCAGGCAACATCCGCGCCGGCGTCAGTCGGCGCGCATCGAAGCGGGATCCGCGCATATGGCCGGGTCCCGTTCGTGTTTTCAGGGGGTGCCTTCGGGGATGATCCTGCGCGGTGGCGCTATTCCGCGCCGACCCGGGTCTGGTTGCGGCCTTCGTTCTTGGCGCGATAGAGGGCGCGGTCGGCGCGGTCCAGAAGCTGCTGCGGGCTTTCCTGCCCGTCCGCCCTGGTGGAGGCGACGCCGATGCTGACGGTGATGTATTTGGGCCCGTCCGCCGCCCCGACGTCGAACGGCGTCGCCTCGATGGCGGCGCGCAGGCGCTCGGCAATCACCACCGCCATGTCGAGATCGGTATCCGGCATGATGACCACGAATTCCTCGCCCCCGAAGCGGGCGGCAAGGTCGATGCCGCGAATGTTGCGCACGATGCGCGCGGCGAATTCCCGCAGCACCTGGTCCCCCGCCGCATGGCCGTAGGCATCGTTGATGCGCTTGAAATAGTCGATGTCCATGATCATCAGGGACACCTCCTTGTTGGCCTGGGCGCTGTTCTTCAGCAGCGTTTCCAGATGCTGCGCCATGAAATGGCGGTTGTAGAGCCCGGTGACCGCGTCCGTCGTCGCCATCTTGTAGTTGAGATGGGCGGTCTTGCGCAGGCGGTCCGCATAGCGCTTGCGGCGAATCTGGGTGCGCGCCCGGGCGACAAGCTCGTTGCGGTCGATGGGCCGCACCAGATAGTCATTGACCCCGATCTCGAGGCCGCGGAGGAGCTCCCGCGAATTGTTCTCGTCCACGATCACGAGGATCGGCACGTTGCGCGTCTCGTCCGTCGAGCGCAGCTGGGAGCAGAGGCGGAGCCCATCCACTCCTTCCAGCCCGAGGCTCACGATCACGAGGTCGTAATCCTTGTTCCGCGCCCGGGCCGGAAAGTCCCCCGTCCCCGAATCATGATCCACCCGGCCGAGGGGCTCCAGCGCCTCGGTCACCCGGGTGGCGGCGCGCGGCTGGTCTTCGACCAGCAGGATCTGGGCGTTCTCGATGTCCTCGACGCCGTTCAGGGTGAGCGTCGGCTCGATGCCGAGGGCCTGGCTCGTGCTTTCGCGCATGACGAGCTCGTCGGTCAGCACCTTGAGCCGGACGAGGGAGCGCACGCGGGCGAAAAGCGCGGTGTCGTGCACGGGCTTGGTGAGGAAATCGTCCGCCCCGGCTTCCAGTCCGCTCACCCGGTCCTTGGGATGATCGAGGGCGGTCACCATGATGACCGGGATGTGGGATGCCTTGGGATCGGCCTTGATGCGGCGGCAGACCCCGAATCCGTCCATGCCCGGCATCATGACGTCGAGCAGGATGATGTCCGGGGGCGACTTGGCGATGATCGCCAGCGCCTCTTCCCCGCTGGTTGCGCAGATGACGTCGAAATACTCGCTGCTCAGCTTGGCTTCGAGAAGCTTGACGTTCGGCAGGACGTCATCGACAACCAGGACGCGCGCAGACATGGTTCAGCCCGTGAATTTCTTGACGGTCGCAATGAAGTCGGCGACGGAGATGGGCTTGGCGATATATGATTCGCAGCCCCCGTCACGAATCTTCTCCTCGTCTCCCTTCATGGCGAAGGCCGTCACGGCGACCACGGGGATGGACTTGAGCTCGGGATCTTCCTTGAGCCATTTGGTGACTTCGAGACCGGACACCTCGGGCAGCTGGATGTCCATGAGAATGAGATCGGGCCTGTGCTCCCGCGCCAGCTCCAGGGCGCGCATGCCGTCCCGGGTCTGGATGGTGGCATAGCCGTGGGCTCCCAGAAGGTCCGAGAACAGCTTCATGTTCAGCTCATTATCTTCGACGATGAGCACGGTTTTCGTCATCGGAAGCCCTCAAGCTTTCTTGTTTGCATGTCCAGCACCGGAACCTTCATGACATCTTTCCCCGGAGCGGCGCGGCTCCCTTCCCGCTCGAACTTGCGCCGCGCAAGTTCTACATAGCCGGAACGCGCGATGATTTCCATCGGCTATAATCGCCGCCCCGTTCAGTCCGGTCTGGTGGCGCTTCATCGTCGCTGCTACATTGTGCCCGCTCACATACTAAATAAGTGTTATCAAAATGCTACCGCAGGACCATCACCGGCGCGGAAAGCCGCTGAGTCAGGACAGCGCGGAGGCGGTCGCGCTGCAGGCGGTCGCCTTCATCGCGGGCGACCCTGCGAAACTCGAGGCCTTGCTGCGGGTGACGGGTGTAACCCCCCAGGATCTGAGGGAGCGTCTCGGCGACCGCGCGTTCCTCGTGGGCGTGCTCGACTTCCTCCTCGACTACGAACCTCGGCTTATGGAATTTTGCAGCGCCTCGGGGCTCGATCCCGCGGTCCCGGCGGCGGCGCGCTTCGCACTGGAACCGCCGGCCGACAGCCACCATATTTGAGCCTTGTCATTCCCCCGTCATATGGGCTGTTATAATCGGCAACATGGTTGAAATTGCAGACTTCACGCGGAGCCAGATCGACGCCCTGTCACTGGATCCCAAACGCCCGCTCATCATTTCCGATGCCGACGAGGTGATCGTTCACCTCGCCCGACCGCTGGAGCTGTTCCTGACCGCCCGCGGCTACCGCATCGACCTGTCCGACTACCGCCTGTTCGGCAATGTGCGACATGCGGACGGCAGCGTCGTGGAGATGGAGCCCCTGATGGCCCTGCTCGATGAATTCTTCGATGCCGAGGTGGAGAAGCTGCCGCCCGTCGCCGGAGCGGTCGACGCCCTCTGCCGCCTTGGGGAGCGCGCCCAGGTGGTGGTGCTCACCAACCTTCCCGACATGTACCGGGAGCGGCGCATGCGGCATTTCCTGACCTGCGGGCTCGATGCCCCGATCGTCGCCAATGTGGGGCTCAAGGGCGCATCCGCCCGGGCGATCGCGGAAAGGGTCGAGGCGCCGGTGGTGTTCATCGACGACACGGCCCCCCATATCCGGTCGGTGGCCCAGACCCTGCCGGACAGTTTCCGCGTCCATTTCATCGCCGACGAGCGGTTGGCGCGGGCCCAGGCGCGGGCCAAGGAATGCCACCATCGCTGCGACCGCTGGCCCACCACCCATCTCGCCGTGGAGCGCTTCCTCGAAGCGCAAGGGTTTTGACCGCCGACGGCCAAAATCCCGCCATCTGCCGCGATTGCGGCGGCACCAGCATCCGGGGGCGGCGCTGCGGAGCTTGCGGGAGCCCCCGCATCCTTTCGCATCCCGAGCTCCATGACCTCACGATCGCCCATCTCGATTGCGACGCCTTCTATGCGGCGGTGGAGAAGCGCGACAATCCGGAGCTCCGCGCGAAGCCGGTGATCGTGGGCGGCGGCCAGCGCGGCGTCGTCGCCACCTGCTGCTATCTCGCCCGGACCTCCGGCGTCCATTCCGCCATGCCCATGACCCAGGCGCGGAAGCTCTGCCCCGATGCGGTGGTGCTGCGCCCGGACATGGCCAAATACCGCCGGGTGAGCGCCGGGATCCGCGCCCTCATGGAAGGGCTCACGCCCCTCGTCGAGCCTTTGTCCCTCGACGAGGCGTTCCTCGATCTCACCGGCACCGCGCGGCTCCATGGCCGCTCGCCGGCGGCGGCCCTCGTGGCGCTTGCCCGCCGCATCGAATCGGAGATCGGCGTCACCGTCTCCATCGGCCTCAGCTACAACAAGTTCCTGGCGAAAGTGGCGTCCGACCTCCGCAAACCGCGCGGCTTTGCGATCATCGGCCGGGGCGAGGCGCTGGAATTTCTGGCCGATCAGCCGGTCTCCCTCATCTGGGGCGTGGGCCGCGCCATGCGGGCCAGGCTTGCGGCCGACGGCATCACCCGCATCAGCCAGCTCCAGCGCATGTCGGAGATCGATCTCATGCGCCGCTATGGCGCCATCGGGCAGCGGCTTGCGGCCTTCGCCCGCGGCGAGGACAACCGCAAGGTGGAGCCGTTCCAGCCGCCGAAAAGCATCTCGACCGAAGAAACCTTCGACGCCGACATCGGCGATCCCGAAACGCTCGAAGCCGCGCTATGGAACCTGTGCGAGGATCTCGCGGGACGGCTCCGCGCCAAGGGCTATGCGGGACGCACGGTGGTCCTCAAGCTCAAGACCGCGAGATTCGAGCTTCGCACCCGCAACCATCAGTTGGATGCGCCGACCCAGCTCGCGACCGTCCTGTTCCGCACCGCCCGGCACATGCTGCGGCGGGAGGCGGCCGGGGTGAGCTACCGCCTGCTCGGCATCGGCGTCGGCGACCTTCACCCGCCGGATCAGGCCGACCCGCCCGATCTCGTGGACCGGGAACGGGAACAGGCGCGGCGGGCGGAGGCGGCCATGGCCCATCTGCGCGCGAAATTCGGCAAGGACGCGATCCTCAAGGGCCGGTCACTCAAGAGCCCCCGCTAGGGCGGCAAGAACTTCCCCCGGCCGGCAAAGTCTGCCCTGGGGCTCAACGCCGAACCCCGCGGAAATCCGCCCAAATTTCAACGGCATGGAACTTGCTTTTCCCAAGATCAAGGTGACTTTGTCGAGGGAAGTGTCATGGGAGCCATCTCGCATTCCATCACGC
>CAZDSS010000051.1:0-15524 GCA_964508185.1 uncultured Sphingomonadales bacterium
AGCACGTCCTTGGTAAGGACGGGGTCGGTGGTTCGATTCCACTCAGCAGCACCATTTCCTCTTCAAGCCCTGCATTTCCGGTTTCCTCCCCGGCCATCCGGCCGCCGAGAGCGATCGCTTTTCCGTTCCGAATTTTAGGGGATGAAGATGCGGCGAACCGGGCTATCATGGGGGTCTTCACGAGATCAGCCGAGGAATTGAGCCATGCGTCCCGTCGCCGCCGCAATCGCCGCCATTCTCCTTGCCGCCGCATCCGCCTTTCCCGCCGCCGCGGCGCTGAAGGTGGGAGATGAGGCCCCCGATTTCACGGCGGAAGCGTCCCTTGCCGGGGAAGAGATCACCTTCGCGCTGAAGGAGGCGCTCTCCCGCGGGCCGGTCGTCCTCTATTTCTATCCCGCCGCCTTCACCCCGGGCTGCACCCGGGAGGCCCATGAATTCGCCGAGGCGACGGACGATTTCGCGGCCCTTGGCGCGACGGTCATCGGGGTGTCCGCCGATTCCATCGAGACCCTCCACAAGTTCTCGGTCTCCGAATGCCGCAACAAGTTCGCGGTGGCGGCCGATCCGGACCAGACGGTCATCAAGGCCTATGACGCGGTGCTCAAGCAGAAGCCCGAATATGCGGACCGCATCTCCTACGTGATCGCGCCCGACGGCAGGATCATCTACGCCCATAGCGGCATGGATCCGCTGCCCCATGTGGAGAATACCCTCGCCGCCGTGCGGGACTGGGCTGCGGCGCGAAAATAGACGGGGAACCGGTCCCGGAACCATCCCCGGCGCGCGCCGTTAACGGGTCACGCGCCGGTGTGCGGCCCTTTGGCCGCATCGCGAACGAGGGACGGGGACAATGACCGGGATCAAGGTGGGCTATGTCGTCGGAAGCCTCGCCCGCGAATCCATCAACCGCAAGCTCGCCGAGGCGCTGATCCGGCTCGCGCCCGACGATCTCGCATTCCACGAGATCCCGATCCGGGACCTGCCGCTCTACAGCTACGATTTCGACGACGACTTCCCGCAGGTCGCCCGGGATTTCAAGGCGGGAATCGCGCGGTCGGATGCGCTTCTTTTCGTCACCCCGGAATACAACCGGTCGATCCCCGGCGGCCTCAAGAACGCCATCGACTGGGCGACCCGGCCCTTCGGCGAGAATGCGCTGACGGGGAAGCCCGCGGCGGTGATCGGAACCTCCCCGGGCAAGATCGGCACCGCCCTCGCCCAGCGCACCCTGCGGGGAATCTTGAGCTACTGCAATGCGCCCCAGATGAACGCGCCCGAAGCTTATATCCAGTTCAGGCCTGGCCTTTTCACGGAGGACGGGGAGGTGACGGACGACGGCACACGGGAATTCCTGCGCAAATACATCAGCGCCTTTCGTGACTTCGTGAGCCGCTTTCACGCCCCCGCGTGATGCCCGCCGCTTACGACATGGGGGTGGGCGGCGGCGCGGGATCAGGCGGCAGGGGGATGAATTCCTCATGGTCGAGGTCGGGAAGCTTCATGCGGCCCGCGCGCCAGTCGCTTTTCGCATCCTCGATCCGCTCCTTGCGGGAGGACACGAAGTTCCATTCGATGAAACGCGGACCCAGGCTCTCGCCGCCGAGCGCCATGAGGGTCGAAGGCTGGAGCGCCGTGATCCCGACGGAATCGCCCGGCGCGAGGACCAGCATCTGCCCGGCCTCGTGCCGCGCGCCGTCCACTTCGACCGCTCCCCTGGTCACATGGACCGCCCGTTCGGCATAGCTGGCAGGAATCGCGGTCCGCGCGCCCTCCGCGAGATCGAGATGAAGGTAGAAGAGGGGCGACATTACGGCGACCGGGGATCTGAGGCCCATGATCTCGCCCGCGATGAGCCGCCCCGACACCCCGTCCTCCGTGAAGGCCGGAAGATCCGCGCTGCCGTGGTGAACGAAGGCGGGGTCGCATTCCTCCTGGTCCTCGGGCAGCGCCACCCAGGCCTGGATGCCGTGGAGGAAATCCCCCTCCCGCCGCGCCTTCTCGAACCGTTCCGAATGGGTGATGCCGCGTCCCGCGGTCATCCAGTTCACCTCGCCCGGGCGGATCGGCTGCTCGAAGGCGAGGCTGTCGCGATGCATGATCTCGCCCGCGAAGAGATAGGTGACGGTGGAAAGCCCGATATGGGGATGGGGCCGCACGTCCAGCGTGCGCGGCGCGCCCGCGGGGATGCCGATCGGCCCCATGTGATCGAAGAAGACGAAGGGGCCCACCATGCGGCGGGAGGCGTGCGGCAGGACGCGGCCCACCTCGAAGCCGCCGCCAAGACTGCGCCGGCGGTCGGGGATCACCAGTTCGATCATGTCAGCTTGCCCCTGCGGGCGTGACGGGGCGCGGTCACCGGCGCCAGTCCTTGAGCAGGGACTTGAGGCCGCCGATGGGATTCTCCCGCAGTCTCGTCTCCTCGGCGCCCATGTATTTGAAGATCCCGGCTGCCGTGCGGTCCGCCACATGGTCGGTGAGCTTGTCTTCGGTGAGGCCGAGCTTCTGCAGGCTCTTGCCATGCTTGAAGGCGCCCGCCTTCTCGAGAGCGTCCGCCACCAGGGGGCGGATCTCGCCGATGATGCGCTCGCCCGAGCTCTTCTCGAGATATTCGGTCGCCGCCGTGTCGCCGCCCGTCAGCACGGACGCCGTATCCTCGATGGTCATGCCGTGGATGGCGTCACGGAAGATGGGCTTGGCCTTGCCCGCCGCCATCTCGGCCGCGCTGTTGAGGCTCTTGTTCAGATCCTTGGTGACGCCGAGCTTGTCCGACATGCCCATGAGGCCGCCGAGCTTGCCCGCGCCGGGCAGGGCGATGCGGATCGCGTCGTCGGCGGAGAACGCCCCCGGCTGCGACAGCTTGTCGAGCGCGCCGTCGGACGCGCGGGTCAGAAGTTCGGCGATGGCCGCGGGCGGCTTGGCAAGCGCCGCGCCCGCCATCAGCATGACGAGGGCGGCGAGTCCGGCGATGATGGTTCCGGCCCCACGGGCTGCAAAATGGGCGCGCATGATCACTCTCCTGCTCAAGGGGGGAAGTATAGCAGGGGCGCGACCCGCCCGCAGTATCTAATCCGAACGAACTATTCCGCGCCCACGAACTTGAGGCCGACGATGCCCGCCACGATCAGGCCGATGCAGACGAGGCGGCCGACGGTCGCGGGTTCATGGAACAGGATCATGCCGAGCACGGCCGTGCCCACGGCCCCGATCCCGGTCCAGACCGCATAGGCGGTGCCCACCGGGAGATATTTGAGGGAGAAGCCCAGAAGCCCCATGCTGACGGCCAGCGCAAAGGCGGTCCAGACGGTGGGCCAGAGGCGCGTGAAGCCTTCCGTATATTTGAGGCCAATGGCCCAGCCCATCTCGAAGAGCCCCGCGACGAAAAGAATGGTCCAGGCCATGTGCGTCCCTTCCGCAACAGGCGTCCAGGCTTTTGCGCGGACGCCACAATATTGCCAATCTGCCGGTATGGAATGGGCGCGCGGGTAACAGGGGTCAAGAGCAAAATCAGCAAAAGGGAAATTGCATGAAGCGCTATCTGAAGGTGATGGCAGCCGTCACGATCGCGGCCTTCGCCGTATCGGCCTGCACCACGGATCCTTATACGGGCGAACGGAAGGCGGCGAAAACGGGGATCGGCGCCGGGGTCGGCGCGGCGGTGGGCGCCGTGGGCGGCGTCATCATCGGCGGCTCCAACAAGCGGAAGTCCGCGCTCATCGGCGCCGGCATCGGCGCCCTCGCGGGGGCGGGCGTCGGCGCATACATGGACGCCCAGGAAGCGAAGCTCCGCCGCCAGCTCCAGGGCACGGGGGTGAGCGTCACCCGCGACGGCAACAACATCATCCTCAACATGCCGGGCAACATCACCTTCGATACGGATTCGCCGGTGATCCGCGCTGAATTCGACGAGGTGCTGAAATCGGTCGCCCTCGTCCTCAAGGAATACAACAAGACCTATGTGGACGTGATCGGCCATACGGACAGCACGGGAAGCCTCGCCCACAACCAGCGGCTGTCGGAACAGCGGGCGGAAAGCGTGGCCAATGCCCTCGTCGCCCGCGGCGTCATCCGCGAGCGCATCATGACCCGCGGCATGGGCCCCAACTACCCGATCGCCGACAACGCCACGCCGCAGGGCCGCGCTCTCAACCGGCGGGTGGAGATCGCGCTGGTTCCCATCACCTGACAGGTCGCATGACCTGACAGGTGGCATGGCGACACCCAAGAGGTCGCATGGCGACATGGACCCGGGGCGCGGGCTTGTGTAAACTCGCGCCCCGTGAACAGCGATCCGTCCCCATCCATGGCCCGTTCCTCTAATACCGCCCCCACGCTTGACGTGACCGGGCTGCGTTGTCCCATGCCGGTGCTGCGCGCGGGCAAGGCCTTGCGGGAAATGTTGCCGGGGGAAGAGCTTCTGGTCCTTGCGACGGATCCCATGGCGGAGCTCGATCTCCGTCACTTCTGCGCCGAGGCGGGCCATGAGTTCATCAGCTGCGAGCAGAAGGGCGAGATCCTCCATCTGCGGGTCCGCTGCGGGTCCGGCCGCTGAAAAAGCGGGGATTTTTCCTTTTCACCGGCGCGCCCCCCTCCTATGTTCAGGGAAACAGCGTGGAACAGTCAGTCATGATGCCGATCGATGAAATTCTCGAAAACTTCGCCCTCCTCGACGAGTGGGAGGAGCGCTACCGCTTCGTCATCGATCTCGGCCGTGACCTTCCGCCCTTTCCCGACGACGCCCGTACGGAAGAGAACCGTGTGCGCGGCTGCACCAGCCGGGTGTGGCTGATCTCGGAGGCCGACAACGGCAAGCTCGCGTTCAGGGGCGACAGCGACGCCCATATCGTGCGCGGCCTCGTCTACATTCTCCTCAGCCTCTATTCCGGCAAGACGCCCGCCGAGATCCTCGAAATCGACGCCAGGGGGACGCTGTCGAAGCTCGGCCTCGAAGGCCATCTGTCGCCCATGCGCACCAACGGTCTCTATGCCATGGTGGAGCGGATCCGGGCGATCGCCGCCGATCACATGGCCTCCCCGGCCGACGCCTGACCTTCCCTAGAACGGCGCCGATGCGCCGAGAAAGCTGCGGGTCGCCTCGATCGCATCCCGAAGCCCCACCCGTTCCACCGTCACCCCTTCGGGGAAGGCGGTGAGCAGGCGCGACGGGGTCGCGCTGTCGAGGATGACGAACACCCCCTGATCGCCCGCGCGGCGGATGAGGCGGCCGAAGGCCTGCTTCAGCTTCAGCCGCGCCACCATGTCGTCATAGCGCCGCCCGCCGAAGGCGTTGCGCCGCACGCGGTGGAGAATGGTGGGGCGCGGCCAGGGCACCCGGTCGAACACGATGAGGCGAAGCGCCCGGCCGGGCACGTCCACGCCGTCGCGCACGGCGTCGGTCCCGAGCAGGCAGGAATTCTCCTCCGCCCGGAAGATGTCGATGAGGCTTCCCGTATCCATCGGCGTCACATGCTGGGCGTACAAGGGGATCCCCGCTTCATGGAGCGGCCCCTCGATCCGCTCGTGGACGCCCTTCAATCGGCTGATGGCGGTGGACAGCCCCAGCCCGCCGCCGCCTGAGGCAAGGAACAGCTCGCGATAGGCCGCCGCCACCTGTTCGGGGCTGTTGCGCCGGACGTCGGTCACCACGAAGACCCGGGTCCGCGCCGCATAATCGAAGGGGGAGGGGACGGAAAGGCGCGCGGGCGGTATGGCAAGGTGGGAGAAGCCGGTGCGCAATTCCGCGCTCTGCCAGTGTTCGTTGCCCGGGCTTTCCGGGTCATGGTCGCGCAAGGTGGCCGAGGTGATGACGACCCCGTGCGCGTCCTCCAGCACCGCCTCGGCGAAGGGTTCCGTGGGGTCGATCCAGCGGCGGTGCATGCCCACGTCCAGCTCTCGACCCTGAGCCCGCTCCACCGCGAACCAGTCCACGAATTTCTCGTGCGGCGGCCCGTCGATGGACGCCAGCATGGCGCGCCAGCCGTGGGTTACCATCTCGGCCCGCCAGGTGATGGAGCGGGCGACGGATTCCATGCGGTTTCTGGTCGCGCTGTCGAGCTCCGCCGCGTCGCGGTCCAGCCGGTTGAGAAGGGCGGTCGCGAGCAACTGCAGCGGCCGCGCGAGATCCTCGAGCTTGCGGTCGAATTCCATCGCCGCATCCACCAGGCCCGGGATGGGGTCTGTGGTCTCGGCCTCGAGCCCGTGGCCCTCGTCCTTGTCGCTGGCGCGGGCCAGCACCTGCGCGCGCACAAGGTAAAGGAACCGCTCGGCGGGGCCGAAGGGGTCGCCCTCCTGCAGGCGCTTGAGCCAGCCGTCGCCGGGAAGGCTTTGCGCCGCCTGCAGCACGTCCTTGAGCAGCTTTTCGCTGTCGGGATCGTCGGCGACGAGATCGCCCATGCGGTTCGAGAGGCCGCGGGCGCGGCCGCCCCCTTCGGTGCCGCGGATCCAGCGGCGAAGCTCGATGGCTTCCGCGCCCGTGAGCCCCACGGCGAAGGCGCTGTCGGCGGCGTCGAACAGGTGATGCCCCTCGTCGAAGATCACGCGCTTCGGCGCGTCCTGCTCGGTGCGGCGGCGCACCGCCTGGACCATGACAAGGGCGTGATTGGCGATGATGAGATCGGCGCGGCGCGCCTTCCGCGTCGAATGTTCGATGAAGCAGCGGCGGTAGTGCGGGCAGGCGGAATAGATGCATTCGCCCCGCCGGTCGGTGAGCCCGGCGATGCGGCCGCCGCCGTAGAAGCCTGCAAGCCATGACGGAAAGTCGCCGCCCACCATGTCGCCGTCGCGGGTATATCGCGCCCAGCGCTTCACCAGCCCCACGAGCGTGCGCGCCATGGGGTTGAGCGCGCCCTGACGGCTCCGTTCCTCGAGATTGAGGAGGCAGAGATAGTTCTCCCGTCCCTTGCGGATGACGGCGCGGGCGGCGCGGACCCTGGGGTCGGGATACAATTTCTGCAGTTCCTGGTCGAGCTGCCGCTGCAGGTTCTTTGTATAGGTTGAAAGCCACACGCTGCCGCCGTTGCGCTCGGCCCACAGGCTTGCGGGCGCCACATAGCCGAGGGTCTTGCCCGTGCCCGTCCCGGCCTCGGCAAGCAGCGCGATGGGTGCGCGGACCTGCAGGGGCGGCGCGAAGATGCCTGCGACCGCCGCCGTGAAATCGCGCTGGGCAGGCCGTTTCTCGGCCCCGTCGCCGACGATCGACGTCAGGCGTTCCACCGCTTCCACAGGATCCACGCCGCGGGTTCCGGGCGGGGGCGACGGCGCCTCGTCCTCCCATTCGGGAAGATCGTCGAACAGATTGCGGGCGCGGTCCCGGGATTGCCCGCGCCGGGCGAGGGCGAGAAGCATCAGCTCCCCCCACGGCCAGCCGGCATTGGCCATGTCCGCCGCATCCCCCGCGATCCCGGCGCCGTAGGGGTAAGCGGAATCCAGAAGATCGGCGCAGAGGCGGCGCACCGCCTGCAGGATCACGGCGGCCTCATGTGCGGCGTCATGGCCGGGCGGGGGCAGGCCGAGGGCCGCGGCGATGCCGCCCGCGGTCGGGATGCAGACTTCCGCGGGGCGAATGAAGGCGAACAGTTCCAGAATGTCGAGAAAGCGCGGCTCCGCGACACCGGCCCGGCGCGCCACCAGCATCTGGTTGCAGACGATCACGGGCTGCCGCAGCAGGCGGCCCGCAAGCTGGCCAAGCGGGATCTCCTCCGACCGCCCGTCATGATGGCGGACGAGCGCGCCCCGGGGCCCCGCGACCAGGGCGGGAAGGTCGCGAAGATAGGCGTCGATTTCCGCAGGCAATGCGGGGCCGGGATCGCTGTGGGGCGGGATGTTCATGGCCGCGACTATAAAGCGCGTCGCCGCCGGGCGCCACCGCTCCCGGCAATTGACGGCACAGCGGCCGCTCACTATGGTCGCGCGAGATTTCTTCAACCCTCGAGAGGCAAAGACCCATGGACCGCGAACTGGCTATGACGAGCAATGCCTGGCCCTTCCAGGAAGCCCTGAAGCTTGTCGAACGGCTGAAACGCGCGCCCAAGGAAGAAGTGATCTTCGAGACCGGGTATGGGCCCAGCGGCCTCCCCCATATCGGCACCTTCGGCGAGGTCGCCCGCACCACCATGGTGCGTCATGCCTTCTCCATGCTGTCCGACGTGCCGAGCCGCCTCATTGCCTTTTCCGACGACATGGACGGCCTGCGGAAGGTCCCGGACAACGTGCCGAACCGGGAGATGCTGGCGGAGCATCTGCAGAAGCCCCTGACCTCCGTCCCCGATCCCTTCGGCAAGTACGAAAGCTTCGCCCACCACAACAACGCCATGCTGCGCTCGTTCCTCGACAGCTTCGGCTTCGAGTACGAGTTCCATTCGGCGACCGAATGCTACAAGTCCGGCCGGTTCGACGCGACGCTGCTCAAGGTGCTCGAACATTACGATGCCGTAATAAACGTCATCCTGCCGACCCTCGGGCCCGACCGGCGCAAGACCTACAGCCCCTTCCTTCCCGTCTGCCCGCGCACGGGCCGGGTGCTGCAGGTGCCGGTGATCGCCCGGGATCTCGATGCCGGCACCATTACATATGAAGACCCCGAGACGGGGCAGAAGGTGGAGGTTCCGGTCACTGGCGGCCATTGCAAGCTGCAATGGAAGGCCGACTGGGCCATGCGCTGGGTGGCGATCGGCGTCGATTACGAGATGGCGGGCAAGGACCTGATCGATTCCGTGACCCTGTCCAGCAAGATCTGCCGCATCCTCGGCGCGACGCCGCCCGAAGGCTTCAATTACGAGCTCTTCCTTGACGAGAAGGGCGAGAAGATCTCCAAGTCCAAGGGCAACGGCCTCACCATCGAGGAATGGCTGCGCTATGCCGCGCCGGAAAGCCTCGCGCTCTACATGTACCAGGCGCCGCGCAAGGCCAAGCGGCTCTATTTCGACGTGATCCCGCGGGCGGTCGACGAATATTACAGCCATCTCGCCGCCTATGAGGGGCAGGACCGCAAGGCGCAGCTTGCAAACCCCGTGTTCCACATCCATTCGGGCGCGGTGCCGAAGGTGGACATGCCGGTGAGCTTCGGCTTGCTGCTCAATCTGGTGGGCGCGGCGCAGACGGGCGATCGCGACGTCCTGTGGGGCTTCATCAGCCGCTATGTGAAGGGCGCGACCCCCGAAAGTCATCCCGAGCTCGACCGCGCCCTCGGCTATGCGGCCGCCTATTACGAGGATTTCGTGAAGCCCACCAAGAGCTTCCGCCTGGCCGACGACAATGAGCGGGCGGCGCTTCAGGACCTGCTCGCGCGGCTCGAGAAGCTGTCGGACGATGCCGACGGCGAGACGGTGCAGAACGAGGTCTATGAGGCGGGCAAGGCCGCGGGCTATGAGAACCTCCGCGACTGGTTCAAGGCGCTCTACGAGATCCTGCTCGGCCAGTCCCAGGGTCCGCGCATGGGGTCGTTCTTCGCCCTCTACGGGCTCGAGAATTCCCGCGATCTGCTGCGCAAGGCGATTCGGGGCGAAGCCATCGCCTGACGCGGGTCAGAGGCGCTTCTCGAAGAACAGCACCCGGTCCGGCGGATTGGGGTTGTAGGGCGGAATGGGCGTGAAGCCGAGGCTTTCATAGAGGGCCCTGGCGGCGGTGAGACTGTCCAGCGTATCGAGCCGCATGGCTTCAAAGCCCGCATCCCGCGCCCAGGAGAGCGTCGCTTCCGCCAGCTTCCGGCCAAGGCCCGTGCCGCGCGCCTCGGGCCGCACGTAAAGGCGCTTCATCTCGCAGATCCCGGCTCCCAGCGGCCGCACGCCCACGGCGCCCACCGCCGCGCCGCTTTCCTTCGCCAGGAAAAGGGTTCCCGCGGGCGGCACGTAAGGTCTCGGGAAGCCCTGCATCTCCTGCTCGAAATCGTAAAGGCTGATGCGGTCGCTGAGCCATTCCGCATATTCGCGGAACAGGGCGGCGACGGCGGCGAGGTCATGCTTGGTTGCGGGCTGGATGATCTCGATCATGCTGCCGGGATACCTCGTGGAGACGGCCGCATGCTACGATAGCACCCATGGGCCGCGCCATACTGATCGCGTGCCTCGCCCTGCTTCTGGCCGCGGGCGCCGATCCCGGGGACAGAGCGGCGGATCTGCTGCGCCGGGGCGAATTCCGCGCCGCGGCGGAAGCGGGACAGGGGCTCGATACCGCCGACGGCCTTGCCGTGGCGGCCAAGGCCCTTCTCGTGCTCGGCGCCTATGAACTGGAGGGGCCGGCGCGGGTCGCCGCCGTCCATGAGGCGGAGCAGGCGGCGCGCCGGGCGCTCGCGCTCGATCCCGATCACGTGGACGCCCGCCTCCATCTGGTGGTCGCCCTCGGCTACCGCGCGCGGATCGAGGGCAAGGCGGCGGCCCAGCGCCGCGGCTATGGCGGCACGGCGAAACGGCTGCTCGACGAGGCGGCAAGGCTCGCGCCGGAAGATCCCTGGGCCCACGCCATCCGCGGCGGCTGGCATGCGGAAGTGGTGGCGGTGGGCGGCCCCATCGGCGCGCTCCTCTTCGGCGCCAGCATGAAGAAGGCCCATTCCGCCTTCCGCAGGGCGATCGATCTCGATCCCGCAAATCCCGGCCTTCGCGTGGAATATGCCAAGGCCATGCTGTTCGTGGACCGCGACCTTGCGGACGCCGCCGCGGCGCAGCTCGCGGAGGCGGCGAAGCATCCGCCGCGCGATGCGTTCGAGGCGATCCTGGCGCGGCAGGGCGAAGCGCTGCGCGCCGCCATCCGCAGCGGCAACAGGGCGGCGATCGTCGCCGCGCTCGATGCCGCAACCCCCTTCCTCGGCGCCGACCGGGCCCGGCTTGAACCCTGAAATTGCGCCATTCCCGGCACATAACGGAAAATTTATATAAAGGAAGCTTTATGCTTGTTTTTTGGCCACGCTGCGGGTACTGATTTTTTGACCGACTAGGTCAGAACGCGCGCCATTTCATACGTCCACAAGGAGCATTCCGCGTGTCCCAAAAGAGCAAGCTGTTTACGAGCGAATCCGTCTCCGAAGGCCATCCCGACAAGGTGGCGGACCGGATCTCCGACGAAATCCTCGATGCTTTCCTGAGCCGCGACCCCGAAGCCCGGGTGGCCGTGGAGACGCTGACCACCACCAACAAGGTGGTGCTGGCGGGCGAGGTGCGCTCCAGGGACCCGCTGACCCCGGCGGAGATGGAGGAACTGGCGCGCAAGGCCGTGCGCGAGATCGGCTACGAGCAGGACGGCTTCCACTGGCGCGACCTGTCGGTGGATTGCTACGTCCACGGCCAGTCGGCGGACATCGCGCAGGGGGTGGACGCCAGCGGCAACAAGGACGAGGGCGCCGGCGACCAGGGCATCATGTTCGGCTTCGCCTGCCGCGAGACCGACGTGCTGATGCCCGCCCCAATCACCTATTCCCACCGCATCCTGCAGGCCCTGTCCAGGGCGCGGCATGACGGCCTCAAGGATTTCGGGCCCGACGCCAAGAGCCAGGTGACGCTCCTTTACGAAGACGGCCGCCCGGTGCGCGCCACCAAGGTGGTGGTCTCCACCCAGCATGCGGAGCATCTGACCCAGGACGACGTGCGCAAGCTCGTGATCCCCTATATCGAGGCAAGCCTGCCCAGGGGCTGGATGCCGTCGTCCGAGAACATCTACATCAATCCCACGGGCAAGTTCGTGATCGGCGGGCCCGACGGCGACGCGGGCCTTACCGGCCGCAAGATCATCGTGGACACCTACGGCGGCGCGGCGCCCCATGGCGGCGGCGCCTTCTCCGGCAAGGATCCGACCAAGGTGGACCGTTCGGCGGCCTATGTCGCCCGCTATCTCGCCAAGAACGTGGTGGCGGCGGATCTCGCCGAACGCTGCACCATCCAGATCTCCTATGCGATCGGCGTGTCGGAACCCATGTCCTTCTACGTCAATCTCCACGGCACCGGCCGGGTCGAGGAAAGCGTTCTCGAGAAGGTCCTGCCCGAGCTTGTGGATCTGCGTCCCCGCGGCATCCGCGAGCGGCTGCAGCTCAACCGTCCGATCTATGCGCGCACCACGGCCTACGGCCATTTCGGCCGCGCGCCCGAGGCCGACGGCGGCTTCAGCTGGGAGCGCACCGATCTCGTGGACGAGCTCAAGGACGCCGTCCGCTCGTGACCCCCGTTCCCGGCAACGGGAACGATCACGAGGATCTTCCCGAACATCAGTTCTACGGCCGGCGCAGGGGGCATCCCCTGCGCGCCCGCGCCGCCCAGCTCGTGGAGGAGGTGCTGCCCCGGGTGGCGGTGCCCCGTCCCGCCGCGGGCGAGCGGCTGGGTCTTGCGGCCGTCTTCCCCGACCCGGCGCGGCCCCTCTGGGTCGAGATCGGCTTCGGCCGGGGCGAGCATCTGGCGGCCCAGGCCGAGGCCAATCCCCAGGTCAATTTCATCGGCTGCGAGCCCTTCATCAACGGGGTCGCGGGCCTTCTCGCCCATATGGAGGACAGGGGGCTCGCCAATGTGCGGGTCTTCGCCGAGGACGCGCGCTATCTCCTGCCCGCCCTGCCAGACGCATCCGTGGAGCGGCTCTTTCTGCTGTTCCCCGATCCCTGGCCCAAGAAGCGGCACAACAAGCGCCGCTTCATCAGCGACGAGAATCTGACCGAGATCGCCCGCGTCCTCGTTGACGGCGGCGAGTTCCGCTTCGCCACCGATCACATGGACTATTGCCGCTGGGGCCTCGCCCACGTCATGCGCCATGGCGCCTTCGAATGGCTGGCGGAGCGCCCCGCCGACTGGCGCGACCGCCCGGCGGACTGGGTCGAGACGCGCTACGAGCAGAAGGCCCTCGCCCGCGGCGAACGCTGCGCCTATCTCCGCTTCCGGCGGCTGCCCCGGCAGGCCTGAATCTCGCCCGGCTCCCCGCCGACGCCCGACGCTTCCCCGTTGCGAAGCGGTCTGGTCCTGTGGTAGCTACGCCTTATGGACTAGGCAATGGGGTCGAAGGGGGCCCGGCATGCAGCTCCGCGGGATCTTCGTCGTCATCGACCCCACCACGCCCGACCAGATCGCCCTCGCCCGGGCCGCGGCCTTCGCGGGCCATACGGGGGCGTCGATTCATGCCTATATCTGCATCCCCGAAACCTATGTCTGGGCCGCCGACGGCATGGCCATGCGCGCCGCCGAGCGGGCGCGGCACGAACTGTGGCTCGCCAGTCTCGTGCGCCCGCTCCTCGAGCAGGGGCTGACCGTCACCACCGAGGTCGAATGCCATGACGACTGGCGGTCGGCCCTCGCCCCCGCGGCCGGCCGGGCGGGCGCGGATCTGGTGGTCAAGGAAACCCGCCGCCATTCGCCTCTCCATCGTCATCTGCTCAAGACTTCCGACTGGACGCTTCTCCGCCACGCCCGGTGCCCGGTGATGCTCGTCAAGTCGCGCCGTCTCGGGGCCTATGATCATGTGCTGGCGGCGATCAATTTCGACACTCCCGACGCCTTCCATCAGGCCCTCGCGGACAGCGTGATCGAACATGCGCGCGCGCTCGCCGCAAGCTGCGGGTCGGAGCTTCATGCGGTCGATGCCTATGAAAGCGAGCAGAGCCTTGCGTCCCTCGCCGACATGGCCCGCCGCCTCGGCATCGACCGGACGAAGGTCCATACGGCCCAGGGCGATCCCGAAACGGTGATCTCCGAGGTGGCGCGGCGGCTCGGATCGCCGCTTGTGGTCATGAGCACCGTCGCGCGCCGGGGGGTAAGCGGCGCGATCCTCGGCAACACGGCGGAGCGGGCGCTGGACGCCCTCGACTGCGACGTCCTCATCATCATCCGCCGGCCCGGGTGACGCAGCCTTCGTATTGCTCCGCCCCCGCCTCCATGATAACTACGTAAAGAGACATATGTCCGTCGCGGGAGAATCCGGCATGCAGGTCAGCAAGATCTTCGTCGTCATAGATCCGACGACGCCCAACCAGATCGCACTGGCCCGTGCGGCCGATATCGCCCGCGGCACCGGGATCGACATCCACGCCTATATCTGCATCAACGAGAACTATTCGGGCGTCGAGGACAGCGCCGCCATGCGCGAGGCGGAGGTGGCGCGGCATGAAGCCTGGCTTGCGGGGCTCATCCGCCCGCTGGTGGATTCGGGCCTTTCGGTCACCGCCGAAGTGGAATGCAAGGACGACTGGCGCGAGGCCCTTGCCCCCGCCGCGGCGCGGGCGAAGGCCGATCTCATCGTCAAGGAGAGCCGGCGGCGCACGCCGCTGCAGCGCCGCTTCCTCAAGACCGCCGACTGGATCCTGCTGCGCAATGTGGAATGTCCGGTCCTCCTGGTCAAGTCCCTGCGTCAGGGGCCGCTCACCCACATTCTGGCTGCGGTCAATCTCAACGCCCGGGACGCGGCGCACCAGGCGCTCACCGAAATCGTGATCGAATCCAGCCGGGCGCTTGCGGACAGCACCGGGGCGGAGCTTCATGCGGTCAACGCCTATGCCGACCAGATGCATTTCGTCCATCCGCCGGATCTCGCCAAGCGGCTCGGCATCGACCGCGCGCGGGCCCATGTGATGCAGGGCGAGCCCGAGAACGTGATCGCGGAAGTCGCCAACAATCTGGGCTCGCCGCTCGTGGTCATCAGCTCGGTCGCGCGCAGGGGGGTGAGCGCCGCGATCGTCGGCAACACGGCGGAGCGGATTCTCGATACCCTCGACTGCGACGTTCTCACCATCATCCGCTCCCCAGCCTGAAGATACCGCCCGCCATCGGCCTTTTCCCCGACGCCCGAGGGTGCTATCCTGTGCCGGACTCTCAAAGAGCTTGCAGTGGTGTAAAGCATCACTATTATACGGCCGGTCGACTCAAGACGATCAAACACGGCACCTCGGGGGAAAGTGGGTCAACGGCCCACTTTTTTGTTATCCGGGGGTACGGTTGTCAGGATGCCTCGGATTCTTCCCGCGGGCCGCTTAGGCGACCGGCGTGCGAAAATGGAGGAACTGTGGCGGCGGACGCGCGCAAGCTTGAAGCCTTGATGGAGCCCTGGGTTGAGGAACTGGGCTTCCGTCTCGTGCGTCTGGTGTTCAGGACCGCGCCCGGGCGGGGCGTGATCGTGGAGCTGATGGCCGAGCGCGAAGATGGCACCATGACCATCGACGACTGCGCCGAATTGAGCCGGGCCCTGTCGGACCGGCTGGACGCCGCGGATCCCATGCCCGGCGAGTATGTGTTTGAGGTGAGTTCGCCCGGTATCGAGCGGCCCTTGACGAGACTAGAGGATTTCGAGCGTTTCGCCGGGCGCGAGGCCTGGATCGAGACCGCCGTCCCAGAGGACGGGCAGCGCCGCTTCAAGTGCCGTCTCGACGGCCTGAGCGACGACGGCGCCATCCTGGTGACGACGGGCGGGCGATCCCGACCTTCATCCGCCAGGCCCGCGTACGCCTGCTGCAGCCAGGCGCTGTCCTTGCGGTGCTCCGCATCGCGGTCGTGGGCGAACTCGCCGAACAGGGGGTTGACCCGTCTCATCGCTGCTCCTTCTACGCGCTGTCGAGGGCTGGGGCGAAACCACGT
>CAZDSS010000051.1:15534-19082 GCA_964508185.1 uncultured Sphingomonadales bacterium
TCCTGGTGACGACGGGCGGGCGATCCCGGGCTTTCGCGTTTGCGGACGTGGCCAAGGCGCGCCTTGCCATGCCGGATACGCTGGTGGAGGCGGGGCCGGGTACGGGTTCCAGGAGTCGGGGTCGCAAGGCGGCCGGCCGGCCCGTGGCCGGACGTGAGGACAAGGAACGGAGTGAATGATGGCAACGGCTGTGAGTGCAAATCGCCTGGAACTGTTGCAGATCGCGGATGCTGTGGCGCGCGAGAAGACCATCGACAAGGAGGTGGTGATCGCGGCCATGGAAGAGGCGATCCAGAAGGCCGCACGGTCGCGCTATGGGGCCGAGAACGAAATTCAGGCCCAGATCGACCGCAAGACCGGCGAGATCCAGCTTTTCCGCATCCTCGAGGTGGTGGAGACGGTGGAAGACCCCGCCCTGCAGGTCGACCTTGAGGAAGCGCGCCGCCGCAAGCCCGACGCCCAGGTCGGCGACTTTCTTGCGGAATCGCTGCCGCCCATGGATTTCGGCCGCGTCGCCGCCCAGACCGCCAAGCAGGTGATCGTGCAGAAGGTGCGCGACGCCGAGCGCGAGCGCCAGTACAACGAATTCAAGGACCGCGTGGGCGACATCATCTCGGGCGTCGTCAAGCGCGTCGAATACGGCAACGTGATCGTGGATATCGGCCGCGCGGAAGCGATCCTGCGCCGCGACCAGCTGATCCCGCGCGAGCATTTCCGGAACGGCGACCGCATCCGCGCCTTCATCTACGACGTGAAGCGCGAGCAGCGCGGGCCGCAGATCTTCCTGTCCCGCACCAAGCCCGAATTCATGGCCAAGCTGTTCATGCAGGAAGTGCCGGAGATCTATGACGGCATCATCGAGATCAAGTCCGTTGCCCGCGATCCGGGATCGCGCGCCAAGATCGCCGTGGTCTCGCGCGATTCATCGATCGACCCGGTCGGCGCCTGCGTGGGCATGCGCGGCAGCCGCGTCCAGGCGGTAGTCGCCGAACTTCAGGGCGAGAAGATCGACATCATTCCCTGGAACGAGAACGCCGCATCCTTCATTGTCAACGCGCTGCAGCCGGCCGAGGTCGCCAAGGTGGTGCTCGACGAGGATGCGGAGAGGATCGAGGTCGTCGTGCCGGACGACCAGCTTTCGCTGGCGATCGGGCGCCGCGGCCAGAATGTGCGTCTTGCCTCCCAGCTCACGGGCTGGGACATCGACATCCTCACGGAAGAGGAGGAATCGGCGAGACGGCAGAAGGAGTTCACCGAGCGCTCCGAACTGTTCATGCGGGCGCTGAATGTCGACGAGATGGTGGGACAGGTCCTCGCTTCCGAAGGTTTCACCAGCGTCGAGGAAGTTGCCTATGTCGATCCGGACGAGATTGCGTCGATCGACGGCTTCGACAGCGATACCGCGCAGGAGATCCAGGCGCGCGCCGTCGAATATCTCGAACGCATCGAGAAGGAGCTGGATGATCGCCGCCGGGAGCTGGGCGTTGCCGACGAGCTGCGGGAGATTCCCGGAATCACGACGGCGATGCTCGTCAGCCTTGGCGAGGACGGGGTGAAGACCGTCGAGGACTTCGCCGGGTATGCGGTGGACGACCTGGTCGGCTGGAAGGAGCGCAAGGACGGCGAGACCAAGTTCTTCGAAGGTGTGCTGTCTTCGCACGGCGTTTCGCGCGCCGAGGCGGAGCAGATGGTGCTGGCGGCCCGGCTGAAGCTGGGCTGGATCACGGAGGATGACGTTTCCACCGGCGACGAGGCCGAAGGCGATGTCGACTCCGCCGTGACCGGAGAAGAATAGGATGCTTCCCGCCGATGAACGCCCGAAGCTGCATCGTCACGCGAGCAAGATCCGACCGGGAGGCCATGATCCGGTTCGTGGCCGGACCGGACGGCCGGGTTACGCCTGACCTCAAGGGCAATCTTCCCGGAAGAGGTTGCTGGGTGACCGCCCGGCGTGCGATGGTCGACAAGGCGGTCGCGCGCGGTCTGTTCCGCAAGGCGCTGGACGCTGACGTCCATGCGGATCCGGATCTGGGCGCGATGGTCGACCGGCTGCTTGCCCGCTCGGCACTGGGCGCGCTCGGCCTGGCGCGAAAGGCTGGCGATATCGTTCTCGGTGCTGTAAAGGTCGAGTACGCGGTGCGCGCGGGTGAAGCGCTGGCGGTTCTGCATGCGTCCGACGCGTCTCCTGACGGCGTGCGCAGGATCGGCCAGGCGAGAAAGGCGGTCCTGCTTGCGGGCGGACCGGATATTGCCGCCCTTAGCCCGTTCACGCAGGCAGAAATGAGTTTGGCACTGGGCGGTGCAAATGTGATACATGCTGCCTTGCTGGGCCGTGCCGCAGGCAAGGCGGCGCTGAAGCGCATTCAGGCGCTGGATGGTTACAGGAACAATGTCGGCTCCGGTGAATCCGGATCCGGGAACGGCGATGCGCCGCAAAAGGACGTGGAATGAGCGATACGAAATCCGGTGACGAGAAGACGCTGAGCGTCAATACGAAGAAGACCTTGACGTTGAAGCGTCCTGGAGTCGAGCAGGGCACCGTCCGGCAGAACTTCTCGCACGGGCGCTCGAAGGCGGTAGTCGTCGAGACCAAGAAGCGCAAGTTCACCAAGCCTGGCGAGAGCGAGACACCGCAGGTGGTGCTGCGGCCCCGGCCGGCTGCGCCGGCCCGGCCTGCCGCGCAGGCGCCGCAACGTCCGGCGCGCCCTGCCCCGGAGCGGACCGGCATGGTGCTGACCGAGCTGTCGCAGGAGGAGATCGACGCGCGCCGGCGTGCGCTGGAAGGCGCCAAGGCGCGCGAGCTCGAGGAGCGGGCGCGGGCCGTCGAGGAAGCGCGTCGCCGTGCCGAGGAAGAAGAGCAGCGCCGCCGCGAACGCGAGGAATCGGCGCGACGGCAGGCCGAGGAAGAGGCGCGCATTGCCCGTGAGGCCGAAGCGCGCAAGCGGGCCGAGGAAGAGGCGCAGCGTCGTGCTCCCGAACCGCCGCTTGTCACCAAGGCCGTGGTCGAGGATGACGAGGACGAGTCGCCGGCGCGGTTCTCGGCGCACAAGCGTGTCGCCGAGAAGGTGGAGGCCGCGCGTCCGGTGCCGAAGCCGCGCGGCGACGGCGAACGCCGCCGTTCCAAGCTGACCCTGACCAGCGCGCTGGCGGGAGACGAGGGCCGCGGCCGCTCGCTTTCCTCCATGCGGCGCCGGCAGGAAAAGTTCAAGCGCGCCCAGCACCAGGAGCCGCGCGAGAAGATTTCGCGCGAGGTGATCCTGCCGGAGACCATTACCGTGCAGGAGCTGGCCAATCGCATGAGCGAACGCGCGGTCGAGGTGGTCAAGTTCATGATGAAGCAGGGCCAGATGCTGAAGCCCGGCGACGTCATCGATGCCGATACGGCCGAGCTCATCGCCTCGGAGTTCGGCCATACCGTCAAGCGCGTGGCCGAATCCGACATCGAGGAAGGCCTGTTCGACATTGCCGACAACCCGGACGACCTCAAGCCGCGTCCGCCGGTCGTGACCATCATGGGCCATGTCGACCACGGCAAGACCTCGCTCCTC
>CAZDSS010000052.1:0-18978 GCA_964508185.1 uncultured Sphingomonadales bacterium
ACAGGGAGCGGCGTCGCGCTCGGCTCCGTCGGCGGCTCCACCTCGGACAGGTCGAAGAAGAGCTGCAGGTCGTCGTGCCGCACCTCCTTCAGCATGAAGGTGCGTAAAGGTCCGGCGGCGCGATCGAAGGCCTGATCGGGCTCGATCTCCTCGGCGACAAGGGGGGCGACCGCGTCCCGGTACACGGCTTCGAAGGTCGGGGCCATGATGAATCCGGTGAGGAACAGCGCCAGGCTGATGAGCACCACGTTGGGCGGCGTCTGCTGGGTGCCAAGCGCGCTTCTGAGGAGCGACAGCACGATGATGATCCGGGTGAAGGACGTCACCACGATCAGGATCGAGGGCGCGAGGCTCAGGACCGTCAGCAGCAGGATGAGCTGGATCACCCGCCCGCTGAAGCTTCCGTCCTCCCCGAGGCTGACGGTCACCGATTGGGCGAAGGCGCCGGACGAGACGAGAAGCGCCGCGGCCAGCGCGAAGACGGGGATGAGCGACTGCGGCCGCTCCATGATGCGGCGGGCGAAGATCATCGGCCGCGCTCCGTATTGGCGACCTCTTTCGCCGGAATGCCGGTTTCGATCACCAGGTCCCGCTCGCCGATCATGACGAGATGCTCCACATTGTCGCGGCGAACGAGAATGAGGCGCCGCCGCGCGTCGATATTGAGGATTTCGACCACATCGAGACGGCGCGGCGGCCTGGCTCCCGCGGCCCGGCCGAAGCCCTTGCCCATGGATGCGGTCACCCTCGGCGCCAGTCCGAAGCGGCGGGCGACCCAGGCGAGGGCCGCGATGAGGCCGAGGACGAACAAAAGGGCGAAGAGAAACTTGAAATATTCGAGGCTTGCCATGGGCTCGGGCGCTTTCTGCGGTCGGCATGTTCGGCCGCTATCTTTCTGCGCCCATGGTTAAGGACGTCTTAAAGGCGGAAAGCTGCGCATCAAGCGGCGGAATCAGGCGAAAGCGGCTCGATTCATAAATTGTTAACGCCGCCCTTTCACAATCGGCGCGATGGATTGTGTGATGCCGCGGACGACGCGGGGAGAGAGCCGGGCTCATGGATCTCAAAGCTCTGAAAATCTTCGGCGCCTTCCATGGCAAGCTGTCATGGCTCGAACAGCGGCAAAAGCTGCTGTCGGCGAACATCGCCAACGCCAACACCCCGGGCTACCGGGCGAGCGATCTCAAGGAAGTGCGCTTCTCCGAGGTGCTGCACCGCTCGGCGCCGGCGACGCGCGTCGCCAAGACCCATCCCGGCCATCAGGAGCCGCCCTCGCGGCTCAAGGGCGGCGAGGTCTACGAGGTGCGGTCGCTCGAGACCAAGCGCGACGGCAACAGCGTGCAGCTCGAGCAGCAGATGGTGAATCTGGCGGACAGCCAGATGCAGCACGGCATGGTGACCAATCTCTATCGCAAGCATGTGGACATGCTGCGCACCGCGCTCGGCCGCGGGCGCTGACGGGTGACGGACGCAAGGGCTGAAGCGAGGACCAGATGGATCTTTCGAAGTCGATGTTGATCTCCGCATCCGGCATGAAGGCGCAAAGCCTGCGCATGCGGATCATCTCCGAGAACATGGCGAACGCGGACTCGCTTCCAAGCTCGCCGGAACAGGACCCGTACCGGCGCAAGACGGTGACCTTCGCCAATGTCTTGAACCGCCAGGCGGGGGTCGAGGAAGTGAAGGTGCGCCGCGTCGATTATGACCGCAGCGAGTTCGGCATGACCTATCAGCCCGGTCATCCCGGGGCGGACGCCGACGGCTATGTGCGGACGCCGAACGTCAATACTCTCCTTGAAGTCATGGACATGCGCCAGGCGCAGCGGTCCTATGAAGCCAATGTCAACGCCATGGAAACCGCCCGCACCATGATGATGCGCACCATCGACCTTCTGCGCTGACGCGGGCCACGGTAATCAGGATCGGACAAGCAGATGAACGCGCTTAAAGCCATGGACGCCATGAACGCTTACGGGGCCACCATGGGGCTCGGCGGTGTGGGCAAGGGCCCGGCCGCGGCGAAATCGGCGAGTGCGGCGACCCAGGGACTGCCGTCCTTCGAGAACGTCCTCAAGGAAGCGGTGAACTCGGTGGCGGATGCGGCCAAGAGCAGCGAGCGCGCCAGCATCAGCGGGCTCAACGGCGACGTCAATCTGGTGGACGTGGTGACCGCCGTTTCCAACGCCGAAATGATGATCGACACCGTGGTTGCCGTGCGCGACCGGGTGATCCAGTCCTACCAGGAAATCATGCGCATGCCCATCTGAGGGGCGGCGCGTCCCTTCCTTGTGATCCGGGGCGCCTAGCGCCCCTTCCAGCGCGGCGCGCGCTTCTCCACGAAGGCGCGGGGGCCTTCGGCGAAATCCTCCGTCTTCATCAGGCGGGCGATGGCGGCCTGGTTCAGTTCCTGAAGCTCGGCCTCCGTGCGCTCCGCCGCGACCCGTGCGATCTTCAGGCTTTCGCGCACCGAAAGCGGCGCGTTCTGCGCGATTCTCCGAGCAAGGTCCAGAGCCTTGTCCAGCACTTCCGCGTCAGACGTCACCGCATTGACAAGGCCGAGGGCGAGCGCCCGCTCCGCGTCGATGGGATCTCCCACCGCAAGCATTTCAAGGGCGACGGCGCGGGGGATCTGGCGCGGCAGGCGATAGGCGCCGCCCGCGCCGGCGATCAGGCCGCGCTTCACTTCCGGAAGGCCGAAGACCGTCTCGCGGGAGGCCACCCTGAGATCGCAGGCAAGGGCGATCTCGAACCCGCCGCCGAGCGCGCTGCCGCGGATCGCCGCGATCCAGGGCTTGTCGCGTTTCGAGTCGACGAAACCGGCGAAGCCGCCGTCGGGGGTGACGAGCTCATGCGCCCGGCCTGCCGACACCTCGGCAAGATCCGCCCCGGCGCAGAAGGTGGGGCCGCCGCTCGAGGTGATGATGGAGACCCAGATGTCGGGATCCTGCTCCGTCTCCTTGACGATGGCGTCAAGGGCTCGGGTCACCGCGCCGTTCACCGCATGGCGCTTGTCGGGCCGGTTGAGGGTGACGACCGCGATATGGTCATCCACCCGCTCGAACAGCACCACATTTTCGGCAGAGTCGGTCATTGCTTGTCTCCTGATCTCGGGCGTCACGCGGTCATCTTCCAGATGGCGGCGCCGTCCCCGGCGGCGACCGCCTCGCCCCGGCTTCCCACGGGCTGCTCATCCGCCGACATGAGGAAGGCGAGGGTCGCGGCGTCTTCCCCCGGCACGCGGGCAAGGAAGCGGCCGCGACCGTCGGGTGTGCGCGCGACGATCACCGCATGGGCGGGCGCGCCATGGCGGTTGAAGGGAATGGTGAAGGTCTCGATGCTGCCGGGGCCCGCATAGTCATCCAGAAGCTCGGGCGCGGGGCTGCGAAGGCGATCGGCCGTCGCATTGACGTCGTGATCGCGGGGCCAGGTTCCGGACGGCAAGGGCGCGCCGGAAAATACCATCGAATGGCTGTGAGTGGCGTAGCCGCCGTTGGCCACGATCAGGCCCTTCTGCATCGTGCCCCGCAATTTCTGCGTCATCTGCGCCGCCGCATGCATCATGCAGTTGCCGATGGGACCGCCGCCGAAGGTAAGGCCGCCATAGACGCTGTGGGGCTTGTCGAGAGGCCAGCCGAGCACCCGCCGCGCGAGCTTCGGCACGCAGGGAAAGCAGCTGTAAAGCTCCACATGATCGATGTCCGCGGCGCGGGTTGCGTTGAATTCGAGCGCCGCCTGAATGGTGGCCTCAAGGCTTGGAATGCGCGTGAAGCCCTCACGGCGGAGGAAATCGTCCGACTCGTGGGCGGCGGCGCCCGCGCCGATATGGACGATCCGGTCCTCCGGAACGCCGAGGGCGCGCGCCGTCGCAAGGCTTGCGACGATCACCGCCGCGCCCTGGTTCACGGCGGAATTGGCCACCATCATCTTGGTGTAGGGGAAACTTATCATGCGGTTGTCGTCGTCGACCGTCATGACCGCATCCGCGCTCACCGCCTTGCGCAGCCAGGCCGCAGGATTCGCGGCCGCGACGCGGGACATTCCGGCCCAGATCTCCGCCGTCTCCCGCTGGGCGTCGTTCAGGCTCTGCCCCCAGGCGGCGCGGGTCGCGTTCTCGTAGAAGGGATAGACGTCGGCGGGCCAGAACAGGCCGTATCTGCGGGCAAGCGGCGTCGCCGCCGCCATGGCGGCTTCCGCCAGCCGGTTGGGCGGGGGCGTGCCGCCCGCCTTGACGAGCGCCGCCGCCCGTTGTCCCGCCGTGCGCATGGCTTCGCCGCCTGCCGCCGCGGCAATCCTGACCTCGCCCCGGGCGATGAGGTTCGCGGCGTCGTTGATGAGGCGGATGGGGCCGTCGCCGCTGGCGTCGGGCGTGCGGATCACCTTTCCCGGGCGATGGGGGAGGCGGGATGCCAGATGCTCGTGGATCTCGGGATCGGGGAAGGAGATCTGATCGACAACCCCGAGCCAGTCGATCCGGTCGAGAACGCGTACGCCGCTGTCCTGCTCGGCAGCCTTCAGCGCCGCGAGCATGAGACCAAGGGAATCGAGCCCCTCGTCCTCCGGTCCCGGACGGTCATTGATCTCCCCCACGCCGATGATGACGGGAATGCGATCGGCGTCTGCCTTTTCGGTCACGGCACTCTCCCCGGAATTATGCTCCCTCGTTCCGCCCGTCGCCGTCATGTCCTTGCGGCGTCTTGATTTTTCGGGCGTGGGTCAAGGCTAGATCAGCCGGGGAGAGGCTGTCCAATAGGTTTTCGGCGGCCTTTGATACGGATTTGATCTAAAAAGATGCGCGGGGATTGTGGAAAGCGGCAGGTCACCGCCATGTCCCCGCGCCAGTTCGGGGGAGTCCGGGTCCAGGGGAAACCTTCGGGACCCGCTCCCGGGATGGGAAATCAGCTCTGCGGCTCGCGCAGAGGGGCGAGCAGCCGGTTGACGAATTCCTGGGCCTCCTGATCGCGCTGGCCGTCCGTCTGCGCCTCGTCCAGCAGGGCGCGGATTTCGGCGTCCGTCGCAACGCCCTTGCGCGCGAGGAGGTCGCGGAGATTGGCGATCTGCTCCCGCGCGACCCAAAGCTCCGACGCCATGTTGAGCACGACGCCCACGAAGCGGTCCATGGCCGGGTCGTCGAACACGCGGACCGAGCCGTCGGGGCCATAGAGAGACGGCGGGGCATCCGCCGGGCGAAGATCTTCCCTGTCCTGCATCATCATTTCCATGCTCCGAATCCGAACCATTTGACGCCCCGGGCGAGCCGCCCGGTGGTCTCGTCATTGACCTTGACGCTGTCGCTTCGGGCCGCCTCGCGCACCGCGTCTTCGCCGTAGATGCCGATGCTCGGCACCACGAACTGGAAGTAGTTTTCGGGCGGGAATCCCGCTTTCGCGCAAAGCTCCCGCGGATCCTGATCGCGGAAGGTCTTGTAGAAGGGCTCCTCGTTGTAATAGCTGTCCCAGTCGAGATAGAAGCCTTCGAACGGGCCCATCTGGGAATTGGGCGGCAGCTCCATGTGCAGCATCAGTCCGCCGGGCCGCAGCACGCGGTGGGCTTCCTCCATCACCTTGCCGATGGTCTTGAGCGAAATCTCGTGCAGGAACATGGACGAGAAGACGAGATCCATGGAGGCGTCGGGGAAATCCAGCGTTTCCGCATTCATCTGACGGAAATGCACCTCCTTGCCCTGAAGCCGCGCGCGGGCATGGGCATAGCGGAGGCATGGGCCCGACGCATCGATCCCATGGACGGTGGCGTCCGGATAGGCCGTCTTCCAGGGCAGGGTGTTGTGCCCGATGGTGCAGCCGAGGTCGAGGATGGCCCTGGGGGCGAATTCCGGATAGCGGGCCTTGATGTAGTTGGACATGGACAGGCCGATATCGTCCAGATTCTTGCCCATGAGGCCCATGGAGAAGATGGCGAGGCCGCGGTCATAGACGGCGCCCGGCATCAGGGGGGAGGAATTCTCGTCCCCCGTATATGACCCCGGCATCAGATGGACGTCGAGCGCCGACACATTGCGCGGCGCAACGAAGTCGGGATCGAGCGTCAGGCTGCCGAGCTCCGGCAGGGTGGCTTCCAGCGCCTCCAGCCGCTCGGCCTCGCGCTCCACACCGGGGCGCACGCTGTCCCAGACCATGCGCTGGGCGTAGATCCGGCAGGCCGTATAGACCTCGAAGGCGGGGTCGCCCAGCATCGCCCGGTAGGCCTCGCCGCTGGTCCGGGGCGCTGCGCCGTTGCTGCGCGCATAGGCGCGGGCCGCGCGCTTGTCGTAGGCGCTGCGCATGTCGGCGGCGAGATCGTTGAGGATGAAGGACCGGAACGCGGAGACGAAGCGCATGCGCGCCGTCTCCTCAGGGGTGCTGTCCGGCCTCATGTCGTGGTTGAGCTTGAGAACCATGGCTCTTTACTCCGTCTCTCGAGGGGCCTTGCCAATTTTCCTGCATCGGGTTAAAGCTTTCAACAGATTAAATTTGATTATTGGGCAAAAGAAACAAATTTCATGGATAAAGCGCCCGCCCCCCTTGATCTGGACATAACGCTTCTCCGCCGCTTCGTAGCGGTGGTGGAATGCGGCACCTTCGTCGCCGCCGCCCAGAAGCTGTGCATCACCCAGCAGGCGCTCAGCACCAGCATCGCCAAGATGGAGGAGCTGGCGGGGGTCAAGTTCCTCGACCGCAAGCGCGGCGGCCGGGTGGCGCTGACCATCTACGGCCGCCGCCTCCTGGCCCGGGCGCATTCCCTGATCGCCCTGTCGGATCAGACCCTGGCCGAGATCAGCCAGCTTCGGGACGCGCGCGGCGGCACCGTCACCGTCGGCATCGGCGAGACCATGACCGGGCGGCATGTGGCCGCCGCCATCAGCAGCTTCCACGAGCAGCAGCCGGACGTGCAGATCTGCCTCATGGAAGGCTATACGGAGGACATGATCCGCCTGCTGCTGCGCGGCGAGGTGGATTTCGTCGTCGGCGGGTCGGAGCATGAGCCGGCCGACAGCAACCAGCTGCATTTCCAGCATCTCTTCGAGGTGCGCGACGTCCTGGTGGTGCGCCGGGACCATCCGGTGGCGGACATGCCGGACGTCACGCTTGACGAGCTCAGGTGCTATCCCTGGATCGTGCCCGCGGCGCGCGGCGACGTGTTCCGGCAGATCCAGCTTGCCTATATCCGCGCCGGGCTTCAGCCGCCCGCGCGCATCATCCGGAGCGACGCCATCATCACCGGCACATGGCTGTTTCTGGATGACGATTACATCATGACGGCGTCCCCCGACCTCGTGGATGCCCTCTGCAGCCTGGACGTGGTGCGCAAGCTGCCCATCCGGGAGACCACCATCGTGCGCCACGCTTGCGTCATCACCCGGCGCGACATGCGCCTCAGCCCTCCGGCCAGCCGGCTGCTGGAGGAAATCGTCGTCCGGTCGGAGTCCACGGTCAAGCGGTGGGCGGAAGGAGAAGCCGCCCCGGCCTGACCGCATTCGCCGGAGGCCCCATGGCAGAACAAGGGAGGAAGGTCCATGGCCCTCGGTCGCTTATGCGGAGCAACATTCGTCACGCCCGATCTCGCGGGAAGCGTCGCCGCCTATGGCGATTATCTTGGCTACCGGGGCGAGAGCCGCAGCGTCGTGAGCGAGGAGCTGGCGCGCGCCTGGCAGGCGCCGGGGATCGCCGGGCGGCCCATGGCCGTGCTGCGTCCCGCGGGCGGGGAGCCAAGCTTCATCCGTCTGGTGGAGGACGAGGTGCCGGATGATTACGCGCCGCTCACCACACTCGGCTGGAACGCCGCGGAGATCATCGTCCGCGATCTCGACCGGCTGGCGGAGCGCCTTGCCGCAAGCCCCTTCCGCATCATCGGCCCGCCGGAGACGCTCGATATCGACTTCACCGACAAGATCCGCGCCATGCAGGTGGTGGGGCCGGGGCGGGAGGTCCTTTATCTCACCGAGGTGAGCGGCGAGGTGCCGGGCTTCGACCTGCCGCAACCCGTGGATGCGGTGGGACAGATCTTCGTCGCCGTGCTCGCCGGACGCTCGCAGGAAGCCCTGGCGCGGGAAATGACCCAGGCCTTCGGCATCATCCCGGGCCCAGGGTTCGATGCCGGCATTCCCATCCTGTCCCGGGCCTTCGGGCTGCCGGAAGATACCCGATACGATCTGTCCGCCGTCATGCTGCCGGGCAAGAGCCTCATCGAGCTCGACGCCTACCCCGAAGGCGTGCGGGCCCGGCCGCTCAGCCGCGGCGGCCTGCCCGCGGGCATGGCGATCGCCAGCTTCGCCGCGGCGGATCATCTGGATTTCCGCAACGCGCGCGTCGTCCGCACGGCGGATGGCGCGCTTTTCGAACTGCTGCAGTGAGGTTCGACCACGCCGGCGGACCCGGCGGCGGCAGGAGGCTGCAACGACATCAACAAGTTCAAGGGAGAGGCAAATGTTGAAGAAATACGGTTTCCAGGGAGCGGCCACGCTCGCCATCCTGACCGCTGCGGGATCCGCAGCCTGGGCCCAGACCGAGCAGCGCATCAGCGGGCTCGAGGAGATCGTGGTCACCGCCGAGCGGCGCGAGGGCAATCTGCAGACGGTCCCCATCGCGGTGAGCGCGCTCACCCCCTCCACCCTGGAGAACATCCAGATCGGCTCCAGCCAGGACCTGCAGAAGATCATCCCCGGCCTTCGCATGGTGGACGGCATCGCGACGCCCACCAACTTCACCATCGCGCTGCGCGGATCGATCCAGCAGGATTCCTCCGTGATCGTCGTGGAATCCCCGGTCGGGATCTATGTGGACGACGTCTATATCCCGCGCCTCAACGGCGCCAATTCCCAGCTTCTCGACATCGAGCGGGTCGAAGTGCTGCGCGGGCCGCAGGGCACGCTCTATGGCCGCAACACGCTCTCCGGCGCGCTCAAGTTCGTGACCCGCACGCCGGGGGAAGAAAGCTGGCTGCAGCTTCGCGCCGGTTACGGCTCCTATAACCGGGTCGAGGTGGGGGGCAGCGTCGGCGGCAAGATCGCGGACGACGTCTATGCCTCCATCTCCGGCCTGTTCAACGATTTCGACGGCTATTACGAGAACGTGGCGACGGGCGAGGACTTCGGCGAGGAACGCAACGCCGCCGTCCGCGGCAAGCTGCGCTTCACCCCCGGCGAATGGGACATCGCGGCGTCCTTCAGCTATGCCCGCTCGACCCATGACGGGCAGGTGCTGGTGCCGGGCCTCGTGCCCGCCGCGGGCCAGTTCACCTCCGACGACGTGGCGCCGCTTCTCGGCGCCGACAATCCCTATCGCGTCTCCATCCCGACCATGCCGCGCTCGGGCATCGTGACCGACGAGCCCTACGGCAAGACGACCCAGATGATCGCGACCCTGTCCGTCAGCCGCGATCTCGGCTTCGCGACGGCGCGCTCCATCTCGGGCTGGGTGCAGACCAAGGACTTCTTCAGCAACGATCTTTCGGGCCGCGGCGCGTTCCCGCTCGCGAGCGACATGAAGTCCGACGCCTTCAGCGAGGAGCTGCAGCTTATCGGCACGGCGCTCGACGACCGGCTCGACTGGATGTTCGGCGTCTATTACTTCCACGAGAAGGCGGACCAGGAGCTGCAGCTCGTCACCCTGATGCCCACGGCCATCAAGACCGACAGCATCGCGGCCTTCGGTCAGGCGACCTACGATCTCACCAGTGATCTGTCCTTCACCGCGGGCCTGCGCTGGACCCAGGACAAGAAGCGCTTCACGGGCGGCATCCGCGGCGTCGATTTTCCGTTCCCGGACGTGGACTTCACGTCGCGCGACACCTACCGCGCCTGGACGCCCAAATTCTCGCTGAACTATGACGTGCCGGTGGACGGCATCTCCGGCCTCGACAGCCTGTTCGGCTACATTTCGGCGTCGCGCGGCTTCAAGTCGGGGGGCTACAACGGCATTCCCGTGGTGTCCCCCGGCGTGCTCGAGACGGTCTACCGGCCGGAGACCAACTGGACCTATGAGGCGGGCCTCAAGACCGAATTCCTCGACCGCCGCATGCGCCTCAATGCGGCCTATTTCATCAACCGCATTTCGGACCTCACGGCGAACGCCACGGTGGACGTGGGCGGCACGCCCGTGTTCCCGGTGACCAATGTGGGGGATGCGACGATCAAGGGCCTTGAGCTCGAATTCGCGGCGGTGCCGCTTGCGGGCCTCAATCTCTTCGCCAACGCCACCTTCCAGACCGGCAAGTACCGCAACCTCATCGAGGGCAGCACGCCGGCGCTCGCCGAAATCGCCTTCGGCAAGGCGGAGATTCCGCAGCTTCCCGACTACAGCTTCACCGTCGGGTTCGATTACAGCCACGACCTCACCCTCGGCAACACGGCGGCGGTGTTCAAGATCGGCGGCGACTGGTATCGCGCCGACGACCATTCGGTGCTGGTCAACAACGACTTCCGGGTGACCGCCTACAGCCGCCTCAACGGCTTCGTCGCCATGGAGATCGACGAGCGCTACGAGCTGCGTCTTGCGGGCAGCAATCTCGCCGACAAGAAGAAGTTCATCTCCGGCTCGCGCGACACCGACCTGGAGCCGGGGCGGGGCGGCTACATCCTGCTGCCGCCGCGGGAGATCATGCTGAGCTTCAGCTACCGCATGTGATGCCGAGAAAGCAGAGAGGAGCTGAGCCATGGAACAGCTGGACCTCGTGATCCTCGGCGCCGGGGCGGCGGGCATGCCCGCCGCCGCTTTCGCGGCGTCCGGCGGACGGCGGGTGACGCTTGTGGAGGTCGCCGACCGCATCGGCGGCAGCCTGCATCTTTCAAGCGGCCAGATGAGCGCGGCCGGAACGCGCCTTCAGGCGGCGAAGAAAATCGTGGATTCGCCCGACCGCCATTTCGACGACATCATGCGCATCAGCGGCGGCACGGCGAATGCCGAGCTCGTGCGCCTCGCCGTGGACAATGCGGCGGACACGCTCCACTGGTTGCTCGACAACGGGCTCGAAATCCTGCCCGATCACCCGATCATCCATTACGGGCACGAGCCCTACAGCGTTCCCCGCACCTACTGGGGGCCGGAGGAAGGGCGCTCCGTCCTCAAGGTGCTGGCACCCCAGGTGGAGAAGGCCGTATCCGACGGCCGCATCGATCTCAGGCTTGGGACGCGCCTTCAGGGCATCCGGCGGGACAATGGATCGGGGCTCGTCCTGACCTTCGACTCCGACAAGGGCCGCTATGAGGTCGCGGCGCGGGACGTCATCATCGCGACCGGCGGCTTCTCCGCCAATCCGGAGCTGTTCCGCGAGCTGGTGGAAAAGCCGCTCTATGGCGGCGGCTGGGACTACAACAGGGGCGACGGGCTGGTGGCGGCGGTCAAGGCCGGCGGCACCATCGCCAACCGCGACCATTTCCTGCCGACCTTCGCAGGCGTCCGCGATCCCGACGCCCATGGCGGCGTCACCTTCGCGACCCAGACCTATCCCCAGTTCCGCGAGCCGTGGGAGCTTTATGTGGACGGCCGCGGCGCCCGCTTCGTGCGGGAGGACGACCCGAGCGTCGACCGCCGCGAGCGCGCCCTGCGCGAACTTCCCGGCATGCGCTTCTGGGCGTTGTTCGACGACCGCATCCGGCGGGAGGCCCCGTCCTTCTTCCTCGGCGCGGAGTGGGACACGGTCGCGCGCCGCTTCAACAAGCTTCCCGCCTATCGCTGCGCCACCAGCGTCAGTGAACTGGCCGCGCGGATCGGCGCCGATGAAGCAACGCTTGCCGCGACGATCAGGGCCTACAATGACGCGATCGTCGGTAATGCCCCCGATCCCATGGGACGTCAGCATCGTCCGCTGCCCATCGCCGAGCCGCCCTTCTATGCGGTGGAGCATGTGGGCTGGAGCATCGTCAGCTTCCCGGGCCTCGGCGTGAACGGCAAGCTGCAGGTGGTGGACGGCGACGGGCGGCAGATCCCCGGCCTTTATGCGGCGGGGGAGGTGCTGGGCCTCGGGGCCACGTCGGGCAATGCCTTCTGCGGCGGCATGGGGGTGACGCCCGCCATGACCTTCGGGCGGCTCCTCGGCACGCGGCTCGGGCAGGCCAGCGCCGCAACCGCTGCGGCGCATCCCGTCCACGGCTGACCCATCACGGATACAGGAAAGCCGTCCGCTTCCCCGATGGAGGCGGACGGCTTTGGACTCTGCGCAGGTCTCAGAAACCGAAGCCGAGACCCACATTGACGGCGTGGGCATGGCCGCCGCCGAATTCGCCCTGATACGCGCCGTGGAGGCGGGTATTGGGGGCGAGCTTGAAGACCGCGCCGAGGCCGAGGGTCGCCTGGGTGTCAGAACGTTCGGCGCCGATCACCGTGAAGGTCGCGGACTGGCCGATGAAGGCCGCGGCGGCGTCGCTCACTTCGCCCGACAGCTGATGCCGGACGCCGATTTCGAGCCAGGGCTCCACCATCGCTTCGCCGTCGCGCGCGAAGCGCAGGCGGGCGTCGGTGAAGGTCGCCTTGGTGCGGTCCGCCGCCACCGCGAGATCGAAGGCGGCGCTGCCTGCTTCCGTCGCAGCGCCCCGCCGCGTGGAGACATGGGTGATGCCCACCTGCGGCGTCGCCTGCCAGCCGCCGCCGAGCGCGACACGGTAGTCGACGGCCGCATCCAGCACCAGGCTGCGCAGGCGATAATCGCCGCTCGCAACCGCCGCGCCGCCGGGAACGACGCGGCGGGTGCGCGCCTCGCTCCAGTCATGGGCCAGGGTGGCGCTGAGGCCGAAGCCGCCGGCGTTCACGCGGCCCGTGACCCCGGCCACCGCGCCGTCCGCATCCGTCCGGGCGTCCAGCGCGCGGATGGTCTGGCGGCTGTCCACATAGCCCGCGAACGCCCCGATCATGCCGTTGTCGAACGCGAGGCCGAGTCCGCCCAGCATGCCGTAGCTGTGGCTCTTGGCGCGTGACGTGCCCTGGCCCCCGTCGGCCTTGAGCTTCAGCCAGTCGCCGATCGCCTCGGCGAAGACGAAGACGCCGTTCGATCCCGGCCGCGCGTCGTTGATGCCCGAGCGGGCGGCGCGGGCGAGGGTCAGGCCCTGCTCGACGCCGAGCTGGGCGGCGCTCGCATAGGCTTCGCCGGTGATGCGCAGGAACGCCGCCTCGTTGGCCGCGCCGTTCGTCATCAGGTTGGGGAAGGCCGCAAGAAGGGCAGCGCCTGCGCTGCCGCCCACCAGCAGATCGTTCACATATTCGATCCCCGCCGCGGCCTGGGGCGCGGCGCCTTCGGGCGTCACGAACACGCCGAGGAGCTGCAGCGCCGTATTGCCCGCATTCTTGCGCACCACGCCGACGATTCCGGGGTCGAGATTGACGGTGGTGAAGTCGCCCGCGATGGTGCCGCCGCCATTGACCAGGATCAGGTCGCGGGAGTCGCCGGGCGTCAGGCTGCCGGTGAGATGGAGGGTGGTGTCGTCGCCGATGCTGACCGAGCCGCCCTCGACGATGATGAGGTCGCTCTGGCCTTCGGGCACCAGTTCGAAGACGGTGACCGTGCCGTCGCCGATCACGAGATCGCCGTGAACGGTCATGATGCCGGGCGAGGCGCCGGGGGCGAGGGTGCCGCCGGTGACCATGACGCCGCCCACGATGGTGCCGGCGCTGCCGAAGGTGCCGCCGTTCACGAGCACGTTGCCGGTGATGGTGGAGCCCGGGGTGCCGAACAGCGCGCCGCCGGTGACGTTCACGTTCTCCACCTCGATCGTGCCGGTGAGGCGGTTGACGCCCGAATTGTTCTCCAGCTCCTCGAAGTCGGTGAACTGGGAGCCATCGATGACGGTCGGCGACTCTTCCGTGCCGGTGGTGGCGAAAGCCAGGCTGTCGTGGCCGTCGCCGCCCGACGCGGTACCGGCGAAGGTGCCGCCCGCGAGGACGAAGCTGTCGTCGCCCTCGCCGAGATCCACGTCGCCCGCGATGGTGCCGCCGTTCACCAGCACGTCGCTGCCGCTGCCGCCGGTGATGGGGCCAGTGATGGTGCCGTTGTTCTCCAGATTGTTGCCGCCGTTGCCGAAGACGACCGCGCCGTTGAGCACCGCCCCCGCGCCGTTGACGATGCTGTTCGCGCCGTCGCCCGTCACCAGATTGCCGGTGATGGAGCCGTCATTGACGAAGCTGTTGTCGCCGCCGCCGAGATTCACATGGCCGTGAATTCGGCCGTGGTTTTCGATGGTCTGGCTTTCGGCGGAGCCCTGGATCGCGTTCTCGCCCTCGGCGACCACGATCTCGGTGTCGGCGCCGATGGAGGTATCCCCCTCGGCGACGACGGTCACGTTGGCCGTGCCGATGAGGGTGAAGTTCTCGAAGCCGGTGAAGCGGTCGCGAAACGCCTGGGTGAACAGGCCGTCGCTGCCCGTGATGTCGAAGGCGAGGCGATCGTAGCCCGCGCCGCCGTCCACGGTGCCGTTGAAGAGCGCAGCGGACGAAAGGAGCTGGACGAAATAGTCGTCGCCCGCGCCCATGTCCACATGGCCTTCATAGGCGCCGGCGTTGCGGAAGACGTCGTTGCCCTCGCGCAGGAAGACGTCGCCGGTGATCGAGCCGAGATTGTCGATCACGTCGTCGCCAGCATTGAGGTCGATGGAGCCGATGATGACGCCCGACTCCTCGTTCATCACCCAGTCCTCGCCGGGCAGGAAGGTGCCGTCCTCCGCCTCGTCCCCGCTCGTATGGATGGCGCCCGCGAGATAGCCGTTGGGCTGGCCGATGGCGGCTTCGATGAAAACCGGCGATGCCGCCGTGCTGTAGTCGGTGCCCGCGCCGCCCTTGATGACGCCGCTGTTGATGATGTGGACCGTCTGCCCGACGGCGGCGATCGCCGTCATGTGGGAGCCGTCGGTCCCGGCGAGGACCTGATAGGTGAAGCTGTCGGGGCCGGTGGGCGTGATCACGCGAAGATCCCCCGACGCCTCGATGACGGCGCCCGCCTTGTTTTCGATCAGGATGGTGCTGTTGCCGGTCGCTTCCGAATCGATCCCGAGCGCCGCCGCCTGATTGGCCTGCACCGTCCCCGTCCGGCCGATGAGCGCGCCGGGCGTCAGGGTCGCGCCGCCGGACGCCGCGATCCGGCCCTCGTTGACGACGGAGACGACGCCGTTCGCCGCCGGGCTGCCGACGAGATCGTCGTCGCCCGCCTCCGACTCGATCAGAAGGCCGGAGCCGCCATGATCCTCCCCTTCGATGGTCCCGGTGTTGGTCACGATCACGACCTGGCCGCCGGCGGTGGCGGCCGTGACGGTCATGGCATGGACGCCGCCGAACAGCGGAAGCCCCCGCTGGGCGGTGCCGAGGGCGGTGCGGATGATGTCGCCCGAATTGGCGATGTCGAGCCGCTTCGTCTCCACGTCGATCTCGACGCCGCCGTCGATCATGCCCGTGTTCGAGAAATCGAGATGCGCGGCGTCGCGGCTCGCATCCCCCGCGCCCTCATGAAGCTCCTGATCGATGTAGAGCGCGATGCCGCCATCGTTCTCCGCCCAGGAGATGATGCCGCTGTTCTCGAAGACGAGCTCGTCGGCCGCCGCTTCAAGGTAGAAGCTGCCGCGCACGTCGCCCGTCGCGTGGTTGCGCACGGTGACCTTCCCGGCGTTGAATTCGGTGACGGGATCGGGGCCCACGGCGCGGGCGAGCTCACCCACCACGATGGTGGCGGCGCGGGCGAAATAGTTCGCCTCGTCGATCGCTTCCAGAATGCCGTGGTTGTCGAAGGTGAGGTTGTCGGCCACGACGCGCACATCGATGCCGCCGAGGATGTCGCCCGTATTGGCGATCTCGACATTGCCCGGATCGGTGGTGTCCATGGCCGAGCGGATGCGGAGCGCCGCATTGACCGCCGTCTCGCCATCGATCTCCGCCTCGAGCCGGGCGGTGGCGGCGCGGCCGCCGGTGAACGCCATTTCGATGGTGCCGCTGTTGCTGAAGACGAAATTCCGGTCGGCGGCGCCGGTGATGACGGAGCCAACGCCGCCGCTCGTCTGGTTGATGTCGCCCGTATTGACGAAATTCGCGGTCGCGAGCCGGATGTCGCCATTCACCGTGCCGTTGTTGGTGAAGCTCGTGAGCGCCTCGCCGTAATGCGCCACATGGATGTTGGGCGTGCCGGGCGCGGGGTCCGTCCGCGGGAAGGTCGCCATCTGGGGCTGGAAGGTGCCGATGGCGGGCAGGACCACGTTGGCGCCCATGGGATAGAGCCCGCTGGTATCCGGCGCCGATATGGTGGCGTTGTTGATGATGGCGCCGGTGCCCGCGACCACGATGCCGCTGCCGGACCCGGTGAGGGTGATGACGCTGTTGGCGCCGAAGGCCTCGATGCCCTCCAGCTCGAAGGTGGCGGGCAGGGGCGCATCGCCGAGGGCGACCGACTGGATGCCCGCATAGCTCCGGATGTAGGCGTCGGCGCCGCCGCCCGCGGAGATCGTGCCGGTGACGCCGGAATCCGCCCCGCGCTGCAGGAAATAGGCCGTGCTGAAGCCGGTGCCGAGCTGCAGGTCGCCATCAAGCGTCCCGCCGTCCGAAATGTAATAATAGAGACCGGCGGGCATGGCCTGGCCCATGACCGGCGTGGGCTCGACGAAGCTCACATTGCCTTCGATCGTCCCCTGGTTGCGGATCCCGAAGAACAGCAGCGGCACGACCGTGCGGCTGTTCAGCAGCACGGCGTCGCCGCCCGTGCCGGTGACCACGCCGTCCGGACCATTGACGAGGTTCAAGGCCACCGCGCCGCCCAGATTGATGGCGGTCCCCCCGGTGATCGTGCCGTCGTTCCGGATGATGAGGAAATTGCCGGGATTGCCGTTTATGGCGCCGCTTGCGCCCGCATTGTGGATTTCGCAGACCGGGCCGGGCGAGCCGGAGGGGCAGGCCTCCTGCGCCCGCGACGCCGTTGCACCGAGCGCGAGCGCGCTCACTCCCAATGCCAGTGTGGCGCGCAAGGACGCGCGGTTTCGGGCCGGATATTTCATGTTCGAATCCCCCAAGACAAATGTCCTAATCCGCTATCCGGAACGGGATTCAGGCGCATCTCCCGATCGGGGTATGGGGGGCGATGAAACGGCGCTTGCCTTTGAATGGGAAATCAAGAAAAAATCGACGCCCATAAGGTGACACAAGACGTCCCGGGGGGAGGGGATGAGGCGTGCAGTCGGTGGTCGTTGAGCTGGCCGGGCTCTTTGCCCAGGCGGCTGTGGACGGAACGCAGTGGCTTACGGCGCTTCAGGCCCTGGCGGACGCAACGCGTTCCACCCGCGCCCAGCTCGTCGGCTTCGGCGAGGACAACATGTCCTGGTTCAACTGGGTGACCAACGGCCATCCCCCGGAGGCGGTGGCGGCCTTCGAGCGCAGCCTCGGCACCGATCCCCGCGGCAATACCCGCCGCCGCGTCTCTCTCGGCGATCCCCTGTTCACCTTGCGGAGCGAGGACGATTACCGGGCGGTGCCCGACGACGCCTTCAGCCGCCGCTACCGCGAACTCTGCCACGCCGCCGAAATGCTCCATGGCTGCCAGACGACCCTGTCCCAGACGGCGGACGGGCAGGTGGGGCTCGCCCTTCTCCGCAGCGACTCGGACGGCGTGTCCTCAGGCGAGCAGCGGGCGCTGTTCATGGCCGTCGCCCCCCATGTGCGCAATGCGGTGGTCCTGCAGCGGGCGATCGAATCGCAGGGGCGGATGCTGCTTGCGGGCGCGCTCGAGGAGATGTCGGCGACGGCTTTCATCTGCGGGCCTGACGCGCGGGTGCGCGCCATGACCCGCTCGGCCGAGCAGTTGTGCGCGGCCGGCCGCTTCGTCCTGCAACAGGGCGTTCTCCATGCGTCGACCCTGAAGGAGACCCGGCGGCTGCATCAGGCGATCGCCCGCCAGGCGGAACCATTGCCTGCGCCCGCCACCCTGATCGTCGCCCTTCCCGATCAGCGGGCGCCCTTGATCGTCGATATTTCCGTCCTGCCCGCGCTGCCGTGGCGGCTGGAGCGGGGCTCCGACATCCTGGTCGCGGTGCGCGGCGGCCGCCGCTGGCACAAGTCGGCGCCCGCCGTCCTTGAAAGCTTCTACAAGCTGTCGCCGGCGGAAGCGGATGTGGCCATGCGCGTCGCCCGCGGCATGTCGCGGGACGAGGTGGCGGCCGCCCGCGGCACCAGCGTGGGCACCGTGAAGGCCCAGCTCAAATCCATCTTCGCCAAGCTGGACGTGAGCCGCGAAGCGGAGCTCATCGTGCTCCTCAACGACCATCTCTCCATCTAGCCGTTCCGCCCCGCGGCCTGCTGCGAAAGGCGCTCCACGTCCTGGAGAAAGGCCTTGAGATGGGCGACGATCAGCGGCTCCACCTTCTGGATGCGGGTCGCGGGGCCGCCGACGCTGATGACGAGGGGGCGCGGCGCGAGGTGGGACGGCACGGCCATGGCGACGACCCCCACGTCCTGGATCACCGAGCCGTAGGCGCTCGCATACCCGCGCTCCCGCGTGCGGCGGATCTCCTCGCTCCAGTAGGCGAATTTGGGATCGTCCGGGTCAAGGACGCCGCGCCGCATGAGCCGCTTGGTAAGGCCGCTGATGACCGACGAGCTTTGCGTCGAAAGGTAGGCGGCGCCCACCGCCGATCCCCACAGGGGAAAGCGCTGCCCCGGCTTCACCACCAGCGCGATATGGCCGAGGCCGCCCACCGCATGGACCGCTTCCATCTCGAGATCGGTGGGGGTGGTCAGCACCACCGTCTCCACCGTCGCATCGCGCAGGCTGTTCATGCTGTCGAGAAATTCCTGACTCGGCAGCCAGGTCTCCAGAATCCAGCCGCCGAGCTGGGCGAAGCGGGCGGAGGGGAAATAGCTCGCCGCCTTGCGGTCGATGGTCAGCATGTTGAGCTCGACCAGCGTCTTGAGAAGGTTGGCCACGCTCGACCGCGGCGCGTCCAGCGCCGCGATGATCTCGACGCTGGTCAATGGACGCCGCTCCTGCTCGAACACCTCATAGAGACGCACCAGCCGGCGCAATGATCGC
>CAZDSS010000053.1:0-18832 GCA_964508185.1 uncultured Sphingomonadales bacterium
GCCCAATCCTTCCGCCCTGTTCCTCGGCAGCCGCCGCAACGACGTGAGCGGATCGGCGGTCTTCGCCGGGATGGAAGGATCGCGCCCCGTGCTCATGGAGATCCAGGCCCTGGTCGCGCCCTCGATCCTCGGCACGCCGCGGCGGGCGGTCGTCGGCTGGGACAGCGGCAGGCTGGCCATGATCATGGCGGTGCTGGACGCCCGCACGGGCCTCGGCCTCGGCGGCCACGACGTCTATCTCAATGTGGCGGGGGGCCTCAGGGTCACCGAGCCCGCCGCCGACCTTGCGGTGGCGGCAGCGCTGCTTTCCGCACTCTCCGGCCGCCCGCTGGCGCAGGATAGCGTGGTCTTCGGCGAGGTGAGCCTGTCGGGCGAGATCCGGCCCGTGGCGCAGGCCGCGCAACGCCTCAAGGAAGCGGAGAAGCTGGGCTTCACGCGCGCGATCATGCCCGCCAACATCAAGGGCATCAAGAGCGGCATCGCCCGCACCGAGCTTGACCATATCCAGGAACTCGCCACCCTGATCATGGGCGAGAATTAGGGAGCGTCACATGGACGGCCTCGGCATCACCTCATTCGACATCCTGGTCCTGATCGTTCTGGGGGTGTCGGCGATCTACGGCTTCGGCCGCGGATTCACGCTCGAAATCCTGAGCCTCGGCGCCTGGGTCGGCGCGATCATCGCGACCCTCTATCTCCTGCCCGTGGCCCAGCCCCTGATGCGGGACTTCCTGGACCCGCCGGGATTTGCGGACACCGTCACGGTGATCCTGCTCGGCGTGGTGACGCTCATCATCTTCAAGATCCTCGCCAATGTCATAAGCCGCGCCATCAAGTCGAGCGCCATCGGCCCCCTCGACCGCTCCATGGGCGCGCTGTTCGGCGTGGTGCGGGGGCTCCTCATCGTCTGCGTGGCCTATCTCGTCACCACCTGGATCATCCCGCAGAAGAACCTGCCCGACTGGATTCTGCAAGCCCGCAGCCGCCCCCTCGTGGAATACGGCGCGAGCATTCTGGCCGACATCACCCCGGCCGAAATAATCGAAAGTCTGAACGGGGACGATCGCCCTCTGGACAGAACCATGATCGACGGGTTAAAGGATCGCCTGCCCGCTCCTTCGCTCGGGCGCGAGAAGAATGAAGGCCAGGGATACCGCGCAAAAGAGCGCGAAGACCTTGAACGCCTCATTGAACATAATATCTAAAGGTGATCCTTCGCCGCCCTGTGGCCAACAACGGGTTCTGGCGGTGTATTCAGGCCGACGGTAATATGCGCGAACATCAGGCGAATTTTGGTCAGGCCCGTTTTTTGACTCATCCGTTCGACGACGACAAATTGCGGGAAGAATGCGGCGTTTTCGGCGTCTATGGCCATGCCGACGCCGCGGCGCACACGGTGCTGGGGCTTCACGCCCTGCAGCATCGCGGGCAGGAGGCGGCGGGAATCGTCACCTTCGACGGATCGCGCTTCCATACCCATCGCGCCATGGGACAGGTCGCCGACAACTTCAATTCCCAGAAGGTGATCGAATCCCTGCCCGGCACCGCCGCCGTCGGCCACGTCCGCTATTCGACCACGGGCGAGACGGTCTTGCGCAATGTGCAGCCGCTCTTTGCGGAGCTTGAGCTCGGCGGCTTCGCCGTCGCCCACAACGGCAATCTCACCAACGCCTGGACCCTGCGCAAGCAGCTCATCCGCGCCGGCGCCATCTTCCAGTCGACAAGCGATACCGAGGTCATCATCCATCTGGTGGCCATGAGCGAATACGGCACCCTCATCGACCGCCTGGTGGACGCCCTGCGGCAGGTGGAAGGAGCCTATTCCCTGGTGATCCTGTCGAAGGAAGGCCTGATCGCCGTGCGCGATCCCCTGGGCGTGCGCCCGCTGGTCCTCGGCCGCATGACCGACGGCTCCCATGTGGTGGCGTCCGAGACCTGCGCGCTCGACATCATCGGCGCCAGCTTCGTGCGCCAGGTGGAGCCGGGCGAGATGCTCATCATCAACGGCAACGGCGTCGAGAGCCACAAGCCCTTCCCGGCCATGCGCCCGCGCCCCTGCATCTTCGAATACATCTATTTCTCGCGCCCCGACTCCTTCGTCGGCGGCTCCGACGCCCTCAGCGTCTATCAGGTGCGCAAGCGCATCGGCATGGAGCTCGCCCGGGAGAACAAGGTGGACGCCGATCTCGTGATCCCGGTGCCGGATTCCGGCACGCCCGCGGCCATCGGCTACGCCCAGCAGTCGGGCATTCCGTTCGAGCTCGGCATCATCCGCAACCATTATGTGGGCCGCACCTTCATCGAGCCGTCGGACCAGATCCGGCATCTGGGCGTGAAGCTGAAGCACAACGCCAACCGTTGGGAGCTCGCCGGCAAGAAGGTGGTGCTGGTGGACGATTCCATCGTGCGCGGCACCACTTCGGTCAAGATCATCGACATGGTGCGCGGCGCCGGGGCGGCCGAGGTGCATATGCGCATCGCCAGCCCGCCGACCACCCATTCCTGCTTCTACGGCGTCGACACGCCCGACCGCGAGAAGCTTCTGGCGTCCCGCATGGATGTGGAGGGCATGGCCCGCTTCATCGGCGCCGACAGCCTCGCCTTCCTCACCATGGACGGGCTCTATCGGGCGCTCGGCGAAGCGCGCCGCGAACAGGGCGCGCCGCAATATTGCGACGCCTGCTTCACCGGGGACTATCCCATCCGCCTCACCGACTACGAAGCCAGAAACGGCAACGTCGCCCAGCTTTCGCTCCTGTCCGAGCGGCTGGCCAACGGATAAAAAAGGGTTCACGCATTGACGAGACTGCTTGAGGGCAAGATCGCCCTGGTCACCGGCGCATCCCGCGGCATCGGCTATGCCGTCGCACGCCGCCTGGCCCGCGAAGGGGCGCATATTCTGGCGGTCGCCCGCACCGCCGGCGCCCTCGAGGAACTGGACGACGCCATCCAGGCCGAAGGCGGCAGCGCCACCCTGGTCCCCCTCGACCTCAAGGATTTCGACGGCATCGACCGCATGGGCGGCGCGGTGGCCGAACGCTGGGGCCGGCTCGACATCCTCGTCGGCAATGCGGGGATCCTCGGCACCCTGGGTCCCCTGAGCCATATCAAGCCCAAGGTGTGGGACGAGCTGCTCGCCGTGAACCTTACCGCCAACTGGCGGCTCATCCGCTCGTTCGAGCCGCTCCTTCGCGCGGCGCCCCACGGCCGCGCGGTGTTCGTGACGTCGGGCGTGGCCCAGAGCCACCGCGCCTACTGGGGCGGCTATGCCACCACCAAGGCGGCGCTCGAGGCCATGGTCAAGACCTTCGCGGCCGAATGCGCCAAGTCCAACGTCCGGGTCAATCTCGTCAATCCTGGCGCGACCCGGACCGCGATGCGCGCCCAGGCCATGCCGGGCGAGGATCCGGCGACCCTGCCCCGCCCCGATGACGTGGCGGAGCTGTTCCTCGATCTCGTCCGGGAAGACGTGACCTTGAACGGCGCCGTGGTCAACTACCGCGACCGCGTGCAGTCCTGAACATCCGGAATTCTCTGGAAATCAAAGCGGCGCTTGCAACCAGGCGCCGCTTTTTCTTCAGCTTTTTCCTGCGAAGGGATTGTCCCGCTTGCGCATGAGGACGCGCAGGGGCACCGCCGGCAGATCGAAGGCGTTGCGCAGATCGTTCGCGAGGAAGCGCAGATAGCTTTGCGGCACCGCTTCCGGGCGGTTGACGAAAAAGACGAAGGTCGGCGGGCGGGTTTTCACCTGGGACGCATAGCGGATCTTGACCCGCCGCCCCTTGTCCGCGGGCGGCGGATTGCGCGAGATCACATCCTCGAGCCAGCGGTTGAGGGCCGCCGTGGGCACGCGCCGGTTCCAGATGTCGTAGACCTTGCGCACCGCGGGCATGAGCCGCTCCCTGCCGCGCCCGGTGAGCGCCGACAGCAGCACGACCGGCACGCCCCGCGCCTGGTGGAGCGAGCGTTCGAGGCCGTCGCGCACCTCCTGCACCACCTTGTCGGTATCCGCAATCTCGTCGAGCTTGTTGACCGCAATGACGAGGCCGCGGCCTTCCTGCATGACGAGGTCGGCGATGGTGAAATCCTGCTTCTCGAAGCCGAGGGTGCCGTCGATCACCAGCACCACCACCTCGGCGAACTGGATGGCGCGGATGGTGTCGGCGACCGAAAGCTTCTCGAGCTTTTCCTGAACCCTGGACTTGCGGCGAAGGCCCGCGGTGTCGAACAGGCGCACGGGCTGACCCTGCCAGGTCCAGTCGATGCCGATGGCGTCGCGGGTGATCCCGGCTTCAGGCCCCGTCACCTGCCGGTTCTCGCCGAGAAGCCGGTTGACGAGGGTCGATTTCCCCACATTGGGGCGGCCCACGATCGCAAGCTGCAGGGGCTTCTCGCCTTCCTCCTCCTCGGCCGCGTCCAGGGGAAATCCGCCGTCCTCCATGATCGCGGCGAGCTGGTCGTGGAGCTCCACGAGCCCTTCCCCATGCTCCGCCGAGAACGCAACGGGGTCGCCGAGACCAAGGCCGAAGCTTTCGTAATATCCGGCGGCGCCCGCCTGCCCCTCGCTCTTGTTGGCGAGGCAGATCGTGGGCTTTTCCCGCTTGCGCACGAGATCGGCGAAATGACGGTCGAGGGGCGTCACGCCTGCGCGGGCATCCACCATGAAGATGACCGCGTCGGCGTCATCGATGGCCGCTTCCGTCTGTTCGCGGATGCGGGCGGACAGCTCATTGTCCCCCGGCTCCTCGAGCCCCGCGGTGTCGATCACCCGGAAGCGGAGCGGGCCGAGATGGCCCATGCCCTCGCGCCGGTCGCGGGTCACGCCCGGCGTGTCGTCCACGAGCGCGAGACGCTTGCCGACCAGCCGGTTGAAGAGAGTCGATTTCCCCACATTGGGGCGACCGATGATGGCCACCGTGAAAGTCATGCCGAGAAACCTTTGAATTTACGCCGATCAACGATAGGCGGTGAGCTGCCCGTCGTCGGTCAGGAGATAGAGGGTGCCGTTGGCGACAACCGGCGGCAGATAGGCCTTGTCCGAAAGCTCGAGGACGCTGATGACCTCGCCCGTATAGGGCGAGACGGACAGAGCGTAGCCGTGGGACGAGGTGACGATCAGGCGGTCGCCCGCCAGCACCGGCCCGGCCCAGTAGATGCGGCCCTTGCGGTCTTCCTGGTCCTTGAAGCGCTGCAGCGGCGTCACCCAGCGCACGAGCCCTTCCCGACGGTGCAGGGCGACGAGCTCGTTGTCCGCCGAGGCGACGAAGATGAAATCGCCCGCGACCCACGGGGCGTGAACGCCGCCCACATTGCGCTCCCACAGCCGCTCGCCGGAGCGGAGGTCGATGGCAGCCATGCGGCCGCCATGGCTGATGGCGAACACGGTGCCGCGGTCGACCACCGGCGCGCCGTCGATGTCGCTCAAGGTGGCGAGCGGCGTCAGGCGCCCGGTGCGGGTCAGGGTGTCGGACCATGTGACGCGGCCGTTCTCCACGGTAAGCGCGAACAGTTCGCCCGACGAGAAACCGGCGATCACCGTGCCGCCCGCAACCGCCGGGGTGGACGCGCCGAGGAGGCCTGCGGATTCGATGATCCCCGCATAGCTCCACAATTCCTCGCCCGTGCCCGTGGAGAGGGCATAGAGCTGGTTGTCGTAGGTATTGATGAAGACGCGCCCGTCGGCGACCGCCGGCGCGCCGCGGAGCGGCACGCCGAGATTGCGCCGCCACAGCTCCTGCCCCGACTGCGGATCAAGCGCGGCGACGATGCCGTAGCCCGTGGTCGCGAACAGCTTGCCGTCGCCATAGCTGACACCGCCGCCGAAGGACACGGCGTCGTTCTGCTTGGGCTGGCGGATCTCCCGCTTCCACAGGATCTTGCCCGTATCGCCATTGACGGCGGAGACGACGGAATTGCTGTCGATCACATAGACCGTGCCGTCCACCACCACGGGGGCGTCGGTGAGCTGCTTGCGGCCGCTCGATCCCTTGCCGATATCGGTGCGCCAGATGCGCTTCGGCGCATCGCCCAGCGCCAGATGATGCATGGCGTGGCCGGGATAGCCGCCGCCCTGGGGCCAGTCGCGGTTGGCGAAGGGCTCCGGCAGGACGACCGGGATCGCTTCGGCCCGCGGGTCGGGCTGGACCCGGCCCTCGAAGGTGAGGACGGCGATGCGCTCGCCCTTGAGGCGTTCCTTGCTCTTCTTGGAGCCGCCGCCGCAGCCCGCGAGGGCCAGGGCCGCCGCCGTCATGAGAACGATGCCGGTTGCACGCAGGAAAGGATTGCCGCTCACTGTTCGCTGTCCTCGACGCTGTCCTCGCCCGCTTCGACCCCTTCGGCCGCATCCTCGCTCGCCGCATCACCCGTCGCCGCAGGCTGCGCGCTGCCGGGCCAGATCACGGACATCAGGCTGTTGGCGCGGTCGCGGAGCGATGCGGGAGCCTCCTCGTTGGCGGCGATGGCCTGCAGGCGCTCCCGCGCGCGGTCGGCATTGCCCGCCTTGAGATCGAGGAAGGCGAGCTGCTCCTCGGCGAGCGCCGCCCAGGGCGCGCCCGGCCGCGCCAGCGCCTCGAGCCGCGCGCGCAGATCGCCGCGCTCGCCGTCCTCGAGGGCATGGGTGATGGCCTGGAGTTCGGCGTAATCGCGCAGCGCGCGGTCGATCTTGCCGTCGGCGGCGATGCGCTCGAACACGGCGATGGCGCCCGCCCGGTCGCCCTGCCCCGCCAGCACGTCGGCCTCGCGCAGGCCCGCGAGGAAGCGATAGCCGCCGCCCGCGTTCTGCTGCAGTTCGCGCAGGGCCTCGAGCCCGGCCTTGGTATTGCCCTTTTCGATCAGCTCGACGGCATGGGCGAAGTCCCCGCTCTCCCGCTCGGCGGTGACGCGGGTATGGTGCTTCCAGTATTCATAAAGGCCCACGGCCAGGATGATGAGGACGATGACGGCGATCAGATGCTTGCCGTAGTTCGTCCACAGCCGCTGCAGCTTCTGTCGGCGCAGATCCTCGCTGATTTCGTCGAAAATGTCGGCCACGCGGGCACTCCTTACCCCAGTTCGTTTTTTGGCAGCACAACATAGCGTTTACGCGGCGCGATGGCAAACGCCACCTGCCTTCCGCCATACGGATTATTGGCCGCTTTTCATGGCGTAAACATGTTCCTTGCCGGGGAAAGCGCGGCTTTTCACCTCTTCCGCGTAGGCCGCGGCGGCGTCGCTGATGATCTGCCCGATCTCCGCATAGCGCTTCACGAACTTGGCGTTGCCCGGGAACATGCCGAGCATGTCGTCGGTCACCAGAACCTGCCCGTCGCAGGCGGCGGAAGCGCCGATGCCGATGGTGACCGCCTTCACCTCCTTCGTGATGCGCTCCGCGAGCGGCTCGGCCGTGCCCTCGATGACGATGGCGAAGGCCCCGGCGTCGGACACCGCATGGGCGTCGGCGAGCAGCGCGTCCCATTCCGCCTTGTCGCGCCCCTGGGCCTTGTAGCCGCCCATCACATGGACGGCCTGGGGGCGGAGCCCCACATGGCCCATCACCGGAATGCCGCGATTGACGAGGAAGGCGATGGTTTCCGCCATATGCACCCCGCCCTCGATCTTGACCCCGGCGGCGCCCGTCTCCGCCATCAGGCGGGCGGCGTTGCGGAAGGCGACCTCGGGGCTCTCCTCGACGGTGCCGAAGGGCATGTCCACGACCACGCAGGCGCGCGCGGACCCGCGCACCACGGCCGCGCCATGGGCGATCATGATGTCGAGGGTGACGGGCAGCGTGGTCTCGAACCCGTAGATCACGTTGCCGAGGCTGTCGCCCACCAGCAGGATGTCCGAATGGGGATCGAGCAGGCCCGCCATGGGCGCCGTGTAGGCGGTGAGACAGACGACCGGCGTCTGGCCCTTGCGGGCGGCAATCTGCGGCACGGTGATGCGGCGCACGTCGGAATGCTTGGACATGGAGCTCACTCCCACTCGGATGACAACGGATCGGCCGGGGGCCTTGACTTGTCACACTCTTACCATCGGCGCCTCGGCCCGGGCCATGAAAAATGCCATGGCGAAGCGTTAGCCCATATTCCGGCGCCGATAAAGTGGTGAAATTCATGGCCAAAAGGCCGCGCTCAATGGGCGGCGCGGCGGACGAGCTCGTTCAATTGCGGATCCCCATGCCGGATCCCCCCAACCCATTGCTGCGCCCGGGGGGAGAGGCGCTGCCAGCCCCAGCGGCAGCGGCGCAGGGTTTCGTCCCAGCCCTCGCGGGCGAAATAGAGCGGAAGATTGACGTCGAAATAGGAAATGCTGTCCGCATCGCGCAGGAGATCCGCGCGGGGGGTGCCGCCGGTCTCGTGACGGCGGATGAGGTCGGCGCAGTCGGCGATGAAAGCGGGCGGCAGGCCTTCGTCCCGCAAGATGGCGGCGACGATCGCCGCCCCGTGTTCCGCATGGGCGGCCTTGAAGGCGTCGTAATCGGCGAAGTCCGCCCGCCGCATCCTGGTGGCGTCGTCCGCCCGGTCGATGTCGTGGGCGTAGGCCGCGAGCCGCAGGGCCGCGTCGGCATCCGGCGCCAGGCGGCGGAGCCACAGGACCGTGTTCACCGCATGAAGGGGATCTTCCGGCACGGAGGATCCCCGGATGATGCGGCGGATGCGCCACTTCGCCCGGGCGAGCGCCCGGCGGAAGGCGGGCGCCGCCTCAGGTCCCGGGGCGCAGGATCCAGGCACGGCGGATGGCCTCCCCGTTCATGAGGACGGCGATCAGCAGCAGGACCGGCACGATCCAGCCGGTCACCGCCCCGAGGGCGATCAGGAAGATGCGAAGGTCGCGGCCCATGCGCCAGCGCCTTGCCCCTTCCCGGGACGCCCAGCCGTCGTACTTGTCGGCGGTGTAGCTCGCCATGAAGCTTCCGGCGAGCGCAAGGCTGCCGAGAAGCCAGGCCATATTCCCCTGCTCAGGCGCCAGCGCCCATGTGAGCCCGAGGATCAGCGCCGCATCCCCATAGCGGTCGAGCACCGCATCCAGCCAGCCGCCATAGTCGCTGGCCTGGTATTTGAGGCGGGCGATCTCCCCGTCGCAGCCGTCGAGGACGGAGGCGAACTGGGCGAGAAGGCCGCCGAGGATCAGCATCTTCGCCGATCCCGAGGCCATGAGCCCCGCGGCGATCAGGCACAGCACGAAGCTTGTGATCGATATCTGGTTGGGCGTCACCGGCAGGGCCGCGAGAAGCCTGGAGAGCCGCAGGGACAGCGGCCGGTTGAGATAGCGCGCGACCGGCCCGTCGCGGGTCTTGCCGCCGATGAGGTCGAGAAGCCAGCGCTCGGCGAATTCCAGCTGCCGCGGGCTGTCGATGTCGTTCCAGTAATGGTCGCCGATATCGACCGCGCGCACCTCGCCCGCCGCGGCCAGCCGTTCGACGGCATCGGACAGGCTGCTCTCGCCCTCGCCGCAGGCGCGGCGGATCGCCGCGAAGAACGCCTGCGGATCGCGGCAGAAGAAGAAGCCCGTATCCCAGCCGTCGTAATGGATGAGCTTCTTGCCGATCGCCTCCACATGGATGTCCCCGCAGCGCACGCGGGTCACGTCCCCGAGATCCACATGGGGGTTGTCGAGCCGCCGGTCCACGGCAAGGGACAGCGTCTCGTCGCCCGCGCGGTCGATGAGCTGCCGCACCAGCCCCGGCTCCGCCAGATGGTCGCCCATGGCGAGGACGAAGGGACCATGAACCGCCTTCTCCGCCGCAAGGACCGAGCGGCCGTTCTCGGCCGACGCCCAGTCCGGGTTATGGACGCAGCGGATCGGAAGGCCGAGACGCGCCGCAAGGTCCCGCAGGAAGGCGTCCACACGGTCGGCCGCGTGGCCCGTCACCACGATGAATTCGGAAATGCCGGCCGCCGCCAGATTGCGGATGTTCCGCTCGATGAGCGGAACACCCAGCACGGGAAGCAGGGGCTTGGCGTCACACAGCGAGCTGAGCCGACTGCCGCTCCCGGCGGCCAAGATCACGCACTGCATGCCTGTCTTCCCCTCCGCCACGGATGAACTTCTCGGTCATCAGGAACGCCTGCTCGTCCGTGTACTGGCGCGGCGGATGCTTGCAGAAATAGGCGGACGGCGCATGGATCACGCCGCCGATGCCGCGCTCCAGCGCGAGCTTGGCGCAGCGCACCATGTCGATGGCCACACCCGCGGAATTGGGGCTGTCCTCCACCGACAGGCGGAGCTCCAGATTCATGGGCACGTCGCCGAACAGGCGGCCTTCCATGCGCAGGAAGCAGATCTTGTTGTCGTTCTGCCAGGGCACGTAGTCGCTCGGCCCCACATGGATGTTGTCGTCGTCCAGCCGCTCGGCGGTTACCGACTGCACCGCCTCGGTCTTGGATATCTTCTTGGACTTGAGCCGCGACCGGTTCAGCATGTTGAGGAAGTCCGTATTGCCCCCCGTATTGAGCTGATAGGTGCGGTCGAGCTTCACGCCGCGCTTGGCGAACAGGTCGGTGAGCGTGCGATGGGTGATGGTGGCGCCGAGCTGCGCCTTGATGTCGTCGCCGATGAGCGGCAGGTTGTGCTCTTCGAAGCGCCGCGCCCATTCGGGGTCGCTGGCGATGAAGACCGGAATGTTGTTGATGAAGGCCATATCGGCCTCAAGGGCGCATTCCGCGTAGAACCTGGTCGCTTCCTCCGAGCCCACGGGGAGATAGTTGAGGAGGATCTCGGCGCCGCTTTCGCGCAAGGTTTCGACCACCTCTTCCTTGCTCGCCGACGGCGCGTCCGCCAGCACGAAGGAACGGTGCTCGGGGTAATCCTTCATATGCTCGGAGAAGCCGTCGAGGACGGCGCCCATGCTGACCTTGACGCCGCTTTCGGGAATATCCGGGCAGAATACGGTGGTGCAGTTGGGCTTTGCGAATATGGCCTTGCTGATATCCTCGCCGACCTTGCGCCTGTCGATGTCGAAGGCCGCGACCACCTCGATGTCGCCGGGCCGGTAGCCGCCGATTTCCCAATGCATCAGGCCGATGGCGTCATCCGGGGCCTTGTGGCGGTAATAGTGAATGCCCTGAATGAGGGAGCTGGCGCAATTGCCGACGCCAGCAATGGCAATCTTTATGGGTTGCATGGTACCTCCTCTGTTGTTCGATTGGAAAACCGATGCGCAGAAAGGACCTGCGAGAGCTGGAAATTGAAGAGATAGGCGGGCCTTTTCAGTTTTCAAGGGGTGTCCCGCACCCAAACCATTGAGGGACATGAGCTTTCCCGGGAGAGGCCGCACCCGGCACCGGGATTTCCAGAACTGCCGCCCAATCGCGCGGGCCATGAACGCCCCCTCCCCCGCGGACATGTCCCCTCGCCCGCCCCCGGCCGGCGCGCCGCATTTTTTGTGGTTTGAACCGGCGGGCTGCGGCGTTATCTACAGGCATCGCCCGCGTTACGGAGGCCCCTCAATGGCGGATCACGTCCTCGTCCAGTGCAGCTTCGACCGGCATGCGGATGCCATGCTGGAGATCTTCAACGACGCCATCCTCAATTCGACCGCGCTTTATGACTACGCCCCCTGGACGCGGGATACCATGGTCGCCTGGTTCGAAGCGAAGCGCGCGGGCCGATTTCCGGTGATCGGGGTCGAGGACGGCGGAGGCAGGCTCATGGGCTTCGGCAGCTACGGCACCTTCCGGGCGCGGCCCGCCTGCAAATACACGGTGGAGCATTCGGTCTATGTGCACCAGGATTTCCGGCGGCGCGGGATCGGCCGCATTCTGCTTGGCGAGCTGATCGCCCGCGCGCGGCAAGACGGCCTTCACGCCCTGATCGGCGGCATCGACGCCTCCAACGCGGCGAGCATCGCCATCCACAAGGAATTCGGCTTCCGTGAGGTCGGCTTCCTCCCCGAGGTCGCCTTCAAGTTCGGCCGCTGGCTCGACCTCGTCTTCTACCAGCTGATCCTGGATACGCCCGCGAACCCGGTGGACGGGTGAAAGGTGGCGGCGCCCCGCGCAAGCGTGGAAGGAAGCCACCGGGGACGGCGCTGCGGATATGAAAAGCGGTGGATCCGCGCATGGCGGATCCACCGCAAGTTCGCCTGGGCAGGTATGCGGACGAAAGCTCAGAAGGACGCTCTGAGCCCGACGGTGCCCCAAAGGCTGTAGCTGTCGCCGAAGTCGCCGAACGCTGTCCTGGCCGAGGCCTGGGCATAGATGGTGACGCGGCCGTTCCAGCTGTAACTGCCGCCGAGGCCGGCCTCGCCCCACCAGCCGCGCTCGCGATTGAGGATATCCGTGCGGCTCACCACTACACCCGTCTCTTCCAGCCACTCACGGCTGATATTGACGATGCCGTAAAGATGGCGGCTTCGGTCGTGAGACACGGCGGCCTGATGATCGAGCGACAGGCCCCAGCGCGTGCGCAGGCTTTCGGTCTGGTCCGCAGCGACCTCCGCCCCGGCCGGGTCAAGGAACCGGTCGAAATCGACATGGGCGTACATCATCTGGACCTGCGGCGTGAGACTGAAGCCGTCGCCGATGGACGCCCGCTTGCCCAGCTCCAGGCTGAGCCCGACGCCCGTGCCGTCGTTGTTCCGGGCGAGCATGCCGAGCGTGCCGGACTTGAGATCGCTCGAGAACCAGCTGAACTGGGCCTGACCATCGGCGTAGAAGCCCGAAGGGTCATGCCAGGTCAGCGTCGCGCCGACGCCATAGCCCTCCGTCTCGATCACGCCGCGGCCGAAGCGGGAGGTCACATGACCGTCCGCCTTGCCATAGTGGGCTGTCAGCGCGCCGATCAGGACGGCGCCATCATCCCTTTGCGCCAGGGTGTGCTCAAGCCCCAGCTGCATCTGCCAGCTGTCGATCTTCTTGTCGGTGCCGCTCGTCGAAAACACTGCGTCCGGCCGATGACCCGTGCTGCGGATCCGGCCCCAGATGCCGTTTCCTGCGCGGATCGGCGCCCCGGCCCACGAACGGTTGCCCACCCGCTCCTGCATCGTCGGCAGCTCGCTCAGCGCCAGCAGGGTCTGCACGTAGCCCTCGTAGACCGGCACGCCCGGCTGGTAGAGCGGCTCGGGCCCGGGTTGGGGCTCGGGTTGGGGCTCAGGCTCAGGCTCAGGCGCGGGCTCAGGCTCAGGCTCGGGTTGGGGCTGCGGCGTCGCGTCGTCCTCGTCGTCCTCCAGGGTCGTGCGCAGATACCAGTCGCCATCGTTCGGATCGGAGACCCCGCCCTTGAACAGGCGGTAGGCATAGGCCCCGCCGATCACCGCCGGGTCGCCCTCGAACACATAGTCGCCCCGGAGCACGAACGCGCCGTTCGACGCGCCCGCCACGTCGATGATCTTGATGCCCTCGACCGTGACGCCGCCAAGGCCGTCGCGGTTGAGAACCACCACCTCGGTCTGGCCCGACGTGTCGCCGAGGACCACCAGCCGGTCGGTCGCCGAGTCATCGCCGCCAAGGGCGGTTTCGATTTCGAGCACACCGCCATTGCCGACGTAATTGCCGGCGACGGTGAGCGTGCCGAAGCTGTTGCCCGGCGCCACCGTGCCCGTATTGAACACGCTGCCCACCCGGCCGGTGCCGCCGAGGCGGCCCTGCTGCGCCACATCCACGTGGCTGCCGAGCACGCCATTGACGGAGAGCGTGCCCTCATTCACGCGGGTCGTTGCCGTGTAGGCGCTGTTGTCTGCGGTGAGGACCAGCCGGCCCCCGCCCGTCTTGGTGAAGCTGCCGTTGCCCGACAGCGTGCTGCTCAATGTCAGCGTCGTACCCGCGTCGGTGAGCACCGCGCCGTCTCCGGCGAAGATCAGGCCGCGCCCGCTTGCGAAGTCCGCGGTCGTCTGCAGCGTGCCGCCCTCGAAGGTGATCGTGCTGCCCGCCGCGCCGAGGTTGGCGTCTTGCGAGACCGCCAGCGTGCCACTGCGGATCACCGTGCCGCCCGCGTAGCTGTTTTCGGCGGAGAGAACGACGGTGCCGTTCCCGATCTGGTGCACGGCGCCGGCCCCGCTGATGACGTATTCGAACAGAACGTCATCGGACCGGTTGAAGGCCAGCACGCCGCCGTTGTGCACGTTGCCATTGATCCTGCCGGAGGTGCCGCCGTCCCCGAGTTGCAGGGTGCCGTCTTCGATCGTCACGTCTCCGGTAATCGTGTTTTCGGCGGAGAGCGTCAGCCGGCCGCTGCCAGCCTTCGTCATGCCATAGCCGGAAATGACCGCGCCGGTCTTCACGTCGAAGCCCTGGGTATCGATGATGCCGTCAAAGACATAGACCGTGTCATCGCTCCCGAAATTGGCGAACAGGTCAGGCTGGGAGGCGCTCAGGACCAGCCGGCCCTTGTCGAGGAGATTGAAGGTGGCCTGTCCGGCCCCCGCCGCGATCTGGCCCACAGTGAGGGTCGAATCCACGACCTCGATGTACCCGGTGCTGGCGGCGTCCTCCGCCGCGCGCAGGGAACCGGCCTCGAACCGGGAATTGGAGTAAACGTAGAGAGCGCCATAGCCAAGTTCGCCGACCACGGCCTGGCCGGTGACGGTGGCAACCGCGCCCGTGTCGACCAGGGCCAGCATGCCTTGCGCTTTCTTGCCCACACCCAGCTTCAGCGTCTCCGCCGTCAGTTTCGGAGCAGAAACACCCATGTAATGGACGACCGTTGCGTTCTCGCCGACGCCGCCGAGATACTCCCGGACCGTGAGGTCCGTCCCGTAATGCATCACGCCGACGATGCCGTCCGCGCCGCCCAGAACAAACCTGTCGATCTCCGCCGTCCCGTTGAACAGATTAATGGAGGCGTTTCCGCCGTTGACGCCGGCGGTCAGGGTTCCGGTCACCTGAAGTCGGGCACGGGGGCCCTCAAGGGCCAAACGGCCGTCGCTGCCGGCGTTTGCGGCAACAACAACATCCGCAGCCTGCCATTCCCCGTCATTCAGCGCGACCACGCCCCTGACGGACCCGCTGCCGGTGCTGTAACCGAGATAGGTGGTCCCGGCCGTCTCGAGCAAGGCGCCGTTCTCGATGACGATGCCGGCACCGCCGCGCCCTAAGCCCACATAGAAATCGCCATTGACGTCGAGACGGGTCTGGTCTCCCGACACGATCAAGCTCGAATCCTGGGAGCCGTCGGACGTGATGATGATGCGGTCGGTGGGCGCGCCCGTGCCCAGGGTGACAACGGACTTGTCCTCGATGAACATGTCGGCATGGCCATTCCGGCCCGCGAGGAAACCGGAGGCCTGAAGGCTGGCACCGCCCGAGACCGTGAGGTTCGCCGCCACGATACTGCCGCTGGAGCCAAGCTCGATGGACTGCGCCGCAAAACTGGCCATGTCGCTGACGATCAGCGAACCGCCGTTGTCGATCTGAACGGTATCGAATGCGGCGCTGCTGCCATTCCCGTCGACCGTGAAACCGGCATTGGTCGCAACCTGGAGCCCGGAGGCGCCAAGGAACGTCCCGCCCTCCTTCACCGCGACAACGCCGGCCGTGACGAGCAGATCGCCGGAGAAGCTGTTGGCGCCGGCGAGCGTCAGCGTGCCGGTGCCGGTCTTGGTCAGCGTGGTGCCGCCGATGGCCGCGCCGGTCCTGACGTTGAAGCCCTGCGTGTCGATGACGCCGTTCTGGATCGAGACCTTGCCGGCACCGAACCCGGCGAACAGGTTGCTCTGCGCGCCGGTCAGCACCAGCCTGGCGTTGTTGTTGAGATGAAACGCCCCGTCGCCCGTACCGGCGGAGACCTGCCCGGCATAAAGCGTTGCGTTGTCGACCGTGACCGCGCCGGCGCTGCCGGGGTCGTCCGCCACCCGGACGGTTCCGATCCGCGCCTGTGCGCCGTTGTCGATCGTGAGCGTGGCCTCGCCGTCATGGCTGTTGAAGAAGTCGCCAACGGTGAGGGTGCCGTTCACCCGGAGTTCGGACTGCGCGCCCGTGATGGTGAGCGCGCCCTTGCCGCCGCGTCCGATCGCGCCGGCCTGGGCGGTGAGCAGGCCCCCGTCTTCCACGAGGCCCTGGACCACCATCGTATCGGAGCCGCCCATGGCAAGGAAGCTGCCCGCGTTCCAGACGGACCCGGCCCCGCTCACCCGCACTGAAATGCCGGTGGCAGCCACGGTGTTGTGGCCCTCGCCCACGAAACTGCGGCCCGTCGTCAGCCGCCCGCCGTTCTCGATGATGATCGTGGACGGGGCGGCTCCGCGGCCAACCACAAAATCCGCGGCGACGGCAAGGCTTGCGTTCGCGCCGCCAACCCGCACCGTGCCGGACTGGAGGAACAGATCCTCGCCCACCTGCATGGTCCCGCCGCTCTGGACGTCGAGCGTGCCCGCATTCTCCACGCCAAAGTCGTTGGCGACCGCCCATCCGCTCTGAACCGTGGCCTGAGCCGTGCCATAGATCCAGCCCTTGAGCGTCTCGACCGACGTGTCCACGATCAACGTGCCGGATTGAACCCTTGCCTCGTCACCGGGAACGGGAATGCCAAGCGACCAGTTGCCCGGCGTCGACCAGGAGCCGGTGCCGTTCCAGTTGGTGATGTCCGCAAAGGCGGGCGTTACGGCTGTGCTTGCCAGGAGGGCCCCCAGCAAGGCTCCCTTAGCCCGGGGTTGGGCGGCCAGCCGCGTGAACCCGGGAACAGAGGGGGTGGAGTGAATCCTGCGCGCCCGGTTCTGGTGTGCTCTATTCATTTGATACATGCGCATCATATCTCTCGACCGTAATACATCGAAACAATCAGAGGCTTCTCTGCGCCTCAAACGATATCAGTCGCGAGAACAATCCTGAACGTTTTTCTTCGCTAACCCTTTGTTAACCTTGAACTATTTTACGCAGAAGCTTGCCATTCACACTAGCGATGCCGCACTACAACTGTGGATTGCATATAATCACAGCAATCAAGCGCAAAACCCGGCGCATCCCTGGACGCTAGCGCGGAATGCGCGCGGACGGATCTCCGGTCAACGGGTTTGAGAACGGCAGGGGCAGGCTCGTGAGCTTGGGCAGTCACGGCCCCCACCGGCCCCGGCCAGAGCTTGCAAGAGGCATGGCGCGGGACAAGAACTCTTCTTGCGGAGTTCTATCTATCCGCCATCGTTCCGCCTGGCTGCGGGTGGCATGGCGATGCGTCTCTATGCGCGTTCTTCAAGCGCGAGGGAGATTGCCTGCGCCACAGGCGCAGCCGATTGCCCCAGGTTCTCCATCCAATGCTCCGATCTTGGCAGGAGTGGAGGCTGGGCGAGGAATCTCGGCTCAAAGCCTCGGTGCATCTGCGCGGAGTGCACCAGGAAGGGATGGCACAGATACACGGTGCCCGCATTGCCGGTGGCGAGCACCTCGGGCCTGACGGACGTTTCGGCGATGTGAGGGATCAGGTCGCGCAGGCTGAGCCCGGCCTCTCCGGCCGGAGCCAGGGCACGCGCCATGTCTCTGTGGGACCCTGCCCTGATACGGGTCGGCGCATCGTCCTCGCCAACATCAGAGAACAGGAACAGCATCAGGAGAGCGCGGCCGCGAGAGCGAATATTGATCCGCCAATCCATGAAATCGGCTGCTTCATGGCCGAAGCTGGCATCCACATGCCAACCGGTATCCCCCGGCTGGTCTGAAGAGGGAAAGCGCACAGGAAGGGTTCCCACATTCATGCATGGACGCCAGCATTCCGGTCCGGCGAGCTGGTCGAAGGCGGCATGAAGGACTGGCGTGTTGGCCGCAGCGACGACAGGCTTCTGCTGGTACATTCCGAGACGGACCACGGGTTGCGTCCAGGTGCCGGGATCGTCCGGCAGACAACCGTGAAGCCGCAAGTCCTTCCAGAAGATGGCCCGCGCCTCCTCCGCGAGTTCCCGCGGAAACGCATGTTCGACTTTCACGAAGCCGTCTTGGATGAACTGCCGCACTTGCGTTTCGGTCAATGCCTGCGCCGACTTCGGGCTGTTGATCTCGTCAGAAACAGTCATGGGGTGAACCCTGGATGGTTGGCAACGCGCCTGTCGCAACCTAATATCAGAGCACTGATATTAATGTAAGCCCCCTGATATGTTCACTCTAGATTCAGAAATACCCATCGCACGCCGCTTTGGCGGAGCGCTCAAATTGGCTCAGCACGCCCTGCGGACACGCCTGGATGAGGCGTTAAGACCCATTGGCTTGACGACGCCCCAATGCGCGGTGCTTTCGGCGTTGGAGCGCCAACCGGGCCTGTCCAACGCTGCCTTGGCGCGGGCGGCATTCGTCACACCGCAAACCATGCAAAGCATCCTTGCCAACATGGAACGAAACGGGCTCGTGACCCGGGAGCCGGACCCCGATCACGGCAGGATTCTGCGGAGCTTCATTACCGCACGCGGGAGAAAGGCGCTGATGCAGGCGCATGCCGCAATCCTCGATGTCGAGGCCGTGGTGCTCGCTGCGGTGGGCGAGCGTGAAGCAGAACGGTTGACGTTGGCGCTTACTCGCTGCGCCGAGCTTCTGTCGAAGTAGCCATGTTGCACATGGCCTGAGCGCCGATCTCAGCCGCCAGCGGCGAGCCGCAGCAGGCGTACAGCGAGCCTGCCGCACAGGCGTGGCGTTGGAGGAAGACGTCTCGTTACAATCCAGGGTGCGGGATCATTCCCACTCCATTATCGATAACCAAAAAAGACTCTTATTTTTCAATACATTAATAAGTAACCTTCTTTCAATACCATGAAAAATGCCATTGCACGGCAAGCTGGATTGTCAGCAATCTTCATGCGAATGCTGAGCTTGGCGATCCAACCGTCCGAAAGGTCACGGACGAGACCGGTGCGCAAGAACCTCGGAGATAACGGCGTCGGCATCCGATGCGATTTCTGACTCGAGTAAATCTGCTGCATCGCGAAGACGCGCAGCTT
>CAZDSS010000054.1:0-18271 GCA_964508185.1 uncultured Sphingomonadales bacterium
GCCGCGGACCAGCCGACGGAATCGATCGCCCCCGAGGCGGAAGCAGCGCAGGAACCGATCGAGGTTGAACCGGCGGCCGAACCGGCCGTCGAGCCGCAGGGGACGGAGGCCGTCGCCGCGGCCGACCCTGCCGAGCCAACGGCGGTTGAGGCTGAAGCCGAATCCACCGCGCCCCAATCCACCGAATCCGCGGCATCAAATGACGCCGCGGACGCTGGGGCCGAGTCCGCGCCGGTCGCGGTGCCGGAGAAGCTTTTCTTCCGCGAGGAAGTGCGGCGGAAGGCGCCCCGACCGAAGGCGCGGCCGCGCCGCCGGGGCGATGCGCCCGCCACAGCAGCCCAGGGCGAGAGCGACATGGCGCAGGCCGCTGTGGACAAGACCGAGCGCGCCCCGCGCCCGCCGCGGCACCAGAACCGCCCGGGCGACCGGCGCGGCCAGGCTGGCGGCAAGCCGGGCGGCGCCAAGCCGCGCGGCGCGCGTCCTCCCCGCGAGCCCGAGTTCGACGCGGATTCGCCCTTCGCGGCACTTGCCGCCCTGCGCCAGGCGATGCTCAAGAAGTAGCCCATGGGATCAAGGGACCGCCGCCCCCATTCCGCCCCCGGCCGCAATGCAGGCCGGGTGGTGCAGGCGGAGGCGGAGCCGTCGGCGATCGCCGGGCCTCTGCCCGAGGACGATGATTCCGGCGCGCCCGAGGAGCCGGGCCGCCAGCGCATCGACAAATGGCTGTGGCATGCCCGCTTCTTCAAGACGCGGAGTCTCGCCGCCCGCATCTGCCGCGACGGCCGGGTGCGGCGCAACGGCGATGTGGTGCCGAAGCCGAGCGCTCTGGTTGAGCCGGAGGACGTCCTGACCTTCATTCAGGGAGAGCGCGTGCGGGTCGTGCGCATCCTCGCCCTTGCCGAGCGGCGGGGCCCCGCCACGGAAGCCCGCGCCCTTTACGAGGACCTGTCCGGCAGCTGAAAGACGGGCCTCCGGGTGAACAGGCCCGCAAGCGTGTCGCGATTGCGCACGAGATCGGCGAGGGTGTAGCGGTCGAGGGTCTCGATGAAGCTCCGCTGCGCCTCGCCCAGCACCCGGCGCAGCATGCAGGCGGGGGTAAGCGGACAGCCCGCGGTCTCCGCCTTGAAACATTCCACGAGATCGAAGTTGGGCTCGGTCGCCAGCACCAGGCGGCCGATATTGATCTCCTCCGGCTTGCGGGCGAGCCGGATGCCGCCGCCCTTGCCCCGGGCCGACTTGATGTATCCCATCCGCGCCAGATTGTGCACCACCTTGGTCAGGTGGTTGCGGGACACGTTGTAGCTCTCCACGATCTCGCCGATGGTCGCCGCGTCGTCCTTCACGGCAAGGAACATGAGAACGCGGAACGAATAGTCTGTGAACTGGGTGAGCTGCATATCCTCGGGCCTTGTCCCTCAGCGACGCCGCCGACGGATTTTTTTCAACCTGCCTGCTTTTTCGCTTTACACGAATATGCATTCTCCGTACATGTTTCTGAACATGCATTAGGAATGCATGTTCAACATTGCTCAACATGAAACGGAGAGAAATTCATGAGCCTGTATGAGCGTCTGGGTGGGGAAGCTGCCATCGACACCGCGGTGGATCTGTTCTATCGCCGCGTGCTGGCCGACGACCGGGTCAATCATTTCTTCGACGGCGTGGACATGGACGCGCAGATCGCCAAGCAGAAGGGCTTTCTGACCATGGTCTTCGGCGGCCCCAACAACTATACGGGCGCCTCCATGCGCGACGGCCACAAGGACCTCGTCCGTCGCGGCCTCAATGACGAGCATGTGGACATCATCATCACCCATCTGGGCGATACCCTGCGGGAGCTGGGCGCGGCGGAAGCCGACATCGCCGAGGTGGCGGCCATTGCCGAAAGCGCGCGGAACGACGTCCTGAACCGCTAGTCGGGTCCATCCCCGGGGGAAAATCAACATGGTGAAGATCCGTTTCGACGGCTCGGAATACGAGCTGTCAGAGGACAGGTCCGTGCTCGACGGCCTGCTCGATCAGGGAATCCGCATGCCCTATTCCTGCAAGTCCGGCACCTGCCAGACCTGCATGGTCCAGGCCGATCGGGATGCGGGGCTCGACCCCAAATGGCAGACGGGCCTCAAGGCCACCGACAAGGCCCGGGGATATGTGCTCGCCTGCCAGTGCCGGCCGGTGGAGGGCCTCGCCCTCCGCTCCCTGGTGCTGGCCGACAGCACCCTGCCCGCGGAGATCGTCGAGAAGCGTCCGCTCGGCGCGGGCGTCATGGCGCTCCATCTCAGGCCACTGCAGGACTTCACGGCCTTTGCCGGGCAGTATGTCACCCTGTTCCTCGGCGACGACACGGGGCGGAGCTATTCCATCGCCAACATCCCCGGGGAAGATGGCTTACTCGAGCTTCATGTGCGGCGAATCCCCGGCGGCCGGATGAGCGGCTGGATCCATGACGATGCCGCGGTCGGCGACCGGATCATGCTGCGCGGGCCCGCCGGCAACTGCTTCTACGTGAACGAGGCGCGGGAGGAGTTCCCGATCCTGCTTGCGGGGACCGGCACCGGCCTTGCTCCCTTGTTGGGCGTCGCCCGCGACGCGCTCCGCCAGGGTCATCGGGGCGAGATCACCCTTATCCACGGCGCGCTCCGCACGGAAGACCTTTATTTCCGCGCGGAGCTCACGGCCCTTGCTGCAGCGCACACGAACTTCCGTTATGTCCCTTGCGTCCTTGAGGCAGGGGAGCGGGACGACGTGACGGCGGGATCCCTCGACCAGGTGGCGCTCGGATTCCTTGGGGAGCCGCGCGCGACCCGGGCCTATTTCTGCGGCGCGCCGGAGATGGTGGCGCTCCTCAAGCGCAAGGCCTTCCTTGCAGGCGTTGCGTCGCGCAATATCTTCAGCGACCCCTTCATCCCCACCGCCACGGCGGCGGCCGCGTGAGCCACGCATTTTTGCGCTTGCTTCCGAAGGCTGGAACCCGCTAGAACTGCGCCGAGTACAAGAAAAAACTCTGCCGGGACGTTATCTAAGGAGAGCGCGATGACCTACGTCGTCACGGAAGCATGCATCAAGTGCAAGTATATGGACTGCGTGGAAGTCTGCCCCGTGGACTGCTTCTACGAGGGCGAAAACATGCTGGTCATCAATCCGGACGAATGCATCGATTGCGGCGTCTGCGAACCCGAATGCCCGGCCGACGCCATCCTGCCCGACACCGAGCCCGGCCTTGAAACCTGGGCCAAGCTCAATGCCGATTTCAGCAAGGAATGGCCGAACGTCACCCAGAAGCGCGAAGCGCCGGCGGATGCGGACGAATTCAAGGGCGTGCCGGACAAGTACGCCAAGTATTTCAGCCCCAATCCCGGACAGGGCGACTAATTCATTGATATCACGGGCGCTTCGGCGCCATTCACGAGACGGACGGCACCCTCCGCGACAATCGTCACGGGGGGCTGTCCTTTTTGTGAAATTTATGCTACAGTGCACAAATCAGTCTCGGCTTATGCAACCGACACGACGCGAGCGCATTCTTTAACTTAGTTCTGCGGCCATGAAGCTCGGCTCCTGCCCCGATAGACGAACGGGGTCATGGGTCAGGCTTTGTTTGGCCGCATCCGGGTTGAGGATGCGGGGTTTTCCTTTGTGCAGGTACACGTGACAATGAAAAAGAAGAGCTCTCTGGATTTCGCGCAGGCGGACTACATCGTTTATCCGAAGCACGGGGTGGGGCGCATTCTCGATATTGAAAAGCAGACGATCTCCGGGATGGACCTGGAGCTCTACGTCATCCGCTTCGAGAAGGAACGGATGACCCTGCGTGTGCCCACCAACAAGGCCAAGGCCGTCGGCATGCGCAAACTGGCCAGCCAGGACACCATGAACGAGGCCCTGAAGACGCTCAAGGGCAAGGCCCGCATCAAGCGCACCATGTGGAGCCGCCGGGCCCAGGAATACGAAGCCAAGATCAATTCCGGCGACCTCATTTCGATCGCCGAGGTGGTCCGCGACCTGCACCGCACGTCCGACCAGCCCGAACAGTCCTACAGCGAACGGCAGATCTATGAGTCCGCCCTCGCCCGCCTCGCGCGGGAAGTGGCGGCCGTGGAAGCGATCGAGGAAACGGCCGCCGTCAAGCGGCTCGAGGACATGCTGCGCGCGGCCTGAGCGCACGGCCGGCATCCCGCTTCATTTCGCCTTCGCAACGAAAGACCATGCCCGGGGACTTGCGCCCCGGGCATTGCTTTTCCTATAAGTCTTTAAGGATATTTCCGGAGCGGAGACGCTTCCTCAACCGGCCATGGGGTTCATGAACCAGCGACCCGAGCTCACCCTCGACGAGGCTCGCTTTGCAAAGGTGCAATTGCCGCGCCGAATCTGGTCCGTCGCCTCCATCCATGGCCAGGCGGAACAACTGGCCGAACTCCATCGCCAGCTGATCGAGCGCTTCGCCCCCGGCGACCGCCTCGTCTATCTCGGCAACTATCTCGGCGTCGGCACGGCCGTGCGCGAGACCGTGGACGAGCTCCTGCGCACGCGGCGGCGGCTTCTCGCCCATCCCGGCGTCTATGAGCCCTGCGACTTCATCTATCTGCGCGGCGCCCAGGAGGAGATGTGGTCCAAGCTCCTGCAGCTGCAGTTCGCGCCCAATCCCCGCGACATCTACGAATGGCTGCTGGATCATGGCGTCGGCCCGACCATCGAGGCCTATGGCGGCACCATCTCGGCGGGCCGCGCCAATGTGCGCGACGGGCCGCTTGCGATCACCAAATGGACGAGCAGCCTGCGCGCCAACGTCCATCGCAGCGCCGGGCACCGGGACTGGTTCGCGAGCCTGAAGCGCGCGGCCTATACGACCGCGCCCGATGGCGGGCTGCTGTTCGTCCATGCCTCCATCGACCCGGCGCGGCCCCTGTCCATGCAGGGGGACGTGTTCTGGTGGGACACCGGGTCGTTCGACCTGCTCGACGGCCGCTTCAACGGCTTCGCGCGGGTGATCCGCGGTTACGACCACAAGCGCCGCGGCGTCATGCTGGACACCCCCTACGCCGCGACGATCGACGGCAATTGCGGCTTCGGCGGCAAGCTTGTGGCCGTCTGCTTCGATCCGGCGGGCCAGGTGATCGACCGGATCGAAGCCTGAACCCGCCTCATTCCTCCACGATCAGCTTCACCCGCTGCCCGACGCGCAGCTTGTCGCTTGCGCCAAGGCCGTTGAGCGTCCGGAAGCGCTCCAGCTGGTAGTCCTTGAAGGCCATGCGCTTGGCGAGCGATTCGGGGGTGTCGCCCTGCTTCACCGTGACGACCCGGATGCGCAGCGGCTTGATCTTGTTGACCTCGTTGTCCGCAAGCTTGCGGAAGCTGTAGGTCATGCGCTGCAATTCCTCGGTCACCGCCGACTGGATCTTCTCCGGCGTCAGCATGAGGAAGCTGTAGCTCTGGGTCGGCGAGTAGCGGATGGTGAGCAGCCGCACGATCAGCGGACCCTGCTGGCTGTTGGCGCGCGCCCAGGCGGTCACCGCCTCCATGCCGTTGATGGTGACCTTCTGCGCGCCCTGCAAGGCCACGTCCTTGGCGATCCCCGACCAGGTGCGCTGCATGACCTGTTCGGTCGTCTCGCCCGACTTGGCGGCGGCGCCCACGAGCTGGGCCACATTGCCCTGCGGCCCCTGCATCACCACCGCCTGGGACGTGTTGAAGATCTGGTAGTTGTCCGGTGCGGTGAAGGTGAACTTGAGGGTCGGATGCCAGAACACCTGCCCGCGGATGAGGCCCTGTTCCGGATCATCCCCATAGATCATGCCGTCGATGGCCTCGAGATAGCGGTCAGCAAGGCGCGGCCGCGACCCCGGCTGCACGCCGGTCGTCTTGGCAAGCTCTGTCGCCCGCTGCACGCGGTTTTCCGTATTGGGGTGGGTCGAGAAGAATTCCGGCGGCCGTTCGCTGTTCTGGCGCTGGGCGATCAGGGTCTCGAGCTGGTCCTGGGCGAGGAGCGCGCGCAGCATGTCCGGCGAGCCAAAGGGATCGTACCCGGCCTTGGTCATGTAGCGGATTCCGAGTTCGTCCGACTGGTATTCCTGGTCCCGGGAATAGCCAAGGAGGTAGAGCTGCGACCCGTAGTTCGCAAGCTGGCTGAGGGCCTGGCTCCCCGTGGCGATGCCGAGGATCGCGCCGCCAAGGCCCGCGAACATGGACTGGTTATAGCGCTTGGCCGTATGCCGCGCCGTGACGTGGCCGATCTCGTGGCCGAGGACGGAAGCAAGCTCCGCCTCGTCGTTGAACAGCGCAAGGATGCCGCGGGTCACGTAGACGTAGCCCCCGGGCAGCGCGAAGGCGTTGACGATGGGCGAATTGAGGACGGTGAAGGTGAAGGGATAGTCCGTCATCTCCGAATTGGCGGCGAGCCTGCCGCCCACCGACGCCACATAGCCGCCGATCTTGGGATCGTCATAGACCCCGCCATGCTCGGCGATCACCTGCGGATGGGTTTCCTTGCCCACCTGCACTTCCTGGCCCGGCGACATGAAGGGCGTGAAGTCCCGCTTGCCGGTGGCCGGGTTGACCGTGCCGCAGGCGGCGAGCGACAGGCTGACGAGAACCGCGGGCGCGAGCGCCCGGAAGCGTGAGCGAAGCCCGGTCATTGCGCGGATCCTTTCCTCATGTCCTGGTCCAGGAGCTCCAGCTGCTCCGGATGATTGACGGTGATCATTGGCCCATTCTCCCTTTTGACCCAGCCACGCACGCGGACGCGCCGCCCTTCGAGCCCCTCGAGGTCGCCGATCCGGCGGGCGAGCTCCCGCGCCGTCCGGCGATCGAGCGTGATGGTGAAGTCGCGCCGCCAGTCGGGCTCGAAATTGAGATAGACGACCTTGCCGACCGCGGCGACCCCATGCACCCGGTCTTCAACGATCTGGAAGCCATCCGGGTGGCGTTTGATGGTCTCCTTGTCCCGTATGCGGTAGAAATCGTGGGCCCAGATGCCCCGCGCCGCCTCCCGCGCCTCGGCTTCCACAGCGAGCATTGCATCGACGCCCTTGCGATTATCGGGGAAACTGTAGACCCGCGCCATGCCCCGGCGCAACATCTCGCCCTGAATCCAGAGGCCGTCGGCGCGCACCAGATGGGCGAGGACCCGCCCATGCCGGTCCATGCGCGCTCCGCCCGCATGGAGCGTCAGCGCCTGCCCCTCCGCGAGCTCGACGAGCGCCGCGCGGGCTTCTTCCGCCAACGGCCAGGCCTTGAAATCGGGCCGCCCCAGGGGAAGCTTCGGAGCCTGAATCCCCACAAGCCGCACCTCCCGCCCGTCCTCGAGGACGAGGGTATCGCCGTCGATGATCTCGACGGCCCGGCCGGCGCCGAATCCGGCGAACCCCTCCGGCAAGGCCGGGGCGGCCGCCGCCGTCGCGACGGGCACGAGCAGAACGAGCAGGATGAACAGCCTTAAGACAAGCATGGACAACAGCTTAGCCAAGGCGAAACTTCTGGTCGAGAGCGTTGGAAGGCGGACCAAAGCCTGTTATAAAGATCCCGCACGCGGCCACGGCGCGTCCCCGTAGCTCAGTTGGATAGAGCACAAGATTCCTAATCTTGGGGTCACAGGTTCAAATCCTGTCGGGGACACCATTTTCGCGAACTGCCGCTTCCTCCCTGCATCTTCCGGATTCTCTGGCCCCGCGGACGGACAAGCCTGTAGAGTCGAAGCGCGCCCGGGATGTGATGCCGGGCTTTCGGTGACAACGGCTGCCGGCGGCGGCGGCATCCCCGGGGACGGTCGTGATCGAGATCGACAGCTTCTTTTCGTTCACCCTTGCGATCCTGCTTCTGCTGCTCGGCAAGATCCTGACGCTGAAATTCGAGGTCCTGCGCCGCTATGCGGTGCCCGAGCCGGTGGTGGGCGGCCTTGCCTGCGCCGCCGTGGTGGGTGCGGTTTATTTCGTCGCGGGCCGCGAGATCCATTTCACGCTCGAGGCGCGGGATTTCCTGCTGCTCGTGTTCTTCGCCGGAATCGGGCTCAAATCCGACATCCGGACCCTGCGGTCGGGGGGATGGCCGCTTCTGATTCTCGTCCTGCTCGCAACCACCTTCCTCGTGCTGCAGAACCTCACGGGGATGGCCATGGCCTCCCTGTTCGGGCTCGATCCGCGGACAGGAATCATGACCGGCTCCATTTCGCTCACTGGCGGGGTCGGCACCACCCTGGCCTGGACGCCCTATTTCGTGGACAGCCTCGGGATCGAGAACGCACTTGAGCTGGGTGTTGCGTCCAACACCGTGGGCATGATCGCGGCCTGCCTCATCGGCGGGCCCATCGCCGCCTTTCTCATTCGCCGCCACCGGCTGCCCACTTCGGAGAACGTCAATCTCGACGTCGGCGCGCCGCATGACGAGCCGCCGCCCCGGTTCAGCTATTTCAGCATCCTCGGCGCCATGCTGGCGGTCAATGTGGTGGTGATGATCGGGCTGGTGCTGGACCAGCTGGTGAAAGAGGCCGGCATCACGCTTCCGACCTTCGTGAGCTGCCTGATGTCGGGGATCCTGCTCCGCAACCTGACGCCCGCCGCCTTCAAGATGCGGCTGATCCGGCATGCGCCGGGGACGCGGGTGGGTCTCAGCCTCATCGGCGACATCGCGCTCGGCCTCTTTCTCACCATGGCGCTGATGGGATTGCAGCTCTGGGCGCTGGACGGGTTCTTCACCTTCATCATCGCCGTCCTCGCCCTGCAGATCCTGCTCACGATCCTCTATTCCGTCTTCGTGGTCTTCCGCGCCATGGGGCGGGACTACGAGGCGGCGGTGATCTCCGCAAGCTTCGGGGGGATATCCCTCGGCTCCACGGCGACCGCCATCGCCAACATGACGGCGGTCGCCCAGCAGCACGGCGCGGCGCACAAGGCGTTCGTCATCGTGCCGCTGGTCGGCGGCTTCTTCATCGACCTCATCAACGCCGTCGTCACCGCCATGATGATCGGCCACGCGCCCTGAGGGCGCGGCGGGTCACGCCGTCTTCTGCTCCTCGACCTGCAGTTCTTTCGCCATCATCTCGCGCATGACGAATTTCTGGATCTTGCCGGTCACCGTCATGGGGAATCCGTCCACGAAACGGATATGGCGCGGGATCTTGTAATGTGCGATCTGGTCGCGGCAGAAGGCGACCACGTCCTCGGCCGTAAGCTTCGCTCCTGCGCGGAGCTTGATCCAGGCGCAGACTTCCTCGCCATAGCGCTCGTCAGGCACGCCGAAGACCTGGGCGTCCTCGATGTCGGGATGGCGGTAGAGGAATTCCTCGATCTCGCGCGGATAGATGTTCTCGCCGCCGCGGATCACCATGTCCTTGATGCGGCCGACGATGCGGCAGTAGCCGTCGGGGTCGATGACGGCGAGATCCCCCGTATGCATCCAGCCGGCTTCATCCACCGCCGCCGCGGTCTGTTCGGGGTCGTCCCAGTAGCCGCGCATCACCGAATAGCCGCGGGTGCAGAGTTCGCCCTTCTCGCCGCGCGGCACCACCCGCCCCTCCTGGTCCACGATCTTGACCTCGAGATGGGGATGGACCCGGCCAACGGTGGAGACGCGCTTCTCCAGGGGATCGTCGGTGCCCGACTGGAAGCTCACCGGGCTCGTCTCGGTCATGCCGTAGGCGATGGTCACTTCGCGCATATGCATGCGGTCCACCACCTTGCGCATCACCTCGATCGGGCAGGGCGCGCCGGCCATGCAGCCGGTGCGTAAGGAGGACAGATCGAAGCGGTCGAATTCGGGATGCGCAAGCTCGGCGATGAACATGGTGGGAACGCCGAACAGCGCCGTGCAGCGTTCCGCCTCCACGGTCTCGAGCACCGTCAGGGGGTCGAAGGCGTCGTTGGGATAGACCATGCAGGCGCCGTGGGTGAGGCAGTTGAGATTGCCCATCACCATGCCGAAGCAGTGATAGAGCGGCACCGGGATGCACAGCCGGTCTGCTTCCGAAAAGCCCATGGCGCGGCCCACGAAATGGCCGTTGTTGAGGATATTGTGATGGGTCAGCGTCGCGCCCTTGGGCAGGCCCGTGGTGCCGCTGGTGAACTGGATGTTGATGGGATCATCGGGCTGCAGCAGCCCGCGAAGCTCCGCGATGCGGGCGCGGGCCGCATCGGTGCCGAGGCCCGGAAGGTCCGCGAAATTGAGGAAGCCGGGCGTGCGTTCGTCCCCGAGGCGGATCAGGACCTCAAGGGACGGCAGCTTTTCGGCCTTCAGCGCGCCCGGCGGGCAATGGGCCGCCTCGGGCAGCAGGGTTTGCAGCATGTCGATGTAATTGCTGGACTTGAAACTTGCGGCGGTCACCAGCGCCCGGCAGCCCACCTTGTTGAGGGCGTATTCGAGTTCCGCCAGCCGGTAGGCGGGATTGATGTTGACGAGGATCAGGCCGGCGCGCGCGCTCGCGAACTGGGTCACCGTCCATTCGGCGCAATTGGGCGCCCAGATGCCGATGCGGTCCCCTGGGCAGAGCCCGAGGGCGATGAAGGCGGCGGCGCAGGCATCGACCCGTTCCGCAAGTTCGGCCCAGGTCCAGCGGATGTTCTGGTGGCGCACCACCAGCGCCTCGCGGTCGCCGAAGCGGGCGACGGTATCGTCCAGCGCCTCGCCGATGGTCTTGTAGAGAAGCGGCACCGCCGACGGACCGTTCACGTAAGCCTTGAGCAACTCCATAGCCTCCCGGTTTTTTTTGCTTGAAATGCGCCGCTTGCCCGCCCCGTCCGGGCGGAGCCCGCGGCCTGAAAGTCAGTTCGCCCGCGTCGCCCCCGCCCGCGCCGCCTTGGGCGTCAGGCCGAAGATGCGCTTGAAGGCGGTCGAGAAATTTCCCGGATATTCGTAGCCCACGTCGAAGGCGATCTCCGTGATGCTGCGGTCCGTATCCCGCAGAAGGCGCATGGCCTCGTTCATCCGGAGATGCAGCACGTAGTCATAGATCGTGGCGCCGAACAGGGTCTTGAAGCCGCTGCAGAGCCTGGGCTCGTTGAGCCCCACCTGTCGCGCGAGCGCGCGGATGGTCGGCGGACGGTCGAAGCTTGCATGCAGGATGCTTTGCGCTTCGTGGAGGCGCTGCACCTCCCGCCGGGTGAGGCCGTCGTCCTCGCCCGCCTTCGCGCGATCCTGCAGGAGATCGAGGGAATGGAACAGCAGTTCCAGCGTCTTGGCCTCGATGAAGAGATGGCGCACGGCGGACGCGATGGTGCAATCGAGGATCGCGCGCGCGGCCTGGGCCATTTCCCGGCGGAGCGGCAGACATTCGAGATAGAAGTCCTCCGCCCGCCCCTCCATGAAGGCGGCGACGGGCCGCGGCAGGCTTGCGGCCGCCTGCTCTGCGAGGCGCGCCAGGGATTCGCAGCTGCAAAGAAGGGTGACCGACTCATAGGGCGCAGGCGTCGCATGGCGGTAGTGATTCTTGGGCGCGCCCGCCGGATGGATGAGAACGCCGAGAGTGGATGGATCGATCGCCCTGTTGCCGATGCCGTGGGCCGTGACCTCGCTGTGGCCAGAGAGCCGCATGTGGAACTGCAGGTAATCGATCTCGTAGGATTCCAGCCGGTCGAGGCAGTTTTCCGTCAACCGGTAATGCTCGCAACCGACAATGATGCCCGACGGCAGGCGGTGCAGCACCGCCTGCCCCTCCGCCTGCGGCGGCAGCGGCAGCGGATCTCCGCCGAATTCCATAACCCTCCCCGGCATGGCCTCTCCCGTCGAAATGGTATTTTCCGGCCATTATAACGCCTTTTGCCCCCATGGGAACGCCATGCGGCCGCGAAGCACGCGCCGCACAATGATCGCATAAGAACCCGAAGGGTTTGCAAAAGCGGCCGGGCGTCGGCAACGATATGATTCAACAATATCGCGCGTCGGGGGGACGCCTGCGGGCCGCGCCGCCTGCATCCCTGCCGTTTCCCGGGCGCAAGGCACAGGGAGGGCGGGGAGCCATGAGCGCATATGACTTCATCATCATCGGCGGCGGATCGGCCGGCTGCGTGATCGCGAACCGGCTGTCGGCCGATCCGCGGCACCGCGTCCTCCTGCTGGAAGCGGGCGGGAGCGGCAGGCTTCCCATCGTCACCGCGCCCGGCGGCGTCATCTATCTTGAAGGCAACCCGCGCTTCGACTGGATCTACCAGATGGCGCCGGACCCCACCTGCAACGGCCGCATGGAGGCCCTGAGCAGCGGCAAGGTTCTGGGCGGCGGCAGCGCCATCAACGGCATGATGTATATCCGCGGCAACCGCGGCGATTATGACCGCTGGGCCGAGCTTGGCGCCGAAGGCTGGGGCTATGACGACGTGCTGCCCTATTACCGGAAGATGGAGCGCACGGAGATCGGCGACGATGCCTTCCACGGCCGCGACGGCCTGCTCGGCGTCGAGCCCGCAACCCCCATGATGAAGGTATCCGAACGCTGGATCGAGGCCGCGGTCGCAAGCGGCATCGCCTTCAATCCCGATATCAACGGCGCGGCCCAGGAAGGCGTCACCCGCACCCCCTGCTCCACCTGGAAAGGGGTGCGTCAGAGCACGGCGATCACCTATCTTGGCGCGGCGCGCCGCCGCCCGAATCTCAAGGTGGTGACCGGCGCCTTCGTGCGGCGCATCCTGTTCGACGGCGACCGGGCGACCGGCGTCGCCTTCACGGTCAAGGGCCGCGAGGAAATCTGCACCGCATCCCGCGAAGTGATCCTGAGCGCCGGGGCCGTGCGTTCGCCGCAGCTATTGATGCTGTCGGGGGTCGGCCCCAGGGAGCATCTCGGCGAATTCGGCATTCCGGTGATCGCCGACCTTCCGGGCGTCGGCGCCAATCACATGGAGCATCCCGCCTTCTACGTCACCTACAAGGTGAACATGCCCACCTGGAACGGCGAGATCGCCCTGTGGAAGCAGGCGCTCCACGGCCTCAACTGGCTCCTGTTCAAGGGCGGGCCGGCGGCGTCCGGCATGTCCCAGGCGGTGGCCTTCGTCCGCTCGTCGGACGACCGCGCCTATCCCGACATCCAGCTGTCCTTCTGCCCCGTGGGGGTGACCCTGAACGAGCGCGCGGAAATCCAGGTCGCCGCCGAGAACAGCGTGATGGTGGTGGTGAACTGCCTGAAGCCCGAGGGTCGGGGGCAGATCCTTCTGCGCTCCAACGATCCGGCCGAGCAGCCGGAAATCCGCCCCCGCCTCCTCGAAGGCCGGTACACCCTCGACTGCATGATGAAGGGCATCGCCAGGGCGCGGGAGATCTTCGCCCAGAGCGCCATCGCGCCCTATGTGACGGAGGAGGTGATCCCGGGCCCCGACCATGCCGAAGGCGAGGCGCTGGAGCGGTTCATGCGCGGCGCGACCTATGACACCGTCCATCCCTGCGGCACCTGCAGGATGGGCAGTGACGCCATGGCGGTGGTGGACCCGCGCCTCAAGGTCCGGGGCGTGCGGTCGCTCCGGGTGATCGACGCTTCCGTCATGCCCGAGATCACGTCGGGCAACACCAACGCCCCGGCCATCATGATCGGCGAGAAGGGCGCCGATCTCGTCCTGCAGGACTGGGCCTGACCTTCTTCATGGGCCGCATCTTTCAAACCGGGCGGACGGTTCCTATCTAAGGATTGCCGGGCGGGTCCCATCGCAACCACGAGAGGGACCCGACATGTTGACCATATCGCCGGAAAAGGTTTGCTACATCCTCGTCAAGGCGCGGGAGTTCGACGCCAAGGTTCCGCCCGCCGAGGAAAGCAGCGGATCCAACCCGTCCGACGACCTCCAGGTGGATGTGCTGGAGGACTTCGCCGACGATCCGACGCAGCAGGAGCTGGTCTCGGCCATCGTCGATCTCAATGATGACGAGAAGCTCGACCTGCTCGCGCTGCTCTGGATCGGGCGCGGCGACTTCAGCGTGGACGAGTGGGAGCGGGCGCGGCAGCAGGCGGCGGACATGCGCCACAAGCATGTGGCCCGCTATGTCCTGGGCACGCCCCTTGCGAGCGACTATCTGGCGGAAGGTCTCAACCTGCTCGGCTATGACTGCGCGGACACCGAGGAGCGCCATCTCTGACGGCGATGGTCGCGCGCAGCGCCCCCCTGGACCATCACGGAGAAGTGACCGCCTTCGTCATGATTCGAACGACATTCCGGAACTATATTGAAGGCGTCCGGGTTAGCGCTTGTCCAAGCGTCGACGACCGCCTTTCCATTGCAAACCCGTAAGACGAGATCGGATGCCCGAGAGCGCCATCACCGTTCCTGTTCCCTCGCCGTCGGGCCGCCACGACGGGCGGAGCCTGTCGGCCCTGCTGCGCCAGATCGTGCTGGATCGCAGCCGGGACCGCATCTCGATCGCCGATCTCATCGCGATATCGGGCGACCGGGCGTTCGGCGCCCTTCTCTTCATCTTCGCAACCCCCAACATCCTGCCGATCCCGATCCCGGGCATTTCGGCCATGCTGGGGCTGCCGCTTCTCTATCTCACCGGCCAGCTTCTCCTCGGCTACGACAGGCCGTGGCTGCCGGGAATCATCAGCAAGCGGTCCTTCGCCCGGCGCGACTTCTCCCAGATCGTCCATCGCATCCTGCCGGCGCTGACCCGCGCCGAGCGGGTCCTGCATCCGCGCCTGTCCCTGCTCACGAGCCCGGCCATGGAGCGGGTGATCGGCGCGGTCTCCTTCATCCTGGCGGTGCTGATTTTTCTGCCCATCCCCCTGGGCAACGCCCTGCCGGGGGTCGCCATCGGGCTGTTCGCCCTCGGCATCCTCGCCCGCGACGGCATCGCCATACTTCTGGGCTTCCTCACCTCGATCCTGTCGGTGGTGGTGGTATCCGGCGTGGTCTATGGCCTGACGGTCGCCGCGATCTTCGTCATCCGGCAAGCCTTCGGCATCTGACCCCCATCAGAGATCCCGGAAGAACGCACGGATTTCCGCCATACCCGCGCCGCCGTCGAGCAGCACGGCGAGCGCCGCCCGCGCCTTGACGCCCGCAAGGCTTCCGGCATGGATGACGCCGCGGCGGCGGAGATCCATCTCGCCCCCGGCATAGCCGTAGGTCGCCCGGTTCGTCGCACCCTCGGCGCAGCGGGTCGCGACCACCACCGGCATGACGGCGGCAAGTTCCCCGAGGGCGTCCGCCAGCCCCGGGGAGACGCGGCCGCCGCCAAATCCCTCGATCACCAGGCCGTCGATGCCGCTCGCCCCCAGGATGCGCGCCGCCATGCCATCGTCGCCGAGATGGGCGACGAGGATCGGCACCCGGGCCTCCGCCCGATCCGGCAACGGGAGTGTGGGCAGCGGCGCGGGGCGGCATATGATCCGCACCGATCCCTCCTCCACCACGCCGACCACCGCCCCGTCGCGGGAGCGGAAGGAATCGGCGCGCTGGCTGTGGCCCTTGGTGACGTCGCGGGCGGCGAACAGGCAGTCGTTCATGGCGACCAGCACGCCGAGGCCCGCAAGCTCCGGCCGCGAAGCGGCGAGAAGGGCGTTCCGGAGATTGGCCGGACCATCCGGCGCGAGATGGGAGGCAGGCCGCATGGCGCCGGTCACCACCACGTTTTTGTCATGCGGCAAAAGAAGGTCGAGGATGAAGGCCGTCTCCTCGAGCGTGTCGGTGCCCTGTGTGATGACGAGCCCCCGGGCGCCGCTTGCGAAGGCGTGCCTGATGCGGGGCACGAGGGCGTAGACGTCGGCGATGGCGAGATGTCCGCTCGGCCGGTTGCAGATTTCGGTCGCTGCGACCTCGAGCCCGAGATCCGCGAGCCCGAGGTTGCGCAGAAGCTCTTCCGGCCCGTCGGCGGGGCGCGCGCCGTCGCCCCTGTCTCGCATGGCGATGGTCCCGCCCAATGTCATGAGGCCGATCATTGTCATGGCGCTCCTCCATATGCCGCCTGCGGCGAGGCAATAGCAGACCATAGCGCCTATTGCCCAGCTCCGGCGAATGACCTATGCAGAACGGCAAGAAGCAGAAGGGGAGAATTTCGTGAGTACCGTGTCCGTCGTCCGCGCCGCCCTTGCCCTGGGCGCCGTCCTGTCGCCCGCCCTGTCCATGCCTGCAGCCGCCGTGGAGCCGGCGATCGACGCCGAAATCCTGGTCTCCGGCATGGCCCTGCCGCCGCCGCCCGGGCTTGACGCCTATGCGGTGTCCCGGATCGGCGAGGACGATCTGGCGCGGGCCGCTTCCCCCCGCCTCGACGACGTGCTGCGCAACATGCCGGGAGCGACCCTGTTCCGGCGCGCTTCCAGCCGGGTCTCACATCCGACGAGTCAGGGGCTGTCGCTGCGCGGCATCGGGCCCAACGGCGCGGGGCGGACGCTGGTTCTGGTGGACGGCGTGCCCGCCAACGACCCCTTCGGCGGCTGGGTCTACTGGAGCGCCCTGCCCACGGCGAACCTGTCGAACGTCGAGGTGATCCGCGGCGGCGGGGCCGGGCCGTGGGGCAATGCGGCGATTGCGGGCACGGTGCGGATCGCAACGCGCATCCCCGAAGGTCAGGGCGTTAATGCGGACCTTTCCTGGGGCAACAAGGACTCGCTCGATGCGCTGGGGCAGGTCTGGACCTCCTTTGACAATGTCACCGTGGATCTGACCCTGCACCATGCGGACAGCGACGGCTATCACGTCCTCCGCCCCGAGGACCGCGGCGCCGTTGATCGGCCGGCAAGCAACGAATCGAGCCGCGCCGCCTTCGGCGTCACCTGGCGCGGCGCGGACGGGCTCAATGCCCGCCTCACCTTCGGCATCCATGACGAGGAGCGGGGCAACGGCACCGATCTCGCGGTCAATGACACCCGCTCCTATGATGCCTCTCTCCGCCTCGTCCAGCGGGACGCCGACGGGGAAGGGTTCGAGGCCACGATCTATGCGCTTGACCGCAGCTTTGCGAGCAGCTTCACCTCCGTCACCGCCGACCGCAGTTCGGAGAGCCTGAGCCTCCTCCAGTATGACGTGCCTGCACGCACCATCGGCGGCAATCTGGTGCTGCGCCGCAATCTCGCGGGCGGCGTCGTGGAGTTCGGCGGCGACCTCCGCTACGTGGAGGGCGAGACGCGGGAATATTTCAACGCCCAGAACGGCGTCTTCCAGCGCGATCGCCGCGCGGGCGGCGAGCAATGGCTCGGCGGGCTCTTCGTCGAATACAGCCGGGACGTCAGCGACGCCACGCGGATCACGGGGGGGGTGCGCATCGATCACCTGGTGGACCGGGCGGGATCCCGCCGGGAGACGGAGATCGCGTCCGGCGCGCTCGTCGCCGAGCAGACTTACCCGACGCGGGACAAGACGGTGCTCAACGGCCGCCTGGGGGTGACGCACGCGCTCGATGATGCCCTCGATCTCCGCGCCGTCGCCTATAGCGGCTTCCGTCAGCCCACCATCAACGAGCTCTACCGCCCCTTCCGGGTGCGGAACGACATCACGGAGGCGAACGCGGCCCTGAAGCCCGAGCGGCTTTATGGCGGCGAGTTGGGGCTCGAATGGCGGCCGGCGGACAATCTGGCCCTCGATCTCAGCGCGTTCTACACCCGCCTCAAGAACGCCGTCGCCAACGTGTTCGTCACCGACGCGCCCGGCTTCCATGACGGCCTCGGCGTCTTCGTGCCGGCGGGCGGATCCCTGAGCCAGCGCCGGAATCTGGAGCGCATGCGCACCGCCGGGATCGAGGCGGCCGCCACATGGCGGGCAACCCCCGCCCTCAGCCTTTCGGCCCGCTATCTCTATGTGGCGGCGGAGGTGACCCGGGCGCTGGACGAACCCGCTACGGAAGGCAAGCGCCCGCCCATGGTGCCACGCCACCAGGGCAGCATCAATGTCGCCTGGTCGCCCATGGATGCCCTGCGCACCGAAGCGGTGCTGCGGGGCGAGAGCGCGCAATATGACGACTCCCTCAACGAGCGGCCCCTTGCGGGTTATGTGACCCTCGACCTGTTCGCGGGCTTCGACCTGGCCGAAGGGGTGGAGCTCTATGCCGCCGCCGAGAACGTGTTCGACAAGGAGATCGAGGTCGGCCGCGCGTCCAACGGGCTGCTCACCATCGGCACCCCGCGGCTCGTCCGCGGCGGCGTCCGTCTGCGGTTCTGAGGAGGGACGCGGGACGGATCCGGGCCCGCCGCGCCATGGTCGGACCGTCGGATTTTTTCCGGCATCAAGGGTACTGGACAGGCCCCGGGATATTCTTTATAACGCTCCCACTTTCGCCACGGCGGCACACGCCGCCGCAGGGCCAAGCCCGGGTAGCTCAGTTGGTAGAGCAGCGGATTGAAAATCCGCGTGTCGGTGGTTCGATTCCGCCCCCGGGC
>CAZDSS010000055.1:0-17952 GCA_964508185.1 uncultured Sphingomonadales bacterium
GCCATGTCGACCGCATCATCCTGTCGCGCCCCGCGGTCGAGGCGGGCGAGCGGCTCGGCTTCCTGCCCGGCGACATGCGCGAGAAGATCGATCCCTATCTTCGCCCCCTCTATGACGCGCTCAACGACACGCTGCCCGCCGACGAGATCGCGAAACGGCTGGAGCGCAACGAGATCGAGGTCGCACCGCTCGCCTATATGCGCGGCCGAACCCTTTCCAATTGCGCGGTCATCCTGGACGAGGCGCAGAACACGACGCCCATGCAGATGAAGATGTTTCTCACCCGCCTGGGCGAGAACTGCCAGATGGTGGTGGCGGGCGACCCGAGCCAGACGGACCTGCCCTCCGTCAGCCAGTCGGGGCTCAATCATGCGCTCCGGATCGTCGGCGACATTCCGGGGATCGCCGTGGTGCGCTTCGCGCCCGAGGACGTGGTGCGCCATGCCCTGGTCGGCGCCATCGTCGCCGCCTACGACCGCGCGGACGAGAAGGCGCGGGCCCGCGCCGCGCAGACGGGCGACGGCACGGACGATCAGCCCGCCGCCGAAAGCGAGGCCTGACATCGTGTCCGATCTTGCGTCCCATATGGAGGAATTCGAGGACCCCTTGCCACCGGCGGAGGACGGATCCCTCATCGTTGACATTTCCGTCGAATGCGACGGCTGGGACAGCGGCATTCCAGGAGCGGTCGATGCCTGCGTCGAGACGCTGCATGCGGCGCTCGACTTCATCGGCAGCGACCTTCCCGCGATCGAGGTGAGCGTGGCGCTCGTGGACGACGATGCGATCCGCGACCTCAACAGGCGCTTCCGCGGCATGGACAAGCCCACCAACGTCCTGTCCTTCCCCGCGCTGGACCCGGATGAACTCGAGGGCCTCCGCCGCGGCGAGCGGCCCGCCTGGCTTCCGCCCGGAACCGAGGTCACGGCGGGCGATCTCGCCCTTGCGCTGCAAACCCTGCTCAGGGAGGCCGAGGCCCAGGGCAAGGCGCCCATCGATCATTTCCGGCATCTCGTCGTGCACGGATTTCTTCACCTTTTCGGCTATGATCACGTCGATGACGACGAAGCCGAAATCATGGAACGGCTTGAGGCGCGGATACTGGCGCGGCTCGGCGTTCCCGATCCCTATGACCCGGAACGGCAGGCGCCGGAGGGTCACATAGACGGAATGGCAACAGACAAGCAGTGCAATGACTGACGACCCATCTGCCCAGGCGTCGAATTCCAAGGACGCCGATCCTCAAAGTATTATCGGCCGCCTGAAGCGCCTCTTTTCGGGGCGCTCCGGCGAGGGCTCGCTCCGCGAAAGCATCGAGGAGGTGCTTGAGGAGCATGCAAGCGAGGGCGACGACGCCTTCGACCGCGAGGAACACGCCCTTCTTCTCAAGACCCTGGCCTTCGCCGATCTCCGCGTCGAGGACATCATGGTGCCGCGCGCGGACATCACCGCGGTCGAAGCCGAAACGGGACTCGACGATCTCGTTAAGATCTTCGCGGAAGCCGAAGTCTCCCGCATGCCGGTCTATCGCGGCGCGCTCGACGACGTGAGCGGCATGGTCCATATCAAGGACGTGTTCCGCCTGCTCGCCGCCCGCGACGGGAACGGGGACAAGGGCATCGCCGACATCCTGCGCCCCATCCTGTTCGTGCCCTCCTCCATGCGGCTTCCCAATCTCCTCGTGAAGATGCGCGCGACCCGTATCCACATGGCGGTGGTGGTGGACGAATACGGCGGCACCGACGGCATCGTCACCATCGAGGACCTGGTGGAGCAGATCGTCGGCGACATCGAGGACGAGCATGATACCGACGACGAGGACAATGACGGCCTGACGCCCATCGACCCCCATACCTTCGAGGCCGGGGCGCGGCTCGACGTGGAGGATCTCGAAAAGGCCCTCGACCGCAAGCTCCGCACCAGCGAGGAGCTTGAGGAAGTGGACAGCGTCGGCGGCCTGGTGACGGCCCTCGCCGGCCGCGTGCCGCAGAAGGGCGAGATCATCAGCAACGGCGCCGGCCTCAGCTTCGAGGTGCTGGACGCCGATCCGCGGCGGCTCAAGAAGCTGCGCGTGCGTATCGAGGAGAACATCCCCCATGACGGCTGAGCCCGTGGCGGCCCGCCTGCCTTGGGGGGTCTCCGCATGACGGGTGAGACGGGCGTCGTCGCCTGGCTCGGCGCGCGCTCCCCATGGCGGCGGCGCGCGATGGCCTTTCCCGCAGGCGTGCTCGCGACCCTCGCCCTGCCGCCCGTCCATGCGGTGCCGGTCCTTCTGTTGTCCCTGCCCCTCCTGATGCTGCTGGCGGCGACGGCGCGAAAGCCGCGCCAGGCCTTCGGCGACGGCTGGTGGTTCGGCTTCGGTCATTTTCTCGCCGGCCTCTACTGGATCGGCATCGCCTTCATGGTGAACGAGGACGTCAGCGACTGGGCGGGCGTGCCGGCGGTGATCGGGGTCGCCGCCGTCATGGCGGCATTCCCGGGCCTCGCGGCCCTCGCGACCCGGCTCTTCGCCGCGCGGCTCGATTTTTCCCGCCTGGCGCACGGCGTCGCCCTTGCCATCGCCTTCGCCGCCCTCTGGGGCGTGGCGGAATGGCTGCGCGGGCATCTTTTCACGGGCTTCCCCTGGAACCTCATGGGCTCCGTCTGGGCCTTCAGCCCCGCCCTGTTCCAGTCGGCGTCCCTCTGGGGAAGCTACGGGCTTTCTGTGGTGACGGTCCTGATCGCCGTCCTTCCCGCCGCGGGCCTTGGCCGCCGCACGCGGGCGGGGCGCTTCGGGCCCCTGATCGCATCCACGCTTGCCGTCGCCCTCCTCTGGGCGGGCGGGGCCTGGCGTCTCGGCGGCGCGACCGATGCCGCCGTGCCCGACATTCGCCTGCGCATCGTCCAGGCCAATGTGAAGCAGCAGGAGAAATGGCGGCGCGACCGCCTGTCGGAGAACTTCATCCGCCATCTGGAGCTCTCCGCAAAGCCCGCGCGCAAGCCGGTGACCCATATCATCTGGCCCGAAACGGCCGTGCCCTATTTCCTCAACGAGGAAGTCTCCCGCCGCTTCCTCATCGCCGACGTGGTGCCCGAGGGCGGCTTCGTCATCACCGGCGCGCCCCGGCTCGAATACGAGCCGGACGGCACGCCCGTGATCGCCAACAGCCTGTTCGTGATCGACGGCCTCGCCAATGTGCAGGCGTCCTATGACAAGAGCCATCTGGTGCCGTTCGGGGAATATGTGCCCCTGCGCGGGCTTCTGGGCCTCCTGGGCCTTGGCCGGTTCGTGCCGTCCAGCATCGATTTCACCCCCGGGCCCGGTCCCACGGTCATCGACCTTGAGGGTCTCCCGAGCTTTTCGCCCCTCGTCTGCTATGAGGTGATTTTTCCCGCTGCGGTAGTGCCTCGGAATGCGCGCCCCGACTGGATCCTGAACATCACCAACGACGGCTGGTACGGCCGCAGCAGCGGCCCCTACCAGCATCTCGTCACCGCCCAGTTCCGCGCCGTCGAGGAAGGGCTGCCGGTGGTCCGCGCCGCAGGCACGGGCATTTCCGCGGTGATCGACGGGCACGGCCGGATCTGGCATTCCCTCGCTCTCGGCCGGAGCGGATTCATTGACAGCGACCTGCCCGTAAAACTAGAAAGTCCGACGCTATTTGCTCGTGCAGGTGATTGGAGTTACTTCGGCCTCTTGGCTATACTCGTTCTGCTCGCGCGGCGGTTGAGTCGCCGCTGAGGACGCGGGCAGAATACGCCGGGTGGCCGCGTTGCGTCGCCAGTCTGATGGCTCCGAGGCGGAAGCAGAATCGCGCAATTCGCAATGGGGGGCGAATCTTGAAAGCGAAACCAGACCCGGTGGACGTCCATGTGGGCGCGCGGCTGCGCCTGCGCCGGACGCTCCTCGGCATGAGCCAGGAAAAGTTGGGCGAGGCGGTCAATCTCACCTTCCAGCAGATCCAGAAATACGAGCGCGGCACCAACCGCATGGGGGCGAGCCGCCTTTACCAGATCTCCAGGGTGCTGGACGTGCCCATCACCTTCTTCTACGAGGGCCTGCCCGAGGATGCGGCCCCGGTGCGCGGCATGTCCCATCCGCAGCAGGAGCCCTATGAGGCCGAGGATCAGCTGTCGCGCCGCGAGACCATGGAGCTCATCCGCGCCTACTACCGCATTCCCGACCCGGTCCTCCGCAAGCGCACCCTTGAGGTGGTGAAGGCGATCGCCGGCAGCTTCGCCACAGAGGAGCTGCAGGCCGCCGACTGACGGCGGCGGGTGACGCTTTCCAGCCCGCGCGCTTTTCGCTATGGTCCCGCCACATCAGGCAGGGCTCTGCGGGCATGACCGAAAGTTTGTACAAGATCTTGCGGCGGGACGAGGCGGCGGCGGCCGAACGGGCCGACGCTCGATCCTTCCACGGCACCGCGCTCGACCGGCGCGACGGCTTCATTCACCTCTCTTACGGCCGTCAGGTCGCGGGCACCCTCGCCTGCCACTTTCGGGATGCGGACGAGGTCGTCCTGCTCCGCGTCGAGGCCGCGGCCCTTCCGCCCGGCGCGTTACGGGCGGAGCCGTCCCGCGGCGGCGAATTGTTCCCCCATCTTCATGCGCCCTTGCCCTGGCGCGCCGTCGTCGAGCGCCTGCGCCTTCGCCGCGGGGCGGACGGCGCCTTCGTCATTCCGGATCACGTTCATGTCCCATCTCTATGATCTCGCCCGGCCTCTCTTTTTCAGCCTGCAGGCGGAGACCGCCCACGGCCTTGCGATCCGCGCCCTGAAGCTCGGCCTCGTGCCGCGGCCCCGTGTCACCTTTGATCCGGTGCTCGAGAGCAGCCACTGGGGCCTGCGCTTTCCGAGCCCCGTGGGCCTTGCCGCCGGGTTCGACAAGAACGCCGAGGTGCCGGACGCCATGCTGGCCCAGGGCTTCGGCTTCGTGGAGGCGGGGACGGTGACGCCGCGGCCCCAGGACGGCAATCCCCGCCCGCGCATGTTCCGCCTGGTGGAGGATCGCGCGGTAATCAACCGCCTCGGCTTCAACAATCAGGGGATGGAAGCGGCGCGGCGGCGCCTTCTCGCCCGCCGGGCGGCAGGCCGCGGCGGCATCCTCGGCATCAATATCGGGGCCAACAAGGACAGCGCCGACATGGCCGCCGATTACGAGACCGGCATCCGCGGCTTCTACGGCCTTGCGGACTATTTCACGGTCAACATCTCCTCGCCCAACACGCCGGGACTTCGCGCCTGGCAGAAGGCGGAGGCCCTCGATCGCCTGCTCGGCAGGGTGATCTCGGCGCGCGCCGCGGCCCATGACGCGGCGGGCGGGAACGGCCGCCCCATGCCGCTTCTGGTCAAGGTCGCCCCCGATCTCGAGCCCGCGGAACGGGCGGAGATGGCGGAGATCCTGCTGCGCCACGGCGTCGACGGGATCATCGTGTCGAACACCACCATCAGCCGCCCGGCAAGCCTCAGGAGCCCGCAGGCCCGGGAAACCGGCGGTCTCAGCGGCGCACCCCTCAAGCCCCTTGCGACCGAGGTCTTGCGTGATTTCTACGGGCATACGAAGGGCAGGGTGCCCCTGATCGGCGTCGGGGGGATCGCAAGCGGCGCCGACGCCTATGCCCGCATCCGGGCGGGCGCGTCTCTCGTGCAGCTCTATTCCGGCATGGTCTATGCGGGCCCGGACCTTGCGCTCCGCATCGCGCGGGATCTCGCGGGCCTCATCAAGGCCGACGGCTTCGCCAGCATCCGTGAGGCCGTGGGCGCCGATCATCGGCCGTGACCGACGAACTTGCAAATAGTTCGCAATTGCTGTTGCAACAACTTTCCGCCCTCGCTAAGCTCCTTCAAGCCAACAGCTTTGAAGGACCACAGTCATGAAACTGTTCATGGGACGGTTGCGGCGCGCCGCGGCCCTGGTTGCGGTGTCGATGGCGGCAGTGCTTCCCGCCGCGGCCCATGCCGCCAGCGTCAATATCTATTCCTATCGCGAGGAAGTGCTGATTCGGCCCATTCTCGAAGCCTTCACCAAGGAGACAGGCATCAAGACCAATCTGGTGAGCGGCAAGGCCGAGGCGCTCCTGGAGCGGCTCAAGGCCGAGGGCGCCAACAGTCCGGCGGACGTGCTGCTCACCGCCGACGTGGCGCGGCTGGTGATGGCCAAGGAAGCGGGCGTCCTGCAGCCCGTGCAGTCGGAAATTCTCGAACAGGCCATTCCCGCGACCTATCGCGACGACGAGAACATGTGGTTCGGCGTCTCCAAGCGGGCGCGGGTGATCTTCTATGCCCCCGACCGGGTGAAGGAGAGCGAGCTTTCCACCTATGAAGATCTGGCGGATCCCAAATGGAAGGGTCGGATCTGCGTCCGCTCCTCGTCCGCGGTCTACAACCAGTCCCTGGTCGCCGATCTCATCTCCCGTAACGGCGCCAAGGCGGCGGAGGAATGGGCGCGCAAGCTGGTCGGCAATCTTGCGCGGCGGCCCCAGGGCGGCGACCGCGACCAGATCAAGGCCGTGGCGGCCGGCGAATGCGACATCGGCATCGCCAACACCTACTACTATTTCGGCATGATCTCGGAGCCCGAAGGCAGCGCCGACCGGCAGGCGGCGGAGAAGGTCGCCATCTTCTGGCCCAACCAGGGCGGCAAGGGCGGCGTCCATGTGAACGTGAGCGGCGGCGGCGTCACCAAGAGCGCCCGCAACAAGGCGGAAGCCATCAAGCTTCTGGAATTCATGGTGAGCGAGAAGGCGCAGCAGATCTACGCCAACATCATCTATGAATATCCCATGCGCGAAGGGGTCGAGCCGGCTCCCGTGGTCAGGAGACACGGCAGTTTCGAGGCCAATACCACGCCCCTGCCGACCTACGCGAAATTCGGCCGCGAGGCCATGATGATCTTCGACCGGGTGGGCTGGCGCTGACCTCCATCCCGACGCTTCAACACAAAGGGCGGCACCCTCGGGACGCCGCCCTTCTTCTTTGCGAAGGTCGCGAAATTTACGAGATGTCGCCCACCTGGCTCTGCAGGTAATTCTGCTCGCCGAGCTTGTCGAAGAGCTCGAGCTGGGTCTCGAGCCAGTCCACATGCTCTTCCTCGGACTCGAGGATGTCGACCAGGATCTCGCGCGAGACGAAGTCCTTCACCGACTCGCAATAGACGATGCCTTCGCGCAGGACCGGAATGGCGTCATGTTCGAGGGCGAGATCGCTTTCAAGGATCTCCCGCACATTCTCGCCGATGCGCAGACGATCGAGATGCTGCAGGTTCGGCAGGCCTTCGAGGAACAGGATGCGTTCCATCAGCCGGTCCGCATGCTTCATCTCGTCGATGGATTCCTCGTATTCCTTGTGCGCCAGGCGATGAAAGCCCCAATGCTTCAGCATGCGATAATGCAGGAAGTACTGATTGATCGCCGTCAGCTCGTTCCTGAGCACATGGTTGAGAATCTTGATGACTTCGGGATCGCCCTGCATCGCGTCATGCTCCCTTGAAACACACAGGATGAAACACACAGATCGGGGGGAATATGCAGACAAGACTATGCCCCGGCTGACGGCAGGTCAACCGGAGCGCCGGATCCCGAATTGTCGGCGGCGTCCTGCGGGCGGGAGGGCGCCGGATTCGCGAGGTTCAGGCCGAAGCGAGGCTACGGCACTGCTCGCGATAGAGGTCGAGAGCGTAGGACACGCATTTGCCGCATTGCGGGCGGCTGCCGAGGCTCCGGAAGAGTTCGGAGGCGGTCGCGGAACTGCCGAGGACGCTCGCGGCTTCGCGAAGCTTCTTCTCGCTCAGGGCATTGCAGATGCAGACATACATGCGCGTGACCTTCTCAACCCCGGGACTATGTGGTCCGTGAAGAAAGGAATATCGCTATTGCGAGTCATTGTCAACAATTTTGCGAATGACTTGCAATCGCGGTTGCAGCCCTTGCCTCGGTCAGCAAGCGCCTTATAAAAACGGGGCCATAGAGAGGAGTGACGTCACATGGATCTGGTCATCTATCACAATCCCCGCTGTTCCAAGTCGCGGCAGACGCTCGCGCTCATCGAGGAGCGGGGGCATAGCCCGAAGGTCGTCGAATATCTGAAGACGCCGCCGGATGCGGCCACCCTCAAGGCCATTCTCGCCCGCCTCGGCAAGGGTCCGCGGGAGGTGATGCGGCGGAACGAGGAGCCTTACAAGGCGCTCGGCCTCGACAATCCGGAGCTTTCGGACGACCAGCTGATCGCCGCCATGGTGGAAAATCCCATCCTCATCGAGCGGCCGATCGTGGTCGCGGGCGACAGGGCCGTGATCGGGCGGCCGCCGGAGAACGTGCTGAGCCTCCTCTGATCCGCAGGCTCAGGCGAATTCCTGGCGAAGCCGGGGATAGTAGCGGCCGAGGGTCAGGGCGCGGAGCCCCATGAACAGGGTGAATGCGCCCCACAGGCCGTGATTGCCGAACATGTCCCTGGTGAGCGCAAGGCAGCCGAGAAAGAGGACGAGGGACAGGATCATGCTGTTGCGCATTTCCCGCGTGCGGGTGAGCCCGATGAAGATGCCGTCGAGCTGGAAGCTCCAGACGGCGACGAGCGGAAGGGCTACGGCCCAGGGAAGATAGGCCCCCGCCGTCTCCCGCACGGCGGCGATGTCGGTGAGCAGCGCCACGATGTGGGCGCCGAAGATCCCGTAGACGAGGGCGTAAACCCCCGCGGCGACAACGGCCCAGAGGCTCGTCACCGCGACGATCCGCCGGAAGGCCACGAGATCCCGCCCGCCCTTGGCCGCGCCCGCCAGCGCCTCCGCCGCGAAGGCGAAGCCGTCGAGGCCGTAGGACATGAACATCATGAAGTTCATGAGGACGGCGTTCGCCGCAAGGATGGTGGTGCCGAACTGCGCCCCCGTCGCGGTGAAGACGGCGAAGGCGGCGAGAAGGCAGACGGTGCGGATGAAGATGTCGAGATTGACCGCAAGCAGGCGGCGCAGGGCGGGCATGTGAAAGAGAAGGTCGGGCGCCGCGAGCGCGCCGAGCCTGAGCCCCATGCGCCGCCGCAGGATGCGGGCGACCAGCAGCACGCCCAGGGTCGCCGCCGCATATTCCGCGATGAGCGTGCCGGCGGCGACGCCGCGCACCCCCCAGCCGAAGCCAACGACGAACAGGACGTCCAGCCCCGCATTCAGGACATTGAGCGCCACCTGGACCACAAGGGCCGTGCCCGCCCGCTGGGTGCCGAGGAGCCAGCCGAGCACCACGAAATTCATGAGCGCCGCAGGCGCGCTCCAGATGCGGATGCGGTAATAGTCGCGCGCCAGGCTTTCGACCGCATCCTCCGCGCCGAAAAGGGGAAGCGCGATCACGCCGATGGGCCATTGCAGCAACAGCACAGCGGCCGCGAGGGCAAAGGCCAGAAGGGACGCCCGCGCGAAGACCGCGCCGATCCCCCGGGCATGGATCTCGTCCGCAGCCGCGCGCCAGGCGCCGAAGGCCTGGGCGGTGAGCCCCGTCGTCCCCATCCGGAGGAAGCCGAGACCCCAGTAGAGAAAGGAAAAGATGAGGGAGCCGATGGCGATCGCGCCGAGATAGCGGGGATCGGGCAGGTGCCCCATGACGGCCGTATCCACGGCGCCGAGGAGAGGTGTCGATGAGTTGGCGAGGATGATGGGGCCCGAAAGCCGCCACATGCGCGCATTCAGCGCGCGGAAGCCCGCCTCGTCGCCGTCACCGCTCCGCAGCTGATCGGACATCCCCCCTCCCGACGCGCCGGAGTCCGTGTCGCCGCAAGGGAAGCACGGCGGCGCAAGTTTCACCCGTCACCGGCGCCTCTCCACATTGAAAGGCCTTCGGCGTATGCTTATGTCATGGGCCGTTGCCATTGTCGAGGCGAGCCCCCACGCCGGGCAAGGGTTTGACGACAGCCGGATTATCCGTCCTCAGCGCCCAACCGGCGGCGGCAGATTGTCGTTATGCGCAAGGAGAGCGCAGGAAAAACAGCGCGCAAGCGTATGGAGGTGGTGAAGCGACAGGCCGGCTTCCCTCAGATCCGCGACCACCACGGGATCCGTCAACAGCGATCGGGCGGACGGAATGCCGCGCGGGGACATAGATTGAAGGCGTCGGCCCTCGGCCAGCATGGATGCTCTCGCTTCTCGGGTTGAGGTTCAGAAAGTTTATTTCCGTAGTGGTAACGAAAGAGTTAAGGCAAATTCACGCTAAATAATTGTAATTTGTACAATTATACATTCTCTTTGCTTTTGCCGGGCGGATGGGTTAGAGGATGACCGTGGCTAAAGCGCCGGCGGGCGCGCCTTTCCAGAGGTTGGATCTGCAATGAATATTCAGCAAAATGTCGCGACCGATCGCGAGGTCGGTGAACTCGAGTCCGTCGTCATCCGCTTTGCCGGCGACTCCGGCGACGGGATGCAGCTCACGGGCTCCCAGTTCACCGTGTCCACGGCGCTTGAGGGAAGCGACCTTTCCACCTTCCCGGACTTCCCGGCGGAAATCCGGGCTCCCGCCGGCACGACCTTCGGCGTGTCCGCGTTCCAGATCAATTTCGGCTCCACCCGCGTGCAGACGCCGGGCGATGCGCCCGACGTGCTGGTGGCCATGAACCCGGCGGCGCTCAAGGTCAATCTCGCGGACCTGCGCGAAGGCGGCATGGTGGTGGTCGACTCGGGCGCCTTCACCGAGCGCAACCTGGTGAAGGCGGGCTACGCCGAAAATCCGCTGCGCACCGACCTTCTCGCCAAGTATCAGGTGCTTGAGCTCGACATCACCTCCCTCACCCTCGACTCGGTGAAGGAATTCGGGCTTTCCAACAAGGAAGCGGTGCGGTCCAAGAACATGTGGACCCTCGGTCTCATGCTGTGGATGTTCGGCCGCCCGCGCCAGCCCATCATCGACTGGCTGAACGCCAAGTTCGCCAAGCGCCCGGAGATCGCCCAGGCCAACATCGCGGCGCTCAATGCCGGTCACGCCTATGGCGAGACCGCCGAGCTGTCGGGCGTCCTCAAGCGCTATGCCATCGGCAAGGCGGATCTCGCCCCGGGCACCTACCGCACCGTGACCGGCGGTCAGGCCCTGGCCTGGGGTCTTGCGGCGGGGGCGCAGCTTGCGAACCTTCCCCTGTTCTTCGGCTCCTATCCCATCACGCCGGCGTCGCCCGTCCTCCATCATCTGTCCCAGATGAAGGAATTCAACATCCAGACCTTCCAGGCGGAGGACGAGATCGCGGCGGTCTGCGCTGCGATCGGCGCGTCCTATGCCGGGGCCCTGGGCGTGACCTCGAGCTCCGGCCCGGGCATCGCCCTCAAGACCGAGGCGATCGGTCTTGCGATCTCCACCGAACTGCCGCTCGTCATCGTCAACACCCAGCGCGCGGGGCCGTCCACCGGCATGCCGACCAAGACCGAACAGTCCGACCTCTATCAGGCGGTGTTCGGCCGCAACGGCGATGCGCCGCTCGTGGTCCTCGCCGCGGCCAAGCCTTCGGACTGCTTCGATCTTGCGATCGAGGCCGCGCGGATTGCGACCAAATACATGACTCCCGTCATGCTGCTCTCCGACGGTTACATCGCCAATGCGGCGGAGCCGTGGAAGCTTCCGGACCTCAATGAATTCACGCCGTTCCCGGTGAAGCTCCACACCGATCCCGAAGGCTTCCACCCGTTCCTGCGCGATCCCGAAACCCTGGCCCGGGTCTGGGCGGTTCCGGGCACGCCCGGCACCATCCACCGCATCGGCGGCATCGAGAAGGGCTATGACAGCGGGCACATCTCCTATGATCCCAAGAACCACCAGCGCATGACCGACGTCCGGCGCAACAAGGTTCTGGGTGTGGCCCGCGACCTGCCGCTGCAGAAGGTGGAAGCGGGCAACGAGCGCGGCAAGCTTGCGGTCGTCGGCTGGGGCTCCACCTACGGCCCGATCCAGCAGGCGGTGCGTCGCGCGATCCGCGAAGGCATCGACGTCAGCCACATCCATATCCGCCATATCTGGCCGCTGCCGACCAATCTCGGCGAACTGCTCGGCGGGTTCGACAAGATCCTGGTTCCCGAAATGAATACGGGCCAGCTCGTCACCCTGCTGCGCAGCGAATATCTGCTGCCGGCGCAGCCCTTCAACAAAGTATCGGGTCAGCCGTTCAAGATCGCCGAGATCCTGAACGCCATCCGCAGCCTCAGCCAGTGACAGGAGCCGGAGAGCCATGAACCAGCCCGTCAAACTCCAGCCCAAGGATTTCGCCACCGACCAGGAAGTGCGCTGGTGCCCGGGCTGCGGCGACTATGCGATCCTGAAGGCGGTGCAGAAGACCCTCGCCGACATCGAGGCGAAGCCCGAGAACACCGTCTTCGTCTCCGGGATCGGCTGCTCGTCGCGCTTCCCCTATTACATGGCGACCTACGGGTTCCATACGATCCACGGCCGCGCGCCCGCCTTCGCCACCGGCATCAAGCTCACCAATCCCGAGCTCGACGTCTGGCTCGTGACCGGCGACGGCGACGGCCTGTCCATCGGCGGCAACCATCTGCTCCATGTGCTGCGGCGCAATCTGGACATCCAGATCCTGCTCTTCAACAACGAGATCTACGGCCTCACCAAGGGCCAGTATTCGCCGACCTCGCGCATGGGCACCCGCTCGCCCTCGACCCCGCTCGGCTCGGTGGACGCGCCCGTATCGCCCTGCGCCTTCGCGCTCGGCGCCGGGGCGCGCTTCATCGCCCGCGGCATCGATACGGCGCAGAAGGATCTGCCCGGCATCCTCGCCCGGGCCCATGCCCACAAGGGCGCGTCCTTCGTCGAGATCTACCAGAACTGCATCGTCTATAACGACGGCGTGTTCGAAAGCTTCACCGACAAGGCGGTCGCCGCCGACAGCCAGCTCCATCTGGAGCACGGCAAGCCCATGATCTACGGCAAGGACAAGAACCGCGGCATCCGCCTGAAGCCCGGAACGCTCGAGCTTGAGCCGGTGATTGTCGGCGAGTACGGCGTCACCGAAGCGGACATCCTCGTCCATGACGAGACCAACAAGACCTTGGCCCACCTCCTCCTCAATCTCGAGACGCCGCGCTTCCCCGTGGTGCTCGGGGTCATCTACTGCAACCCGGCGCCGACCTATGAGCGCGCCGTCCATGCCCAGCTCGAGACCGCCAGGGCGGCCAAGCCCGCGCCGGACCTCAACGCGCTGCTGCGGGCGGGCCGGACCTGGGAAGTGAAGTAGGCCGCATCCCCTGATCGCCAGGTTCGGCGGCCGGCGCAGGATTTGCGCCGGCCGTTCGTATATTGAGTATGAGCTCATATGCCGCCACAATCGGGCCGAGCCCGTGGGGGACGATGAGCAGACAGACGAGTGCGGTGGCCGATACGCTGACGACCGGGAACGAGCAACAGAGTGACGAAGACCTCGTTCGCCGGGTCGCGCGCGGGGATCGGGACGCCCTTGCCCTTCTGCTCGACCGCCATTCGGACCGGGCCTATGCCTTCGCGACGCGCCTTCTCGGCAATCCCACCGAGGCCGAGGATGCGGTCCAGGAAGCGTTCCTGAAGCTGTGGCGCGAGGCGGGACGATGGCAGGCGGAGCGGGGGCGGTTCGCGCCCTGGTTCTTCCGCATCGTCTACAACCTCTGCATCGACGTCATCCGCCGCCGCCGGACGGTCGGCCTCGATACGGTGGCGGAGATGGAGAGCGACGCCCCCGGGCCGGAGGAGCTGGCCGCCCGGCGCCTGCGGGAGGATCGCGTGGCCGCGGCCCTTGCGCGCCTGCCCGAACGCCAGCGCGCCGCGGTCCTGCTCTGCTACTACCAGGGTCTGAGCAACCGGGAGGCGGCCGAGATCATGAATCTAGGCGTGAAGGGTCTCGAGGCCCTGCTCGTCCGGGCGCGGCGGCAACTGGCCCAGACGCTTGCGTCCGAAGCGGAACAGAACAACGAGAGGGAACGCCGATCGTGAGGAATGATGCCCCGTGAGGAGTCATGAAATGACGCTCGAGGAATTTGAAATCCTGATCGCCCGCCACGGCGCCGAAATGAGCGCCTGGCCCGCCGCCGACCGCGCGGCAGGCGAAGCATTGCTGGCCCGGTCGGACGCGGCCCGCGCGCTCCTTGCGGAACAGGCGCGGATCGACCGCCTGATCGCGGAAGCGCCGGCCATAGCCGCGCCCCAAAGCCTCAGGGCCCGCGTCCTCGCCGCAACCCACATGCCCGAAGCCCGGCCAGCCCCGGCGCGCCGCCCGCTGTTCGCCGCCTGGCGGGAAAGCTTCGCGGGCTTCTGGCCGCAAATGGCGGGACTTGCCGCCGCCGTGGTGATCGGCTTCACCATCGGGGTTGCGGACGTCGGCTTCGTGCCCGTGGACGAAGGGCCGGATTTCAGCGCCTATATCGTCGGCTATGGCGACGAGACGTCGCTCGCCGCGCTCATCGGGGAGCCCTGACATGGATCGCACCGGCAACGGCAAGCCCATGAGAATCGTGCTCGTCCTGTCCCTCGCCCTCAATCTCCTGCTCCTGGGGTTCCTCGCGGCGCGCGCGCTCTTCCCCGAGCCGCGGCTCGTCGGGCCGCATGTGGCCCTGCATCACGCCATGGAGGAACTGTCGCCCGAGGCGCAGGAAGTGGTGCGCAACACCATGCGCGCCCACGGCAAGAACCTGCGCGCCCATATGCGGGAACTGCGGCAGGCCAAGGCCGAGCTTCAGGACCTGCTCGGCACCGATCCCCTGGATGAGGCCGCCGTCGCCGACGTGCTGCAGCAGATCCGCCGCCATAACGGCGCGATCCAGGAGGAGATTCACGAGGCGACGCTGGAGATCGCGCGCGAGCTGCCGGTGGACGAGCGCCGTCACCTGAACCTGCGCTGGGGCGAGCATATCCGCAAGCACGAGCACCGGCGGGAACTGATGCCGCCGCCCCCTCCGGAGCGGCGCTGATCCGGCCGCACCCTCAGGCGGGGATCGCGGGCAGGTCGCTCCGCCTGAGGCCGGTCTCCGCCATCACCTTTTCCCAGTAGAGGGAGATGAGGCGGCGCGTCACCGGCCCCGGCTTGCCGTCGCCGATGGTCTTGCCGTCGATGGAGACGACCGGCATGGCGAAGGCCGTGGTGCTGGTGAAGAAGGCTTCTTTCGCCGACAGCGCCTCGTCCACCGTGAAGGGGCGTTCCTCCACGCGGATCTGGCGTTCACGCGCGAGGGCGATCAGGCCCTGGCGGGTGATGCCCGGCAGGATGTCGTTGGCGAGCGGCCGGGTGACCAGAACCCCGTCCCCGTTGACGATCCAGGCGTTGGTGGAGCTGCCTTCGGTCACATATCCGTCGCGGTCCACGAGCCAGGCTTCGTAAGCCCCCGCTTCCCGCGCCGCCTGCTTGGCGAGCACGTTGGGCAACAAGCCGACAGTCTTCACGTCGCAGCGCGACCAGCGCATGTCGGCATGGGTCATCACCTTGACGCCCTTCTCGGCGCGGGCGATCACCTGCGCGAAATCCATGCTCTTTGCAGTCATCACCAGCATGGGGCGCGCGTCTTTCGGGAACGGATGGTCGCGGCGGGCGACGCCGCGCGTCACCTGCAGATAGATCATGCCGTTCCGCACCCGGTTGCGCCGCACCAGCTCGGCCATGGCGAAGGATAGCGCCTTGCGCGGCATGGGGCTTGGAATGCGGATCTCGTTCAGCGAACGCTCCAGCCGATCGAGATGGGGATCTTCGTCAAGGATCCGCGCGTTGAATACGGCGCAGACCTCATAGACGCCGTCCGCAAACTGGTAGCCCCGATCTTCGATGGGAACCTGGGCCAGGCGGTGGGGCACATACTGGCCGTCGACATATGCGATGCGAGACAAGAGCTGCGGCTTTCCGTGAGTATCTGGGGCTTCCAGATTAGTGCCATGGGCCCGTCATATTTCAATAAGAATTTGCAAAGCTCGGCGCGATTGAACTATATGGAGCCAGGACCCTTCGAAAATGGCCGGGACATTCGCCCCGACATCAACAGGTTCATCACCTTGTATCAGCAGCATATCGCCAACCCGATACCCAACCTGCCGCACGAGGTGACCCGGCTCGAACAGGCGCTGGGCGCCTTGCGCACGGGATACGAGGAGGGCTTGCCCTTTCTCCGCCTGCCGGGCGAGCGCGACGATCTCAACGGAATCAAGGAACTGGCCGACCGCATCAAGTCGCGGTTCAACGACGTGGTCATCCTCGGCATCGGCGGATCGAGTCTTGGCGCCCAGGCGCTCTCCGCCCTCAAGGGCCCCCAGGTGTCGCGGGACGAGGCGGTGACGCGCCTCCATTTCCCCGACAATCTCGGGCCCCACAGCATGACCGCGTTCCTGCGCGACCTCAATCTGAAGCGGACCCATTTCCTGGTCATTTCCAAGTCGGGGAACACGGCCGAAACCCTCGCCCAGCTCATCACCTGCTTCTCGGCGTTGCGCCTTCGCGTGCCGAAGCACGAGCTTGCATGCCATTTCACGGTGATCGTGCAGCCGGGGGAAAGCCCGCTGCGCCGCTTCGCCAAGAACTGGAACCTGCCGATCCACAATCACGACCCGCGGCTCGGTGGGCGTTTTTCGGTCTTTTCCATCGTCGGCCTGCTGCCCGCATTGATCGCCGATCTCGATGTGGTCGCCTTCCGCGAGGGGGCGGAGCAGGTCCTGTCGCAGGCGCTGCATGCGACGAAGCCCGACGAGGTTCCGGCCGCTGTCGGCGCCGGCCTCATCTATGCGCTCATGAAGACGCGCAACATCAACATCAACGTCCTCATGCCCTATGAGGGCCGGCTCGACGGCTTCGCCGCCTGGTACCAGCAGCTCTGGGCCGAAAGCCTCGGCAAGGAAGGAAACGGCACCACGCCCATGCGCGCGCTCGGCCCCGTCGACCAGCACAGCCAGCTGCAGCTCTTCCTCGACGGCCCCACCGACAAGTTCTTCACCATCATCACCACGGATCAGAGCGGCGAAGGGCCGGTGATCGATTCCGCGCTCGTGGATGATCCCAAGCTCGCCTATCTCGCCGGGCGCACCATCGGCGACCTGGTGACCGCCGAGGGCCTTGCGACCGTCGAGGCCCTGGCCCAGCGCCGCCGGCCGTTGCGCCATATCCGCGTCAAACAGGTGAACGAGCGCAGCCTCGGCGCGCTGATGATGCATTTCATGCTGGAGACGGTGATCGCCGCCCATCTCTTCGATGTGGACCCCTACGACCAGCCTGCGGTGGAACTGGGCAAGGCGCTGACGCGCCATTATCTCAGCGCCTCCGACACGCCGTTCCGCATCGAAGACCGACCGGACGACGCCTGATGCCGCACAGACCCCTGATCCCGAGCCCATATTGACGGACTTCATGAAACCCATCCGCAAAGCCGTGATCCCCGTCGGCGGCCTTGGCACCCGCTTCCTGCCCGCGACCAAGGTGATGCCCAAGGAAATGCTTCCCGTCGTGGACAAGCCGCTGATCCAGTACGCGGTCGAGGAAGCCCGCGCCGCCGGGATCCGCCAGATCATCCTGGTGACGAGCCGCGGCAAGACCATGCTGGAGGATCATTTCGATCACGCGGTGGAGCTCGAAGCGGCGCTCAGGGCGCGCGGCAAGGTCGAGGCGCTGAGGCAGCTCGCCGAAATCCTGCCGGAAGAGGGCGAAATCTCCGCGACCCGCCAGCCCGAAGCCCGCGGCCTGGGGCATGCCGTCTGGTGCGCGCGGGAACTGGTGGGGGATGAACCCTTCGCGGTGATCCTGCCTGACGATCTGGTGCATGGGAATACGCCCTGCCTCAAGCAGATGGCGGATGTTTACGCCGAGACCGGCGGCAATCTCGTGGGCGTCATGGACGTGCCGCGGGAGCATACGGACCGCTACGGCATCCTTGAGCCCGGCGCGACGCGCGACCGCCTCGTCGAGATCCGCGGCCTCGTGGAAAAGCCCGCGCCCGACAAGGCGCCGTCCACGCTGTCCGTCATCGGCCGCTACATCCTGCAGCCCGAGGTCTTCGACCATCTTTCCG